>JAIRQX010000025.1 GCA_031256375.1 Deferribacteraceae bacterium
ATTCTTTTCATTAAAGATTAACCTGCGAGGTACATAGAGTATGTGGGAAGAAATCATAAAAAAAGCGTTAATTTTGGCAACAGCGGCGTTATTTGCCGGCTGCGGCGCTAAACAGGCGGCGCCTATCTCTGCCGACATCCCTTCCGGTGGTTATAAGAAGGAGATGGAAGAGTATGAAAGGGAACAGTCAATGAAAAAACCCACCCCGTCTTTGTGGGCTGATGTAGGCAGTCACGGGACAATATTCCTTGATTACAAAGCCCGTCTTATAGGAGATGTTGTTATTGTAAGAATCGTGGAATCCGCATCAGCAAATAACTCCAATAATACCAGTACAGGCAAAACTTCGGATTACAACGCCTCTATCACAAGTATCCTCGGGTTACCCACAAATCTTGGCATTGATAACTTTCTGAATACCGGCAGACCTTTTGATCCCACAATAGGGGCATCTACAAGCAATTCATTCTCCGGTCAGGGAAGTAAAGCAAGATCGGACAGCATTTCAGCAACTATTGCCGCAAGAGTAGTTGAGATTCTCCCTTCAGGCAACCTTTTAATAGAAGGGCAAAGGGAGATTATAGTTGATCAGGAAAAACAGACAATCGCCATAAAAGGGATGATACGTCAAAAAGATATAGACGCAAACAATACTGTTCCTTCTACAGCGATAGCAGACGCGCAGATTCGCTACTACGGGGACGGCGTCATATCGGACGCTAACCGCAAGGGCTGGCTTGCCACCTTTATAGACTGGATATGGCCATTTTAGGAGTTTAATATGAAAAAGATATTTATAATCACATTTTTACTGGCTTTAAACATTTCCGCCAACGCAGTTGTAAAGATAAAAGATTTGGCAAATGTTGAAGGAATCAGAGAAAACCAAATATTCGGCTATGGGCTGGTAGTAGGGCTTAACGGCACCGGAGATAAAGACCAGACAAAATTTACCACCCAGTCTCTCGCAAATATGCTTGAAAGAATGGGAATCACCGTAAATAAAAACGATGTGAAAGTAAAAAACATTGCAGCGGTTATGGTTACCGCAAAACTGCCTCCGTTCGCCAGAGCAGGACAAACTATAGATGTAACTATTTCATCCGTTGGCGATGCAAAAAGCCTTGAAGGGGGAACACTCTTACTTACCCCGCTGTCCGCTCCTAACGGTCAGATTTACGCTACCGCACAGGGACCTATCTCAGTCGGCGGGTTAAGCGCATCTGCGGGCGGCGCTAACGTGACCAAAAATCACCCTACGGCAGGTCGTATTCCAAACGGAGCCACAGTTGAAAAAGAGATTGTGTTTGCTATGGATTCAGGGGCTTTTAATCTTTTTTTCAACAAATACTCTCTGTCAGACGTAATCAGCGCGAAAACCGCTATCAACACATTCATGGGCGCGGAGATAGCCAGCGTAAGCTCACCGTCAAATATAACGGTTAAAGTGCCGGGAGAGCTTTCCGGCAGTTTTTACGATTTTTTGAACTCTGTTTTATCCATTGAGATAGAACCGGAAACTTTTGCCAAAGTAATTTTGGATGAACGCACAGGTACAATAGTCATGGGTTCCGAAGTCAGAATCAGCACAGTTGCTGTGGCTCACGGAAATCTTACCATCACGGTTACCAATAATATTGAGATAAGCCAGCCGGATGCGTTTTCAATGGGACAAACAGCCGTAACACAGCAACCTGCGGTTGAAATGGCGGAAGATACAGCCAAACTTATGATTGTGCCGGAAGGGGTTACCGTAAGCGACCTAGTAAAAGCTCTTAATGCGATAGGGGTAACTCCGAGGGATCTGATTTCAATTCTTCAGGCGATAAAAGCCGCCGGCGCACTCCACGCGCAACTTGAGGTGATATAATGATTACAACAGCCGGAAGCGCCACGGCGGGACAGGCGATAGCGCAAAAAAATACCCGCACCGAAGAAGACAAGCTGAGAGAAGCGTGTCAGGGGTTTGAAGCTATATTTACGCACCAGATGCTGAAAACCATGCGTACAGCCACTATGGACGGAGGTTTGATTAAGAAAAGCAATGCGGAAAAGATATTTACAGATATGCTTGATCAGGAGATGGCTGAAATTCAATCTAAAACCAGCCGGAACGGCATTGCAGATATGCTTTTTGAGCAACTGAAAACAACGCTTGTTAAGGAATATCCTGAAAACGGCAAAAATGGCAAAAATACGGATCTACGCGGGTGTATGCCCCGCAGAAACGGAAATATTTTAAACAAAATAGGATAATAAAAAAAAAATATTGAAAAAATAACTAAAGTTTTGTAAAAATAGGACGATAGGAATAAAACGAATTTCTTTTTTCCGGGAAATTCGGGGAGTTTGAAATGAGGATCAACGATAAGCAGTTCATCACGACAGACAAGGGTGATAAAGCTGCCGACACTAAAAAGGCGGAAGGGAAGCGCGGAGGGGAAGCGGGCAAATCGGCTTCTTTAAAAGCAACCGCTGATAGTGTTCAGTTATCATCACGCACGCGTGATATTGCGGAGATCACATTACAGCTGAAGGAAGCCTCAGAAGTACGGGAAGAACTCGTCAGTGAGCTCAGGTCCAGAATTAAAAGCGGCGAATATCATGTTTCAGGATTTGATATCGCATCCAAAATAATGGACAAAGCGCGCAGCAGTATCTTCTAATCAGCGGACCCTTTAAGAGGGGCGGCCGGTACTTTTAATTCCTATTGTCCTGCATAGCTAAAAAAAAGCATGGAGGACATCATTATGGAAAACATCAGACATTTGGTTGAAGTGCTCAAATCACAGGTAAGTCTGTATTCTGAGCTTTCGGAATTAATGGCGTCTGAAAAACAGGCCATTGTTTCTTGGTTAATCGAAAAAACCGTTGAAATCACAAAAAGGAAAGAAGCCCTGTTGCGCAAAGAGCGTATTCAAAGCGAAGCGCGCAATGCCCTTTTGTCTAAAATCGCTGCGGAGCAAAATGTAGCGTCGCTAAAAATATTGGATATTATTTATGTTGCGCGGGAAAAAGCTCAAACGGCGGAAGGGGATGCAGAGGCTACAAGAATAGCGGACGAGCTTGCCGGTTTATGTGATAAGGTAACCGAACTCGTCGCTAATATTCATGCGGAAAATATTTCCCTGAAGATTCTATATGCTACAAACAACCGGCTTATAAACGATTTTTTCACACAGTCGGGTCTGACAAATGTGTCAGCCGCCGGATATGGTCCTAACGGGGGCAACAGAAGGATGTCCTCTATGCAAAGGGTCGGATAGGCGCTGAAAATGAACGGGATAGTATTAAGCCGTGTTCCGGGCGCGCCGCTGCGCTCCTACAAAGAGCATTATAGAAGTTTCGCCTATAATTGCGGCACGTTGAGTGGCATATTTTTTGCGTATGATTTTTGAGGTATTAAGCCGGATTTATTCCGGCTTAATAAAGCGAAACGCTCGAGTACGACCTTTGCATAAGCGAGGGGAGTTTTACGAGAGTAAAATGACAAGCGACTCCCCATCGGGGAGTCAAATTGCGAAAGCAATTTGGTGGGGTTAAGGCGCAAAGCGCCGCCCAACAAACGATAGAGCGGTAGCGATGAAGTTTGTTGCAGCAAGCGGAATTAAGCCGGATTTATTCCGGCGCAATGAAGCGTTGCGCTCGAGTGTGAGCGAAGCGAACATTACGAGAGGGAAATAATTACGAGAGGAAAATAAATATGAGCAATTTATTATCAATGTTGTACACAGGCGTAACGGGGATTTATGCAAGTCAGGCGCAGCTTGATGTTACAGGTCACAATATAGCCAATATTAATAACCCAAACTATTCCCGCCAGAGGGTGAATCTGGCGTCATCATTCTATCAGACGGACTCTTACGGGACTTTCGGCCGCGGCGTAAACGTAGTTGAGGTAATCCGCGTATATGATGAACTGCTTGCAAAAACCTTACGCAATGAATCATCCTCTCTTGCCTACTGGAAAAGCTCTCAGAATACCCTTGAAAGGATAAGGCTATATTTTAATGAACTGGAGCGGGGTTCAGGTCTTGGAGAGGCGTTACGCAACTATTTTAACGCATGGCAGGATTTATCCACCGCTTCAGACCACACCGATGAATCTTATGTAAAACGCACACAGCTCCTTGCCTCTGCCACTCAGCTTGCCACACAGATACGCGATGACCGCGAAATGTTTACAAGCCTGCAGGATGAGCTGGATTACAGGCTTAAAGGTTATGTGGAAGAGATTAACACCTATGCAAAAGGGATAGCGGAACTAAACCAGAAGATAATCGGTGTGGAGGCGGGTGGAAGGTTAAATGCAAATGATTTGCGTGACCACAGAGATGCGCTTGTGAATAAAATTGCCACTCTTGCCGGGATCAACGTTGTAGAACGTCCCAACGGGGAATTTGCCGTTTTTGTCGGAGGCGAGCCTATAGTGGACGGAGGAAGATCATTTGAGCTGACAATAGAAAAAAATCCCGCCAACGGCAATCATTACGACATAGTATGGAATAATGGAGATTACTTCAGCAAAGGTTCCGTGATTACTAACAACATTTACGGAGGGGTAATTCAGGCAGATATCAAAATGCGAGATGAGATAATAAACGGGTATATATCTGAACTTGACAGTATGGCGCATACCCTTGTCTATGAAACAAACAAGGTTCATGTTTCCGGGCAGGGGCTTGTACGCTACGACAACCTTGTATCAACCAACGCGGTAGTAAACCCTGAATACTGGCTAAATCATGAACCCGGGATATTTCCTTATGAAGTTAAAGCCGGAACGTTTCAGATTCATATTTATGACGAAAGCGATCCTGATAACAAGGTTTTGATGACCACCTATAACATAGAGATAGACCCTGCCAAAGATACCCTTAACGGTGTAGCGGAAAAAATTTCCGGCGCTGACGGCAGCTTGGGGGGCGGAATAATTGAAGCCACCACAAACAGAGACGGCACTGTAAAAATTAAGGTAGCCAGCGGATATACATTCTCTTTTGGCGATGATACATCCGATTTTCTGATAGCGGCGGGCTTTAATAACTTTTTTCAGGGAACAAACGCCTCGGATATTAAAGTTGACAGCCATATTGAAGACAACCCTCAATTTATAGCGGCATCCAAAGGCGACGCCCCGGGGGATAACAGAAACGCCCTTTCCATGATAGAGGTAAAATATACAAAAGCAACTGTTGGAAACAATATAACCATAGAAGAATTTTACGGTTACTTTGTCGGGCAACTCGCGACGGATAAACAGCAGGTAGATATATTTGTCATTACAAAACAGATGACGTACACCCAGTTCTCCGACAAAATGGAACAGATAAAAGGCGTTTCCATGGAAGAGGAACAGATCAACCTCATTCAGTTTCAGCGCGTTTTACAGGCAAATTCCAGATATATTAACGCAATAGATGAGATGTTGCATCTGATTGTGAATAATCTTGGTTTGGTAGGGAGATAAAAATTATGAGTATGCGAATAACATTCCAGTGTCAGTCACTTCGTTATCAGGAGGGGATACGTCAGTCTTTTAACGATCTTTTGACTGCCAGCGATAAGGTTATAAAAGAGAGACTTTTGTTAAACCCCGAATCCTCCCCATCAAACTATGTAATGGCGTACTCCATGCAGCGCACATTAGACGATATGGAAAGATTCACTAAAAACGCCCAGTATGCTGACGGCTGGCTATCTAACACTGATAACGCAATACAGGGAGTTATTGATTTAATCAGCCAAGTGCGTAATAATCTTGCCCTAAACGGAAATAACGGCTATCACAGCTCTGAAAGCCTTATGGCGCTTGCGGGAGAAGTTCTGCAAAGATATTATCAGCTTTTTGATTTTGGCAATACAAAGTATCAGGGGCACTACATATTCGGCGGTTTTCAGACCAATACTGTGCCGTTCGGAAGCAAACCCAACAATATCTCCGGATTGTCACAGATTTACGGAGCCGGCGGCGAAGTTCTGGCAAGAGACGTTTTTAATGATCTGCCGGAGCTGAAAACCGGCGACTACACCGTAGAGGTTACCATAAAAGGGGATACAGGCTATATGACCCTTTATGATAAATACGGCAATAAGATGCTGCTTGACTCTAACGGTTCTGACGAATCAGTAAAAGGGGGGAACAGCGTTTCAGAAACAATATCGTTTAAGCTGGAACCTAACGTGGTTGTAAATACCGGGCGCGGGATCGCCGTTAAAATGCCGGCGGATATTTCCGCAGGGTTGAAATACTCATTCAAATACGAGTCCGGCACAACTGCAACATACTACGGAGACAACGGGCAAATTGCAAATAAGATCGGTTTTAATCAGGATGTCATCACAAATATTACCGGAAATCAGCTTCTGCTTTCGGCAAGTAAGGTAATAAAAGGCAGCCAGTACAATACTGTAAACGGCGTATCGCTGACGCCGAGTACACTTTTTAGTCAGATTACGGGAGCCAACTCAAGTCTGGGAGATTCTATACGCGTATCAGGCTCCGATCACAACGGCATCCCTGTAGGAGTTGCCAAAGTACAGGGAACTGCGGGAGTTAACCTGAATATGCTGTATGCGTCCAAAGAGGAGCGTACCTTTACCCTAGGTTATGCCGGAAAATATTATCAGATAGAAGTTCCGGCAAAAGGGTATAAAGATATGGACGAGCTGATTTACACCATTAACGGTCAGCTTGCCACAGCCGCGTACGTTGGTTCTCAGGATCTGGACAACTATTCAAGCTCCGATGATATGGAAATTAAGCATAATTTTGACATCAACGCGTGGACAACCGTAAATTCAGGCGGTCAGCTGGATCTTACATCACAGATTAAAGCAATCTCTGACGGCGACCGGCTGTGCTTTGTAACCACCGATACAGGCAACCATACATCCCTCTCTGTAACCGGCTTTAAATATAACACGATGGGGTTTGATGACAAGACTGTCGCAGCTTTCGGGAAAGATACCATTTTTGAGATAGGGTATGATTTTGCTGAAAACGGTTTAAATACAATTTTTACGACACACGCTAATATAAGCGCTACCGGTACGGTGTCGTTTTTCATAAACGGAGAATATGTCCGGATTAATGGATTTAATCCCGGCAACACCCTTGAGGAAAATGAACTGCTGTTTGACAATGCTCTCCGGCAGGCGGGATTTGGTTTCACTGTAACGGCTAAATTGACGGAAACAACCCCCGGCGTTTATGACGTCACTTTTACAATGCAAAATGTCAATTTAGACAGGAATACCCATCTTGCGACTATGTTTCATAACCCGTTGGGAATTTCTGATTATCAGTGCGGGCAGGTTCCCTCCAATATAACCTCATGGCAAAAAGAGCATAATGTGGGCGATTTTATGAACTTCATTAAATCTCTTTATGATGATGCAGTGGATGTTTCTATTGTGGACGGGCGACTTGTGGTAAGCGATATACGCACCGGCGCAAGCCGTTTGACAATGAATATAACTGAAAATAATCAGGGGATAGGTTTGCCTATAGTTGACCAATTTACCAAAGTAACGGGCAAATATGAAGGTAACAAGGATGATCACTGGGATTTAAGGCTGAACATGACGCATAATGCCGATGGTACGCGCACGGCATATATAGAGGTATGGGACAAAAACGGCACAAAAATAATTGATAAAACGGTGAATAACTATTATGGGCAGGAGATAGAGTTGCGTCATGGCGTAAAACTTGTTCTGGACGATATGAGCGTGCCGTCAGGAGGTTCAGCTACAAAAATTTTCCAGTTGGATCTTAAAGCGGGAGCCGCTCTTAACTTTGGAGATATGAATGTAGCTTCAGAGGGGGACAATGCCAATGCTTTCACTTCGCTTATGAATTTATACAATGCGATGCAAAACGGTTTTTACCTTTGGGGCGCGGGGGAACCCAGCGCATGGCATATTGATTCCGGCTTTAACTCTACCGCAATCCCGTACTTTGATGACAGCTTTTTCAGCGGCAACTTTAACGCTTTATGGAAATATCAGGTAGAACCCAATGGGGGCAAGACTGATTTATATCTGCAAAAAGAGTTCACGCAAAGGTTAGGGCAATTACAGTTTATCAACAACACGGTAACAACTCTGGATTTTACCATACGGCTTTACGACAACGTAACTCAAACAATGACAGCGCATTCAGTTTCGGTTAACCTTACGGGTGTTACAAACAGCGCCGAGATGACACAGGCTATAATGGACGCCATAAATAACAATCCTGTTTTATATAATGAGAAGATACATGTAACTATTGAGAACGGACAGGTAGTATTTCACTCCGGTTCAGGCGCAAAAAATATCTCTGTTGTTCCCGCGGATGAAAAAGATGTTTATATGATGGGGATAGATAATCAGCGGATAAACAGATCGCTCGGGACAGTTTTCACCGCTGCCGCTACATTTACCATACACAGGATGGATGCGATAGCCGGCGTATGGGATATCCCTTTATCCGTTACTGTGCCGGATCCGCTTGGAAGTTATCCGAATGGAATTTACCCTGATGTGAACGCGGTTTTGTTTGATATTCAGAGTCAGCTTGATCTCCATTTCGGACCTTCTGTTGTTACGGCGGGGCTTGTCAACGGAGTTCTTAGCTTTTCCGCAGCGGGCGATCCTGTATATTACGATAATGTAGTTAGCCCTAACGGCGCTCTGGGAATTAACAATAACACGCAAAACTATATATTTGCCGAAAAAGAGGTTTTGTTTGATATGTCAGAGGCGTCCGTAATGCAGCGTATGCTGACATTCAGATACCTTGACGGTATAACGGAGGTATCGCGAAGTATTGTTGTGGACGCAAAATTTTATGACAATATGGATGACCTTATTGCGGAAGTAAACAGCAAACTTGCCGCCGAGGGGTTAAACTTTGAAGCTGTGCAGTATGGTACAAAAGGGTTAGCTTTTCAGGAAATCGGCGCGGATATGTTGATCTCTGTTGAGGGAGATCATGAAGGGTTTTTGGGGTTCCCGAAAACAGGAGATAAGATTACAATAGCTGTCACCGATGAAAAAGGGCGTAGTATTCAAAATGTTATTGTAGATACCGCAAATGTGGAATATAGTGTATCTGACGGGTTGCTTTTTGGGTTTGACAAAGGCTCTCTGATTGCGACAGACAGCTTCACCGGAACAATAGGTTCCGGAATAACGTATGAGCTTGGCATTCTTGATTTAGTTGAAAGCCAGCTTCTGCAATGCCTTACCCTTACGGGGAACCGTCAGGCGAGGGTGGAATCTGTTATAGAGTTTAACGCAACCTTTAAAACCGTGGGGGAGAACCAGAAAGCGGTTTATATGGGTTCAACGGATATAGATAAAATTGATGCGGCGACACAGCTTTCAATGGCGGAAAACGCATATAAGTATGCGTTATCTATTACGGCGCAGATTATGTCTATATCTATATTGGATTATTTGAGGTAAATATAAATGACAGACAAAAAAACAGAAATTACATCTCCCAAACTCGGAAAGATAAGTTACAGGGATGATGACCTTATAACCCTGACATCGCCTCTTCTGGGGTTTGCGGAACTGAGTGATTATCTGATTATTTCAAATACCGATTATTTCCCTTTTCTGTGGCTTCAATCGGTGGAAGATCCGTCTGTTTGCTTTATTCTTATTGAGCCGGAACCTTTCTTTAAGGATTATAAGCCTAAAGTCAACAAACGTGAGTTGAAAGTGATGGGAGTTAAAGAGCTTTCAGAGCTTAAAATGTTTTGTATAGTCGTAATACCTGACGATCCTAAAAAGGCGACGGCAAATCTGCGCGCGCCAATTATCGTTAATTTTGAGCGGAAATTAGCCAAACAGGCGGTATTGGAAGATGAAACTTGGGATATCCGCGCGCCGCTTTTCCCGGGTAAAGGTTGACGTATGCTTATATTATCCCGCAAAATAAATGAAAGCATTATGGTGGGAGAAAATATCGAGGTCAAGATAATTGATGTCACAAGCCGTGCCGTAAAGCTGGGGATAGAGGCGCCGAAAGAGATATCTGTGCATCGCAAAGAGGTTTTTGAGATGATAAAAAACGAAAATCTGCTTGCGGTTCCTATGGCGGATAAAAATAAGGTGGTATCGCTTTTTGAGTTTTATAACAAAAATAAAAATGATTAACTGCAAGGCATTCTATATTGGGAAATGATAACTATGAAATACAGGATATTCCGGATTTAACTCCCGAGTATATAAACAAATTACCCGTATTGGCATTCAATGGGCGGATTCATTTGATATCCACAGCGGAGGAGATGTCTAAAGCTCTGGTTAAACTGAAAAAAGAACTTTGCGTGGGTTTTGACACGGAAAGCCGCCCCTCATTTATTAAAGGTCAAAATTTTCCAATATCTCTGATTCAACTTGCCACCCCCACAGACGCCTTCATAATAAGATTCCGTTCTGTTACTTTCTGCGACAGTTTGGTAAACTTTTTGGAATCTTCAACTGAAAAGATCGGGTTAGGGATAAAAGATGACATACGCAAACTAAAATCGGAAAGGATGTTCACTCCAAACACTATGATTGATCTGAGTGAAATTGCAAAAATGAAAGGGCATCAGAAATCCAGTCTGCGGATGCTGTCGGCGTACTATCTGCGCAAACGGATAGTAAAATCGGCGCAGAAAACAAACTGGGCGCGTTCAAAGCTGACCGATGCGCAGCTTCGCTATGCCGCAACTGATGCATGGGCGTGCCTTCTTCTGCGTCCGTTACTTGAAAAAGCCCCGCATATGGCATTTGACGCCAAATTATAGTATTTTGAAACGCTTTAAAAATCCTTGCTTATGCTGAATAAACATTTTATAATGTGAAGATAATATTTGGAGGTTTTTCGTAATGAAAAAATTGTCTGTTATGTTTCTTTGTACTTTATTAATTTTCTTAGCTGCGTGTTCTCAAAATTCGGGGAAAAAAGGGGCAGGCGCAGGACAGGGTACAGCCTCAACGCAGGATGTACATGGAACTGACGAAAACGATGCTGAATTGACCGGTTTTGTCTTTGAATCGGATGAGGTAGACCCGTCAATTTTGGCGCTTTATACCGGCATTACCGTAAAGTTAACTGACCGCGAATCAAAAGAAAGCCGGGATATATTTATCCCCTTTATGACTCCAACACAATTGGAAGGAACACCGCTTACAGTCACTGTCACACAATTTTTCCCTGATTTCGTGATGTCTGAAAAAGGTAGCGCCACACGGTCCCTTGAGCCTAAAAATCCGGGCGCAAAGGTGAAAATTACCGGAGCTAACCCTGAGTTTGAAGGATGGCTGTTCTCAAATTTTCCTGACGCACACCCTTATGACAACCCTGATTTTGACATAGCGATGGTAAACGCTGTAGAAAAATAAAGGAAAGACAGTTTCATGATTTGGAATCCTACATACGAAAAAATGCCGCGCAAAGAGCTGGAAAAACTCCAGCTTGAGCGGCTGAAACACACCGCCGCATTAGTTTACAACAAAGTTCCTCACTATAAAAAGGTTTTTGATAAAGCAAATGTCAGGCCGGAAGATATAAAAAGTCTTGACGATCTGAGAAGGTTACCGTTCACGCTCAAAAGCGATATGCGTGATAACTACCCTTACGGTCTTTTCAGCGCGGAGCTTGACAATATAGTCCGCATACACGCATCGTCCGGCACAACAGGACATCCTACCGTTGTAGGGTACACGCAGAACGATATTGACATTTGGTCAGAGGTTATGGCGCGTACATTCACCGCGGCAGGGCTGACGAATAAGGATGTTATACAAAATGCTTTCGGTTACGGGCTATTTACCGGAGGGTTAGGCGCCCATTATGGCGCGGAAAGGATCGGAGCCTCTGTAATTCCTGTATCCGGCGGTAATTCTCACCGGCAGATAATGCTTCTGAAAGACTTCCGCGCCACCGCGATATGCGGAACGCCGTCGTATGTGGCAAGTCTTATTGAAACGGCGCAAGATGACGGTGTGGATCTGCACTCTCTGCCTGTGCGGGTTGGAATATTCGGCGCGGAGCCTTGGAGCGCGGAAATGCGCCGCGAAATTGAGGGGAAATGGGGGATAAAAGCAATAGATATTTATGGTCTTTCAGAAATTATCGGTCCCGGGGTGTCTTCCGAATGCGAGGAGGAACAGAACGGGCTGCATATAAACGAAGATCATTTTATAGTTGAAACTATAAACCCTGAAACAGCGGAAGTTCTTCCCGTAGGCTCTGAAGGGGAGCTTGTATTCACAACCATTTCAAAAGACGGAATGCCTCTGATACGTTATAGAACAAGGGATTTAAGCTCAGTTGATCCGACACCCTGCTCATGCGGCCGAACGTTTGTGCGTATGAAAAAAGTACGCGGTCGTAGCGATGATATGCTTATTATACGTGGTGTGAATGTTTTCCCGTCTCAGATAGAGAGTATGCTGCTGGAGTATAACGGTGTTCTTCCGTATTACCAGATAGTGGTTGACAAAAACGGTCCGATGGACACAATTGAAGTACAGGTTGAGATAAGTGAAGATGTTTTTTTCTCTGACCGGATAAGAAGTTTGCAGACCGCCGAATACTCTCTTGAAAAATCAATTAAGGAGAGCATCGGAATATCAGCAAAGGTACGGTTTGTGGAACACAGGACCATTATGCGCAGCGAGGGGAAAGCGCAGCGCGTTATAGATAAAAGGACGGAGAAAAAACAATGAAAATACGTCAAATTTCGGTTTTTATTGAGAATAAGTCGGGCAGGCTGTATGAAGTCATACGCCTTCTAGGCGGCAATAATATAAATGTGCGCGCCATGTCGCTTGCTGACACAACCGATTTCGGGATAGCCCGTTTTATCGTAAACGAACCGGACGAAGCGTACAGGCTGCTGAAAGATAACGATTTCACCGCCGGCATGAACGATGTGGTAGCTATATCTGTACCCGATAAACCCGGAGGTCTTGCGGGCATACTTCATGTTTTGCAGCAGAAAAATATAAATATTGAGTATATGTACGCGTTTGTTAATCAGAGCGGAGACAACGCAATAATGATATTCCGTTTTGATGACACTGATCTGGCATTATCGGCGCTGAAAGGGGCTCGTTTTGATATAATAAATGAAAAATCCCTGTTTAATATTTAGCAAAGGAAATATTTATTATGTACTGGCAGAAACTGTTTGAAACTTTGCCTCTGGAAAGTATGAAACAGTTACAGTTTGAAAAGTTATGCGCCGTGTTGAAACACTCTTATGAACATATTGAGTATTATAATAGGTGTTTTAAGGAAATAGGCATAGAGCCGTCTGATCTGCATTCCCTTGAAGATTTGGGTCGTTTCCCGTTTACAACAAAGGACAATTTGCGTGATAACTACCCTTACGGTATGCTTGCCGCGCCGCTGAAAGATATTGTGCGCATACATTCCTCTACAGGCACCACAGGCAAACCCACGGTAGTTTGTTATACCGGCGGGGATCTAAATGTATGGAGCGATCTTGTGGCGCGGATTATGTGTATGGGCGGAGCGTCAAACGCTGATATAGTACAGGTTGCGTTCACTTACGGGCTTTTTACCGGAGGTTTCGGTCTCCACGCCGGCGCGGAAAAGATCGGCGCAAGCGTTATCCCCGCATCCAGCGGTAATACCGCCCGTCAGCTTATGATTATGAAAGATTTCCGCACTACGTTACTTATATGTACCCCGTCCTATGCGTTACATATAGCTGAAAGTATGGATAAAGAAGGGATTACAAAAGATGATATCTGCCTTAAATATGGATTGTTCGGAAGCGAGCCTTGGGGGGAGAAACAGAGAGAAGATATAGAAAAACGGCTCGGACTCATAGCTACTGACAATTACGGGCTGTCAGAAATGATGGGACCCGGCATATCCGGCGAATGCCTCTGTAAATCAGGGATGCATCTGAACGAAGACCATTTTTATCCAGAAATTATAGATCCTGATACACTAAAAGTACTACCGGAGGGTTCACTCGGGGAACTTGTGCTGACGTCGCTTACACGGGAAGCTATGCCTTTGATACGTTACAGGACAAGGGATATAACAAGATTGTACCGTGAAAAATGTGATTGTGGCAGAACCCTTATCAAGATGGATAAACCGACAGGTCGTTCCGATGATATGTTTATTGTAAACGGCGTCAACGTTTTCCCGTCACAGATAGAGGATGCTCTGAAATTTTTTGAAGATACAACCCCTCATTTCTTGGTCTATCTGCGCAAGAAAGGCGCACTTGACGAGGTGGAGATCGCTATAGAAGTATCCGATAATCTTTTCTTTGACAAGATGAAAAAACAGAAAGAGCTTCTGGACAACATCGCGGCAAAATTTACATCAATGCTACAGTTCAAACCCAAAGTAAAACTGGTGGAACCGCGGACATTGCAGCGATTTGAAGGGAAAGCCAGGAGAGTGATTGATGAAAGGGGTAAAAACGCCTAAAGTATATTTTATAGGCGCGGGACCGGGTGATCCGGAGCTAATCACTGTTAAAGCCGTTAGAATAATGCGGAAATGCCGGACAGTTATAACCGCCGGCAGCCTTGTATCCCCTGAAATTCTTAAATACTCACATAAAGAGGCGCGGATATATAACTCTGCCGCAATGGCATTGCCGGAAATTATAGAAACTATAAACGATGCCTGTAAACGGGGGGATGATACTGCAAGGCTCCACACGGGCGACCCGTCCCTTTACGGAGCAATTTTTGAACAGATGGCGGAGCTTAATAAACTGTCCGTTCCTTATGAGATTATTCCGGGCGTAACTTCGCTGTTTGCCGCCGCCGCCGCTTTAAAGTGCGAACTTACTGCGCCGGAACTGTCGCAGACAGTTATTATAACCCGTTATGCAGGGCGCACCCCTGTCCCCGAAGATTTTACAGCGCTTGCCAAAGCGGGGGGAACGCTTTGTATCTATCTGTCACTTGCCATGCTGAATGAAATTACGGAAGAGGTCATTAAGGCGGGTCGTTCGCCTGACACCCCTGCCGCTGTAGTTTACCGCGCAAGCTGGCAGGATGAGAAGGTTATTTCCGGCGTCGTGTCAACAATCGCGGAAATGGCGGCAGGGCTAAAAAATCATGGATTAATAATAATAGGGGATGTTGCGGGAGGCAGTCCGGCAACTTTTTCACGATTGTACGATCCGGCATTTTCCCACGGATACCGTTAGATGTTTGAAGTTGCTGTGTTGGCAGTCTCCCCTGCCGGCGTGCGTCTTGCGCGCATTATTTCAGATGAAACCGGCGCGGATATTCATATCTTTTCCAAGTATGCCGTCCCCGGGGCAACCTCTTTTACTAAACTTTCAGATCATGTGCAGGAAATCTTTCCAAAGTACAGGGGGCTTATTTTTGTAATGGCGCAAGGGATTGTCAGCCGTGTTACCGCTCCCTGCCTGAGCTCAAAAAAGACCGATCCCGCGGTGGTTGTTTGTGATGATGCCGGAAGGTATGTTATAAGCGCCGCCGGAGGGCATGAAGGGGGAGCAAACGAGCTTTGCTGCCTTGTTTCCAGTATAACAGGCGCAACGCCTGTTATAACAACCTCCACACAGGCTAACCGCATATATGTGGCAGGGGTTGGGACCCGCAGAGGAATATCGTCAAATGCGGTAAAAGAGGCGCTGACGGAAGCGTGTAACGAAGCGGGGATATGTGTGGAGAATTTGCGACTGATAGCCTCGGCATGGCTGAAAAAAGAGGAGCGGGGGCTTATAGACGCTGCACGGGAACTGAACGTACATATACGCTTTATCCCAAAATTCCTTTTTGAAACATATGCGGGAGTTTATAAGCCTACGGCTGCGGCAAAGTATTTTGATATATCCGCAGTAGCCGGACCATCCGCTATGATTGCGGCGCATAATCCCGCACCGGCGCTGTCCGCGAAAGTTTTTGGCGGGGTTATGATTGCACTGGCAAAGGACACGCTTTATGGGTAAACTCTTTGTGGCAGGCATAGGGTTTCCCGGACTGATCTCCCCCCTTGCGGAATCCGCTGTTAAAAACGCGGATTTGGTGGTCGGATATAAACCGTATATAGATGAAATAGAACCAATGCTTACCTCCGCGCAGGAACGTTTCAGCAATGGTATGCGCGGAGAAACTGAGCGCGCCGCCTATGCTGTAAGCGCAGCCATTCAGGGGCGAACTGTATGTATCGTATGTTCAGGCGACCCGACACTGTTCGGTATGGCGGCTTTAGTTTACGAAACAGCGGAAGGAAAAGGATTAGATATAGAGGTGCTTCCATCGGTATCTGCCGCTTTTGCCGCGTCATCGCTTTTAGGCGCTCCAATTACTGAGGATACTGTATTTTTATCTATGTCTGATTATCTGACACCATGGGGACTCATACAGAAAAGGGTGGACGCGGTAAACGCGGGAGATTTTGTGTGCGCTGTTTATAACCCATGGAGTCAACGGCGAACAACGCAACTGTTATATACATTACGGCGTTTCCGTGAAGAGAGGGGCGACCTTTTAACAGGAACTGTCAGAAACGCATACCGTAAAGGCAGTCAGATATATATTTCAACCATTGACGCTTTCGATATGCGGACGGTGGATATGTCCGCGGTAGTTATAGTTGGCTGTACCAAAACGAAACTGATTGACGGCAAGATGATTACCCCGCGCGGCTATACTCTGAAATAAGATGATCCTTGTTCTAGGCGGGACGGCTGATACACACGAGTACCTCTGCGGATTAAGCGGCGGTTACATAATATCTGTGGCAACAGAATACGGGTATAAGCATTTCAGAGATTTGTACGGTGAAAAGCTTATCCTTACGCGGTTTTCCCGTGAAACGCTTGAATTGTTTATTAAAGATAACGATATTACCGCTGTGGCGGACACCACGCATACTTTTGCCACTGAGATCAGTAATATTGCTATGGAAGTATGCGAACGGCTGAATGTCCCTTATATAAACGCAAAACGCCCCCTCAGGCTGCCTGAAATAAATTATAGCGGTCTGATTTATGTTTCATGTTGGGCGGAGGCTGTGAGTGTTCTGAAAGAGAGGAGATTTTCGCCGCTTTTTTTAACAATAGGTTCAAAAAATCTTACTATATTTAAAGAGCTGCTTGACGGCGCAGTTGTCAGGGTTTTGGATGATTGTTCTTCTGTGGGGATCTGCCGTGGTCTTGGGGTGACGGATAACCGTATAATAGCCGCCAGAGGTCCGTTTACTTTGGAAGACAATCTGAAAGTTATTAATAAATTTAATATTAAGTGCCTTGTAACAAAAGAGAGCGGAGTAAAAGGGGGATTGCCGGAGAAAGCGGAAGCGGCGGAGCGTACAGGGATAAATATCATTGTTGTCGGCGCGCCTTCGTCTTCATATAAAAGCATACTATAGCAGTGAAAAAGCAATCCATTGGGAGTTTTTACAATCATGGATCGCCGCGCTCAATAAAAAACATTCCGCGTAGATTTTTATGGCAAAAATGAAAAAATGAATATATTATTACCATTATGAATAAAGCAAAATTAAAAATAATACCGATAATCCTTGTATTTTTTATATTCCTATTTATTATATGGAAGCTTTCCAATTTTTTTCTCAGAGATATTTTCACAGGTCCATTTACAAAGCAGTCAGGCGGAAATTCTATTGAAAATAATGTGGAAATGAAACAAGTAGAAAATCTGTATTACATAAGGGTTAAGAATATTACCGGAACAACCGCGGTAGGACGCACCGAAAAACATACATACTATAATATGGATATTATGGTAGAAACAGATTCGTATGCGGCGGCAAAACTTATGACAACCAACGGCAAAAAAACGCTGAATGCAATAAATGACGCTATAGCGCATTACAGCGGCGAAGATCTTTCAACCCCTGATGGGGTTGAAAAACTTAAATACCGTATAACGGGGAATCTTGCCGAAGCTTACAGAACTAATAAAATTAGCAATATTTATATGGAAAAATATTTATTTCAGAACAAATAACGTTTTTTCAAGTATTTTCTTGTAGTATTTAGAATAGTCCTGTAAATTAGCTGAATTTCATCGGCGGGAAGAAGCGTTGTTTCCTCTACCGCTCGCTGTATTACTTCCGCCTCGCGGTCAGGGTCGTGCAACGGGATTCCATGCTCATTTTTTAACTTCATTATTTCAATGCTGACGGATAAGCGCTCGTCAATAAGTTTAACAATTTTACTGTCTATTTTGTCAATCTGTCCGCGCAGTATATTTATTTTCCATTTCATATTTTTCTTTTTGCTATCATTTCCAAATCTGAAGGGGTATTGGCGTTTATAAACCCCGTCATATTTTTATCATGAGGGGTAAAAAAATCTTCCCCCAGTTTTATTACATTCAGCTTGTCAAATGCGTTCATAAGTTTGTAATCCCCCTCTTTCAGCATCTTTTCAAAGATTGCCGCTGTCCGTCTGTGATAAATAGCGGCGCACGGATACATTCTTCCGCCTATATCGGGAACCGCAGCGTCAAAACCTTTAAATGCCTCATACATTGTGTTTACAGAGGCAAACGGGAACAGCGGCATATCGGCGGATATAATAAAAAAAGCATCGTCAGTTGTATGGTTAAAAAGTGTAACAATACCTACCATCGGACACTGTATATCGTATTTATCCTCAACAAATTCAACATCTTTAACAAAAGAGAACTTACCGCTGTCTTTACTTACCACAAATATCCGAGCGCCGCATATCCGAGCGCCGTCGACCGCCCAACTTATAAGAGGTTTCCCTTCAAGCAACGCCAGAGTTTTGTCACTTCCATACCTTTTTGACATCCCGCCCGCAATAACCGCCGCCGATAATTTGTTCATATTCAGTATTATATTTTACTTTATGTAAATTGCTACAAAAAACGCAAAATTTTGAAAATATTGGGGGTGCGCGAAGTAAAAAGTTATTGACAACTCTCTGCGTGTCTTTTAAAATGCGACTTATGAATAGGAATGTGTTTAGATCATCTTATAATAACTGTTCATCCGCATCTGTATGGCGCCGCTTTTGGTGGGCGCTTGCCGCCCTATAATATCGTAACCGGAGCTGTTGCTCCCCTATTAATGAAAATTGATAATTTTTTATCGTAATTGCCAATAAAAAGGAGAATTTTATATGTCACGCATTTACCTTGACCCAAAAGATATGCCAAAAAGCTGGTATAATATAATGGCTGATCTGCCGTTTAAAATGGACCCTTATATTAACCCCGCTACAATGAAACCCCTTCAGCCGGACGATATGTCAGCCATATTTCCCCCTGCGCTCATTGAGCAGGAGATTTCCGTTAAACGAGAGATAGCTATCCCTACTGATGTGCTGGATATGCTGTCTTTATGGAGACCGACTCCGCTTCTGCGCGCCCGCAACCTTGAGAAAGCGCTCGGCACCCCTGCAAAAATATTTTACAAATATGAAGGCACCGCGCCGGCGGGCAGTCATAAAGCCAACACCGCCGTTG
Organism: Deferribacteraceae bacterium; assembly: GCA_031256375.1. Classification (GTDB taxonomy): domain Bacteria; phylum Chrysiogenota; class Deferribacteres; order Deferribacterales; family JAISNW01; genus JAIRQX01. The sequence continues at coordinate 19,489 of JAIRQX010000025.1, forward strand.
CGCAAGTTTATTACAACAAGATAGCGGGGATAAAACAACTGACCACCGAAACCGGAGCTGGGCAGTGGGGCAGCTCAGTTGCCTACGCGGCGAAACATTTCGGGCTTGGATGCACAATTTACATGGTAAAGGTGAGTTTTACACAAAAACCGTACCGCAGTTCATTTATGCGGATGTTCGGGGCAAACGTCATACCTAGTCCGTCAAACACTACCCAAGCCGGACGCGATGTGCTCGCCGTTGACCCTGATACACCCGGAAGCCTAGGTACAGCAATAGGCGAAGCTGTGGAAGCGGCAATTCAAAATAAAGATACAAATTATACACTGGGAAGTGTGCTTAACCATGTTCTCCTGCACCAAACCGTTATCGGGCTGGAAGCGCAGAAACAGATGGAATCAGTAGGCGAATACCCCGATACAGTCATAGCCTGCGCCGGAGGCGGTTCTAACTTTGGCGGCATAGCGTTCCCTTTTCTGCGGGATAAGATTAACGGGAAAGAGCTGCGAGCCATCGCGGTGGAACCGGCAAGCTGCCCCACTCTTACCAAAGGGAAATATACTTATGACTACGGCGATACAGCGAGTCTTACCCCGATAATGAAGATGTACACGCTGGGGAAAGATTTTACCCCTCCCGCAATCCACGCGGGCGGGCTCCGTTTCCACGGGATGTCTCCGGCAGTGAGCGCGCTTATGAAAAATGGTCTCATTGAGGCAGAGATCGCTCATCAGTCCGATATATTCAAATACGGTATGATGTTTGCGCATACGGAAGGGATTGTGCCCGCTCCGGAATCGTGCCACGCCATAAGCTCCGTATGCAGAAAAGCTCTGGAGTGTATAGAAAAAGGCAAGACGGAAACAATCCTGTTTAATCTGTCAGGAAATGGCTTTTTTGATTTTCCCGCTTACGATGCTTATGTTGACGGCAAACTGACTGATTACGAATATTCAGAAGAAGATGTTGCAAAATCTATGGCAAACCTTCCGAAAGTAAACAAATAGTGCGGATATTGCTGCATCAGTGCTGCGCCCCCTGCTCTGTTTACCCGCTGGACAGACTACTGTCTGAGTACGGAACGGACAGGGTGCGCGGTTATTTTTATAACCCTAATATCCATCCGTACAGCGAATATAAAAAACGCCTTGATGCGGTTATTGAATATAACAACCGCCTGAAGATAGATTATGTTATTGAAAACAGTTACGGTCTGCGTGAATTTATCAGGATGGAGGCGGAAACTGATAACAGGTGCAAAGAGTGTTACTGCATAAGGCTTGAAAAAACAGTGAAATATGCTGCCACAGAAGGTTTTGAAGCGTTCACCACCACACTTTTATACAGCCGCAGACAGAAGCATGATCTTATACGCGCCGCATGCGAAGAAACAGCGCAAAAATATAAACTGCGTTTCTTATATGAGGATTACCGTACAGGCTGGCAAACGGGGATTGATATCTCCAAAAAACTCAGTATGTACCGGCAGCAGTACTGCGGGTGCATATTCAGTGAAGAGGAGCGCTATAATCCTATATCTAAGGCAGTTCGTATACGGTAACACTGCTGGCGCCCGTCTGCAAAACCCATTTATTATTGCTGGTAAGCGCCACAAGATATCGTTTACCATCCTCTTCATAAATCCACATATCTACAATTACCGGTTGAAGGGAAGCTGTGCCGCCAACCTTTTTCAATATACCGTATTTATAGGTGAAAAGCAGTATAGATGATTCCGAAAAAACAGGCGAAGCGGTAAAAATGCGTGAATATAAATCATTTTGCGCTATAACAAATCTTTCTTCATCCGCTATTTCAATTCTGGGCGTAATAAATATACGTTTATCCAGATACTCGGCATACGCGTCAGGATTAGATTTCCCCGTTACGCGTTTTTTCTCCCTCATAGGCAGTACGTGGAAAGTGTCGCCGTAATATCCGGGTACGTTATATTCGTTTTTTTTGAATGAGGATATTGAAAGTTTAGACCCTTTTCCTATATTCAGGAAAAGCTCCCCTTTGTCAGACATATATACGCTGAACCCGAAAAGGAATTTCCCGAGCGTGCCTTTAATAGCGGTATCTTCTGTGTATATACCGTTGTTATATTTGTAATAGAATATCTCTCCGTTATAATCGCCGCCGCTTGTGATTTTTTGCGCTGTTATACGCCGCCGCGCACCGGAAATATCGCGCACACTGCGGAACAGCCAAGGTATCTTATTCTGAATCTGTTTCAGCCCTTTGCCGTCATGTTTGTAAACAAACGATGACGCCTCGGAACTGTTTACAACGTTTGACAGGAATATCTCATCCTGACCGTCGCCGTCCAGATCCGCTATTTCAATATTTAAAAGCTGACTCTGCTTTATCTGCACCTCTTCAACAACGGCATATTTTGCGGACGGATCAAATACAACTACTCTGTCGTCCACAACCCCAACCAGATATAGTTTAGGGTCATCTTTATAAATCATTCCCATTGCGATGGAAACGTATCTTCCTTTGGGCAAATCTGTTGCAAATAAGGGCTTTATGGCATCAGAGACCTCCCCGTCCTGTTCAACAGCGTTACCAGAAAATATAACCACACCGTTTGCCTGTTGCAGTATAAAACTAACTGTTTTTCCGGTGCGTTGCAGCATGAGTTTACAGGAATCGGAATCGCCGCTTTCCCTGTAAGTATTGCTTGCAGCAGTAATGCTTCCGGCGGTCCTCATATCTTCTTCTGTAGCGTTGTCAAAAGATATTGTCATCTTTACAGGAACATTTATCCCTACTTTATCAGATTTTACAGGAAGTTTTGCCGTTTTTGCTTTACTGTCCTTGGCGGAAGCGCTACTGCCTGCAAAAGACGCTATGCTGTATTTTTTTTCTACTTTGGTAACGGTAAGACTGCCAATGCTGTCCTGCTTTTTGCCCAGCGTTTTGCCGGTCACCGGATGAATAATATCTTCCCCTTCGCTGAATACGGTAAGTTTTAAGCCGGGGATCGCCTTCTGTTCGCTACCCAGATCTATTGTAACGCTATTTCCTTTTATATCCACAACAAAACCGTTCATACCGGTTATATATGTTTCTATATCCTTAAACACCCGCTGAATCACATTATCGGCAAATGCAGGGGCTGAAAAAATGAAAAAAGTCGCCAGTATGAGAAAAATATGTTTTTTCATAAAAATCCTACAAAATATAACTTCTCAGTTCTTTGTCATTTACAACTACATCAAGTTTGGAATGAACATAAGCCATATCTACTACAATTTCACCTCCGGCGTTTTCCGGCGCGTCAAACGCGACATCTTCCAGCACTTTTTCCATAAGGGTATGCAGCCTGCGCGCGCCGATATTTTCAACAGACTGGTTCATATCAAAAGCCATTTTCGCAACCATATCTATGCCGTCTTCGGTATATTTAAGATAAACGCCGTCCTGTTTCATCAGCGCCGAATACTGTTTTACGAGCGAATTTTCCGGTTCCTTCAGAATACGGACAAAGTCGTCTTTTGTAAGATTGTCAAGCTCTACCCTTATAGGGAACCGCCCCTGCAACTCCGGCAGAAGATCGCTTGGTTTGGATGATGTAAATGCCCCCGCCGCTATGAAAAGTATGTGGTCAGTTTTTACCATACCGTATTTTGTGATTACTGTTGAACCTTCCACAATAGGCAGAAGATCCCGCTGCACCCCTTCCCTTGAAACGTCTCCTCCGTGCAGATGGCTGTCCCGCCGGCATATTTTGTCAATTTCGTCAATAAATATTATACCCGACTCTTCCGCCCTCTTGAGAGCCATTCTGCGGACTTCATCCATATCAACAAGTTTCGCTGTCTCCTGTTGTTCCACTACGGCGCGCGCATCTTTTATCTTATTTTTTTTATTCTTCTTCTTGCCCGGGAAAAAGTTTTTCATGGCATCCTGAATATTTATCCCCATCTCTTCCAGCCCCATATTGGAAAACACCTCTATATGGGGACCGGAATCTTCCACCTGCAGCTCTATTTCACGATCTTCAAGTTTTCCCTCCTGTAGCATTTTACGAAACTTTTCCCTCGTGTCGGAATGTTCCGAGGCGGGAACGCCGGTATCGTAACCTACCCTCTGAGCGTTGCCAGAAGGGAGCAGCAGATCGAGGAGACGCTCCTCCACCTGTATCTTTACCTGCGCGGCGATCTGCTCTTTAATCTCCGAACGTACCAGCGACATTGATATCTCCATCAGATCGCGGATCATAGACTCCACATCCCTGCCTACATAACCTACCTCTGTAAATTTACTGGCTTCAACTTTAAGGAAAGGAAGCTTTGCGAGTTTCGCAAGTCTGCGCGCCACTTCGGTTTTACCAACCCCTGTCGCGCCTATCATTATAATGTTTTTAGGGGTAACTTCCTCTCTCATCCCTTCAGGGATTTGCAGCCTACGCCATCTGTTGCGTAAAGAAACCGCAACAGCGCGTTTAGCCGCATTCTGACCTACAATGTATTTGTCCAGTTCAGCTACAGTTTCTCTGGGTGTCATATTATTCAAAACAATACCTCTATATTTATGTTGTGATTTGTGTAGATGCAGATATCAGCCGCTATATGCAGAGCCTTTTCCGCAATCTCCTGCGCGCTGAGCGTTGTTGTGGCAAGCATTGCTCTTGCGGCGGCAAGGGCCAGAGGACCGCCGGAACCTATGGCGGTGACCCCTTCGTCAGCCTCTATCACATCTCCGGTACCCGAAAGGGTGAAAATACGTTCTTTATCCGCGGCAATCATAATCGCTTCCAGTCTGCGCAGATAGCGGTCAGTACGCCAGTCTTTGGCAAGCTCCACTACCGCGCGGAACAGGCTTGAACCATGTTCCTGAAGTTTACGCTCAAAACGTTCCATAAGAGCAAAAGCATCCGCGGCGCTACCCGCAAAACCGACAACTATCGTACCGTCACTCAATTTACGCACTTTGCGCGCCGTTTCCTTCATAACGGAACTACCCATAGTTACCTGCCCATCGGCAGCCATGGCGACCTTCCCGTCTTTACGCACCGCAATAACCGTTGTAGAGCGCGTTTTTTTCATTAAATCTCCTTATGATTAAGGGCAAAATCATTTGCCGTAAATTTTCAACTCTATCACCAAAACACACTGTTAGCAATGATTAATTTATCTTGACTTTACTCTGTTAATAGCCATACTATCACAGATTGTCAAGCGAACGGAAACATATTAGCAAGGCGGAATATTTTTGATCAACTTAAACAATCTGACAAAGATATATCAAGGAGTATATGCATTGCGAGAGATATCGCTGGATATATCTTCAAATGTTATATACGGTATAATAGGTAAGAGCGGGGCGGGAAAATCAACTTTAGTGCGCCTCATAAGTTTGCTTGAACGCCCTGACGGTGGCGCAATACTGTTTGACGGGGAGCGTGTTGACAATCTAACAGGTAAAGCTCTGCTTGACCGCAGACGTAGGCTAGGGATGATTTTTCAGAACTTTAATCTGTTTTCATCCCGTAATGTTTTCGGTAATGTGGCTTATCCTCTTGAGATTGCCGGGGAACCAAAAAATAAGATAAAAGGACGGGTAAAGGAACTTTTGGCGCTTGTTGGTCTTGAAGATAAAGAAAAAAGTCAGATAAGCAAACTTTCCGGAGGGCAGAAACAGCGTGTTGCGATTGCCAGAGCGCTTGCAAACTATCCTGAAATCCTTTTCTGTGATGAAGCCACCAGCGCGCTTGATCCTCAGACGACTATATCTATACTGGAACTTATTAAAGATATTCAGAATAAAATGAACCTTACTGTGGTTATGATAACCCATCATATGGAGGTTGTGCGTGAGATATGCGATTATGTGTCTATTATAGATGATGGCGTGGTAGTGGAAAGCGGACTTGTAAAAGATATGTTTCTATATCCTCATACGGAAACGGCGCGGGAGTTTTTGCGCGCTTTGAAACCGATAGAAGAGAAAGAACTTTTAAGCGGTCAGCCGTCATGCGCTTACCGTTACAGGCTGCATTTTGCGGAGGATACGGTAAAAAAACCTGTACTGGCGGAATTGATACGTCAGTTTCAGCTTGATATAAGTATTTTATCCGCCACTATACATACTGTTGCGGAAATCCCTATCGGTGAAATGATTGTGGATATGAGCGGGGTACAAGGCAATATAGATCAGGCTTTGCAGTGGCTTGCAGAACACAGTGTGGCTGTGGAGAGTATAGATGCCTGAAATAATACGTTTTCTTGCTGAACCAACTTGGCAGACCATTTATATGGTAACGGGATCTACTTTATTTTCTGTTATACTAGGTTTTCCTGTCGGGGTTTTACTTTGTGCGACAAGCCCTGACGGGCTTAATCCGAAACCGTCGCTGAATAATGTAATAGGGAGGGTAGTGAACGTATTCCGTTCATTTCCATTTATTATATTAATGATATTGCTTTTCCCGCTTTCAAGATTGGTAGTGGGAACCAGTATTGGCACTACAGCGACTATTGTTCCGCTTTCCGTGGCAGCGGCTCCGTTTGTGGCGCGCATTATTGAGTCTGCTCTGAAAGAGGTTGATCCCGGAGCAATTCAAGCGGCGCGGGTTATGGGATCTACTGACGCGCAGATTATACGTTACGTAATGATTCCGGAGGCAATGCCCGCGCTTGTGGCAGGAATAACGCTTACAATTATCAATATTATAGGATATTCAGCTATGGCGGGAGCAATCGGCGGCGGAGGGCTGGGGGATTTAGCAATAAGATACGGTTACCAGCGGTTCCGTATGGATGTTATGACAGGGGCGGTGCTTGTAATATTGATTATGGTTGAACTGGTTCAATTTACCGGCACAAAATTAGCCGACAGTATGATAAGGGGCAGGTGAGTTATTTTTATCAATTAAACAACGCTTAAGCGTTGGGGAGAATAAATATGAGAAAAATGTTGTTTGTTTTGTTTGTTACGATGTGTTGCTTTATTGCGGTATCTGGATGCAACAAAAAATCTAAAGCGGAAACGCTTCGTGTGGGCGCTACCCCTGTTCCGCACGCGGAAATACTTAACCTCATTAAAGACGATTTGAAAAAGTCGGGTGTTGACCTTGAGATAATTGAGTTCACCGATTATATTACCCCGAATATTGCTCTTGATGACGGGCAGATTGATGCAAATTTCTTTCAGCATCAGCCATATCTGGACACCTTTGTGCGCGACCGCGGCATGAAACTGGTTTCACTGGCAGGTATACATATTGAGCCGCTGGGTCTTTATTCAAACAAGATAAAGAGTATAACAGAACTTCAGGAAGGCGCTGTTCTCGCTATACCAAACGATCCCACAAATGAGGGGAGAGCGCTTCTTTTGCTTCAGTCAAACGGGCTGATTATGCTGAGCGATGATGCAGGACTTGAGGGAACGCCAAAAAATATAGTGGATAACCCGCAGAAAATTCTGTTCAGAGAACTGGATGCGGCGCAACTGCCAAGGGTTCTGAACGATGTTGACGCAGCGGTGATTAACGGCAATTTTGCTATGGAAGCAAAATTGAATCCTATGCAGGACGCTATAATATTGGAAGGCGCCGATTCCCCGTATGTAAATATCATTACCGTCCGTACAGGCGCTGAGAATGACCCCCGCCTTCAGGCTCTGGCAAATGCGCTGAAAACAGAGAAAGTTAAACAGTTTATAGCGGATAAATATAATGGCGGAGTTGTAGCGGTTTTTTAGCTGAATTATAGCAGTTCCACCCGTCATTGCGAGGAACATCTTGACGAAGCAATCCATTTGGAGCATTTACCTAAATAGATTACCGCGATTCATAAAAAACATTCCGCTTGCAAAGATGTTAATGTAAAGTGTAGCTGCTATAATATAGTGTTTTGATTTTATATTAATAAGGGCGGGGTACATGGTTCTGTACCTCGCCGGAAAGATTGTTTGATCGTGAATTGATATTATTACTTTAGGAGCTGTATATGAGAGTTGGTACTGCTGTGATGATTGCTTCCCTTATTTTTATGATCGGCGTTCCGCTGGTATTTGCGCTGCTTTATTAGCGCCGGATATATTTCCGCATGAGTTCGTTATATATTCTTATATTAATAAGTCTGCTTGCCGGGTTTGCGGTATTTATGTTTATGATGTGGGGGATAAAAAGATCACAGTTTGATGATCCTGAGGGGGCTAAATACCGTATGCTGGATGATGAGCAGTTAACCGCCCGATCCGTTACAAATGCTGAAAAGCGCTGACATCTGTAAACACTGTGGTTTACCTGCGCCGGACGGAACTGCCGGAGATTTTTGCTGCCCGGGCTGTGAAAGCGCGTGGAATATTATACACCGCTTTGGGCTTGAAGATTATTACGCAAGAAGATCAGGCGTTTATACAACGCGGATCGGCGGTAATGTTTCTGTAATAGAAGAGCTTTTCAGCGAATGTGTAAAAGACAGTGAAAAAGGCGCTAAAATAGCCTCTTTTTATATTACGTCAATCCGTTGCGCTGCCTGTGTCTGGCTCGTGGAAAATATAGTCAGCAGATTACAGGGGGTGCGTTATGTACGTGTGAATTATGCCACATACCGTACAGTTGTCACTTTTGATCCAACGGAAACTTCCCTTAAAAATATTTTAGAGCATATTGCATACGCCGGATATCCTCCGGTACCGGAAAATCTGGCATATACAGACAGTGAAAAGAAAGATATTTTTCTGCGTTTTGCTGTGGGCGCGTTTTTTTCAATGCAACTTATGCTTTACAGTGTGGCGCTTTACGCCGGATATTTTCAGGATATGCCCCTTTCCATGAAACATGCAATGCAGTTTATTTCATGGGCAGTGTCAACTCCCGTACTGTTTTATACAGGATTTCCTTTTATCAGAAACAGTATAATGGCATTGTACAGACGTCATTTGTCTATGGATGTCCTTGTGACGCTTGGAGCCGGAAGCGCATATCTATATAGCATTGCTGTGATTTTTACAGGCGGGGAAACGTATTTTGACACATCCGCCACTATACTGACGCTTATAACACTGGGCAAATATATAGAACTTAGCGTAAAACAACGTGCCAGAAGCGGTTTGCTTTCTCTTTTTTCTCTTACCCCCCCGTTTGCCAGAAAATCGGATGGAAAGGGCGGTTTTGCGGTAGCTCCGCTTTTTTCAATAAAACCGGGCGACAAACTACAGATATTGCCGGGTGACAGGATACCCGCTGATGGTGTTGTTCTGTCAGGTTTTGCAGGGGTTGATGAATCTATGCTTAACGGCGAACCTGAGCCAAAATCCAAACAGGCGGGAGATAAAGTCCTCGCCGGCGCTATGTGCATGGATGGACAGTTATTAATTGCCGCCGAATCAGTCGGGAAGGGAACAGTTTTGTCACAAATCACAGATGCTATAGAATCAGCGGGGATTTCAAAGACAAAGGCGATAAATACAGTTGACAAAATATCCTCTTTATTTATCCCTTTTGTTTTAACAGTGGCTATTGTTACTTTTACCTTACATTTTTTTTCGGGGTATGGGACAGGCATATCTATTACAAGGGCAGTGTCGGTACTGGTAGTCGCTTGTCCATGTGCGATGGGGCTTGCCGTTCCGCTGGCAATAACCGCGGCTTTCAGTAGAGCAGCCTCACTAGGCGCTGTGGTGAAAAACGGAGATCTGTTTGAAACGCTGACAAAGTGCTCATGTTTTTGTTTTGACAAAACCGGCACCCTGACAGAGGGCAGACCAACGGTAGAATCGTATAGAACGGCATTAAATCCGGAACTGTTTCTGACTCTCAGCGCAAGAATTGAAAAATATTCCGGTCATCTTTTAGCGCGCGGGATATCAGAATTTTGGCAAACTGATAACTTATCTGTGGAATCGTTTCAGGAAGTTGCGGGACACGGCGTGTCCGGGTATGTGGGCGGAGTACATACCGCAGTTGGCAAATATAGCTTTGTTAAAGAATTTATCAGTGAAACTGCCAATAAAACCGAATTGAATTTGACTGAAGAGATGTTTGAAGTTGCTTCAACCGGAAAAAGCACAGTATCAGTTGTTATAGACGGAGTTTTTGCAGGTTTTTATGTAATGAGCGACCGTCTGCGCGGGGATGCTTTACAAAGCGTGACCGATCTTAAAAATAAATATAAAGTAATGCTGTTATCCGGTGACAACAGAGCGACAGTGTCGGCTAACGCAAGATTGTTGGGCGGTATAGAGTACGAAGGGGAGCAAACCCCGTCTGAAAAGATGGAAATGGTGGCAAATCTCCGGCAAAACGGCGAATGTGTGGTAATGGTCGGGGACGGCATTAACGATGCTCCTGCGCTGAAACAGGCGGACGGCAGCATAGCTGTTGGCAAATCGCTCACGGACATTGCTATAGACAGCGCTGATGCGGTTTTAACCCGCCATGATTTATCTGTAATCGGGCATCTGATTATGTTGTCAAAACAAACGCGGCGGATTATCAAAGAAAACCTCGTGTGGGCTTTTGCTTACAATGTTGCGGCTATTCCGTTTGCCGCCGCAGGGATCATACATCCGGTAGCAAGCGCGGTAAGTATGAGCGCCAGTTCCCTTATTGTGATTCTTAACTCCGCGAGGGTCAATAAAAGGAATTTTTAGAAAAGGTCAAATCATAATAAGATGTGCTTCGTAAAGGGATATTATTTTAAGCCGGCTTTTGTGAAAAAGTCTGTATAATTGGCATCTGTTTTCATAATATGGTTCTGCACCCATGAGGTTAAATAATTTAATGTAGATACACTTAAAGATATAATACCTTTTTCATATTTATCTTTCGTCTCGCCGACTTTGCTCACAAAATCCTCATGCATCAACTTGTGACTGGCAAAATCCGGGTAGTTGTATTTTTGCATAGATTCTTCCTCATGGCTGAAATGATATTTTGTGTAATCAACAAGCTCTATAAGTATATCGTCCAGCGCCTGGTGACCTTGCCCCTGAGACATGGCGTCAGCCAGCTTGTTGATTAAGAGAATAAGTTTTTTATGCTCGCCGTCAAATACGCTTATTTTTACGCTTAATTTATCAGACCATTCCATCATTGGCATCACTGCACCCCACTAAATTTATATTATTGCGTCATAATATTATTTTTCAGTTTTGTTGTCTATACTATTTTACAAAGTTTAACAATAAGGTAATATTCAATTGTCAACCGTTACTTTTGTATGCTATATCAGCTAACAGTATCTGTTAATGCCGAGCCGCGATTAACCTTTCCGGAAGGTGTATATAGCAGTGACAAAAGAGTAGCAGAGGACATTAATGGCAAAAAATTACTATGATATATTGGGTATTGACAAAAAAGCAGGCGAAGAGGAGATAAAAAAAGCGTACCGCTCTCTTGCGCGTAAGTATCACCCTGATGTAAACCACGGGGACAAGCAGGCTGAGGCGAAGTTTAAAGAAGTGTCTGAAGCGTATGCCGTACTATCGGATACGGAGAAGAGATCGCAATATGACAGCCTTGGACACGATGTTTTTACAAACAGCGGAAAAGGTTATAATTTCAATAATATGAATTATGAGGAGATGCGTAATTTCAACTTTGGCGGCGTAAGTATGGAGGATTTGCTTGGGGATATTTTCGGCGCCCGTTCCCACAGATCAACCCGCCCGATAAAAGGGGATGATATACAGTACACCCTTGCTATCCCTTTTTCGGATATTATCAGGGGGAACGAATATGAACTGAATTTATCAACCGGCTCAGGACAGGAGAAGATAAAGGTAAAAATCCCAGCGGGCGTAAATAACAACTCTAAGATACGTATAGCTGGAAAAGGCAACCCGGGACTTAATAACGGTCCGAACGGCGATCTGTATATTTTGCCAAAAATACCTAAACATACCGTTTATGAAAGAGACGGTTCTGATCTTTATGTAAAGATTGATATAGATATGTTTGAGGCGGCGCTCGGAACTAAAATTCAGGCGCCTACCCCTTACGGCGCAGTAAATTTAAGCATCCCCCCGACCACACAGGAGGGGCAAAAATTCCGTCTCAAAGGGAAAGGCGTGCCTGAGCTCAAAGGAAACGGTGTGGGTGATCTTTATATTATTGCTCATATAAAAATACCGGAGATAAAAAACGAAGATGACAAAAAAGCGCTTTTGGAAATAATGGACCGTTGTTCCCGCCCCGACAGGGATTCAATAATAAATAAAGGATTTATTTGATTTATTTAAGGTCTGAGATTTCCCTTGCCAAAAGGGATAAAAATAGTTAGAATTATCATTCGTGTTTTCTGCGGGATTTTTACCGGAGTTATTGTTACACTGGGAGATATATAGCATGAAAGAAGGGATTCATCCGGAATACAAAGATGTCACTTTCAGGTGCGCGTGCGGTGCGGAGATTGTCACAAAATCAACCGCCCAAAAAATGGGGGTAGCAATATGCTCAAACTGTCACCCATTTTTTACGGGCAAACAGAAGTTTGTGGATACGGCAGGTCGTGTTGAGAAGTTTATGAAAAAATACGCAGTTGCCGAAAATAAAAAAGCTGCCGAGAAAAGCGCAGAGAAAAAAACTGCTAAAAAAAAGTAATTTGAAATATGCCTGTTGTTGTTCCTAAAGTGGAACTGTTGGCGTTTACCGGCGGTGAAAAAATAGCCGCCCTTGCCGCCAAACTCTGCTATTCTGACGCATCTATCAGCGATTTGACCGATGCGGTTGCCGTATCGGAGCAGGAAAAGTTTCTTGCCACGCTTAACCGCATGAGGCACCATTCCGTATTTGAACATATTTCGTTTACATTCGGTATAGAAGGGGTGTCAAGAGCGTTCACCCATCAGCTTGTGCGCCACCGTATAGCCAGCTATTCCCAGCAATCTCAACGTTACGTCGCACACACCGGAGGTTTTGATTATATAGCGCCGTCCTCGGTTGCCGCAAATACGGAGGCGCTGGAAAAATATAATGAAATTATGAACAGTATCGCGGGCAGCTACGATAAACTCGCTGCGCTGGGCATACCTGCGGAAGATGCGCGATATTTACTTCCTAACGCTTGTGCAACCAAGATTATAGTGACTATGAATGCGCGGGAATTACTGCACTTTTTCCGGCTGCGCTGCTGTGAACGCGCGCAGTGGGAGATACGCGGGGTTGCCGTTGAAATGCTGAAAAAGGTAGTAAGTCTTGCGCCTTCAGTGTTCGGACTGGCGGGACCTTCATGTGTATCCGGCGCCTGTTCCGAAGGTAGGATGTCATGTGGTCGCGCTTCTGAAAACCGCAGGAAATTTGAAGAATTACGAACCAGCGCAATGGAGCGAAACGCTCGATTGTGAGCCTAAAGGCGAACATTACGAGAGGAAAACAAATGAATAAAGAAAAATTCAACATAGGCGGGCAGGCGGTTATTGAAGGGGTGATGATGCGCGCTCCCGGGCAGTTTACAGTTGCCGTCCGCACATCTGAAGGTAATATAACCGTGCGCAGAGAGAATATATCAATAGACCGCAACCCGTTCTTTAAAAAACCTTTTTTGCGGGGGCTGATAGGTATTTACGACTCTCTTATTTTGGGAATCAAAGCGCTTAATTTCAGCGTCCAGCAATCCGGGGTTGAAGGGGAGAAACCTATCACCAAAAAGGAAACGGCGCTTAGTTTAGTTTTAGGGTTTGGGCTTGGCATATTGCTTTTTGTATTCATTCCACTCTGGCTTACCGATTTGTCAAAACATATTGTTCCCGCCGTGGAACGCTCCTTCTTACTTTTTAACGCAGTTGACGGCATAATCCGCGTGATATTTTTTGTGATCTATATCATAATAATTTCACGCATGAAAGATATTCAGCGTGTATTTGAGTATCATGGCGCAGAACATAAATCAATATTCGCTTATGAGGAAGAGATGGAACTTTCTGTGGAAAATGCCCGTAAAATGAGCCGTTTTCACCCCCGCTGCGGTACAAGTTTCCTGCTGATAGTTATGATTGTCGCTATAATTATTTTTTCTATGATCCCAAAAGACTCCGCATTTATTATAAAACTTGCTTCCAGAATACTCTTTCTGCCTGTAATCGCGGGAGTGTCTTACGAAATATTAAAACTAAGCGGTAAATATTCTGGAAATGTTATTGTAAAAATGCTGATTACGCCCGGATTATGGCTCCAGCGCCTTACCACAAGGGAACCGGACGATTCTCAGCTTGAAGTGGCGATAATATCAATAAAAGCCGCTCTCTCAGAGGATAATGCTCAACTGGACGGCATTACTTATGTTTGATAAGCTGGAAGAGGTTTTTGTACGCTACGAAGAGCTTAATATTAAACTATCAGACCCTAAGGTAATAGCGGATCAAGCGTCTTTTCAACAATATGCCAAAGAGCATGCGGAAAAAAAACCTGTGGTTGATCTTTACATACAGTGGCGCGATATGAAAAAGCGCTGCGGGGAAGCCAATCAGATACTGAAAGACGGAAGTGACAAAGAACTTTCGGAGCTTGCACGTGCAGAGATAGAGGAAACAACAGCAGCCGCGGAAAATCTTGAACAAGAGATGCGGATACTACTGCTTCCGAAAGACCCTTACGATGATAAGAATATATATCTTGAAATCCGCGCCGGAACAGGCGGCGATGAAGCGTCCCTTTTTGCCGCTAATCTTCTGCGTATGTACACGCGCTATGCGGAGCTACAGCGATGGAAAACAGAGATTGTTGATTTCAGCGAAACGGGAATTGGAGGGTATAAAGAGGCTATACTTCTTGTTAAAGGCAAAGGAGCCTATAGCCGTTTAAAATATGAGGGGGGCGGACACAGAGTTCAGCGTATCCCTGATACGGAGGCGTCCGGAAGGATTCATACATCTGCGTGTACCATCGCTGTGCTGCCGGAGGCGGATGAAGTGGATATATTTATAGAACCGAAAGATCTTCGCGTTGACGTTTACAGATCAGGCGGAGCGGGAGGTCAGCATGTCAATACCACCGATTCCGCTGTCCGCATAACCCACATTCCGTCAAATATAGTTGTTACCTGTCAGGATGAACGCAGCCAGATTAAAAACAGGGAAAAAGCTATGAGTCTCTTGCGCGCCAAACTTCTGGAAGAGGAGATACGCCGTGTTGCCGCAGAGCGAGCTGATTCCAGAAAAACACAGGTCGGTTCCGGTGATCGCAGTGAACGAATACGCACATATAACTTTCCTCAGAACAGACTGACGGACCACCGCATAAATATGACTGTTTACAGCCTTGACCGTGTAATGGAAGGGGAGATAGACGACATAATAACGGCTATTACAGCGTATGATCAGGCTGAAAAACTAAAAGACGCCGGATTGACTTAATATTCATGTCCTCAGCGCCGCTAAACGCCCGTGTTTTTTTCAACAGTTTGATGGCGCGCGACATACCCCGCAGCGATGTGACAGATATAGTCTCCTTTATTGGAAATATCCCTTATAGTGAGACGCTTGTGAATCTTGACAGGATAACTGTAAAACCTTCCGATGCGGAAAGGGTAGAAAAAATGCTGTCAGATAACGTGCCTACGGCATATATTACAGGACGTAAAGAGTTTTACGGAAGAGAATTTTCAGTAAACAAAGATGTACTAATACCCCGTCCCGAAACAGAATCGCTTGTGAATACAGTGATATCCGCTGCCGGAAAAAATGCCGGGCTGAAAATTCTTGATCTTTGTACCGGGTCGGGTTGTATTTTGCTGACTTTATTAAAAGAGCTTCCAGACTCATGCGGAGTTGGCGTGGATATTTCCAGTGAAGCGCTGGATGTTGCGCGGGGAAACGCCAGTAAACTGGGTGTTGCAGACAAAGCGGAGTTTTTAGAGCGCGATGTTCTGAATGAATTTATGTTACCGGGTTTTGATATTATTACTGTGAACCCGCCATATCTGTCGCTTAGGGAGTATGAGAACGCGCCGCATTCATTGCTTTTTGAACCGCGCGTAGCATTAACCGCCGGTGAAGACGGAAACGTCTTTTATAAAAAATTATTGTGTACTGTGGATAAATTAGGTAATAATAACGCTCTTGCTTTTTTTGAGGTAGGATATACTCAATCGGCAAAGGTATTAGAAATTGCCGCTTCGCACGGATACAACTGGCGCGCTGTCAAAGATGCGGCAGGTTATGAACGGGTGGTATGGGGAAAGGTAAATAAAAATGTATAAACTCATTATAAAAGGCGGCGCTAAACTTAGCGGCGCTGTTTCCGTGGGGGGGGCGAAAAATGCGTCACTACCTATACTTGCCGCTACTCTGCTGGCGGAAGGTCAGTATATTCTCCGTAACGTGCCTAAACTGCACGACATCGGCACCATGAGCAAACTTTTGTCACAGCTTGATGTTCAGGCTGAGTGTGATAAAAACAGCCGTTTTTGCGGAACTGACGGGATAGATATCTGTTTGTCATCTGTAAATGGTGATTTACTGCTGACAAACAATGGAGGGGCCCGCTGTGAAGCGCTTTACGAGGTGGTTAAAACCATGAGGGCAAGTATTCTGGCGCTCGGACCGCTTCTCGCCAAACGCAGTAAAGCTAGGGTTTCACTTCCCGGAGGGTGCGCTATAGGCGAAAGACCGGTTGATCTCCATATATCCGCTTTGGAAGCTATGGGGGCGGATATAAAAGTTTCCCATGGATATATTGATGCGGAATGCAGCCGTCTTAAAGGCGCGGATATAACATTTAAAACCATCACAGTCACAGGAACCGAAAATATTATGATGGCTGCGGTTCTTGCGGACGGGGTAACCGTTCTCCAAAACGCGGCTCAGGAACCGGAAATTGTTGACCTTGCCAACTTTCTACGGCGTATGGGAGCGAAAATAACCGGTGACGGAACCCACTGTATCCAAATTGAAGGCGTTGACAAACTGAGACCGGCTGACTATTCCGTTATGCCTGACAGAATAGAGGCTGGTACGTTTCTTTGCGCGGTTGCAGGGGCGGGGGGCGGCGCTGTAATAACCGGCGCGCCGGTTGCGGAGATGAAAGCCCTTATTTCAAGCCTCAAATCAGCGGGCGTCAAAATTACTGACAAGGGCGGAGGGGATCTCTTTGTAGAATCTGACGGAGTTTTAAATGCAACGGATGTAACTACTATGCCGTACCCCGGATTTCCCACAGATATGCAGGCTCAGTTTATGGCTGTTATGACAAAAGCTGTAGGAACCTCCCTGATAAATGAAACTATATTTGAGAACAGATTTATGCACGTAGCGGAACTTAAACGTATGGGCGCGGACATAACTGTAAAAGATTCCAGCGCGGTCGTGCGCGGCGTAAAAGAATTGTCCGGAGCCCAAGTTATGGCATCGGATTTACGCGCCAGCGCGGGGCTTGTTATAGCCGCCCTTATGGCTTCCAATACCAGTGAAGTGCAGCGTATATACCACCTTGACAGAGGGTACGAAGATTTTGAAAAAAAATTGGCTTTGCTTGGAGCCGATATAAAGAGAGTCAAGGCGTCATGAGCGATAAAACGGGCATAATTCCCATATCGTTTGTTTTACCAAAAGGACGTTTGGCGGAGCAAACAATGGGACGCCTCATAGAGTGCGGCATATCCGGGGCGGGGGTTGTTGATTTTAATTCAAGAAAACTGGTCTTTAAAGACGCTGAAGCGCGGATTAACTTTCTTCTTGTCCGTAATTCGGATGTCCCTGTTTATGTTGAACACGGCGCGTCCGATTTCGGCGTAGTGGGTAAAGATATTCTGGAGGAGTCCGGCGCTTGTGTTTATGAGCTTGCAGACCTCGGACTGGGAGTATGCCGTATGAGTGTAGCCGCCCCAGTCGGCATCCATACCCATTACAAACACAATATGCGCGTTGCTACGAAATATCCGGACATAACCAAAAAGATATTTGCTCAGAAAGGTATATTTGTTGAAATAATTAAACTTTACGGTTCAATAGAGATCGCGCCCATTACAGGGTTGTCCGATTACATTGTGGATTTGGTGGATACAGGGGAAACTTTGCGTAATAACGGTCTTGAGGAATTGGAAGTAATTATGCGTTCCACGGCGCGCCTTATAGCTAACCGCAACCTTGCCCGCGCTAAATATGAACGAGTCAAAGAGATTCTGTCTGTTTTGGAGCGGCAATGAGGTTTTTGACTGTTGCCATATTCCTTTTTTTGTTCACAGCGACAGCTTTTGCGGGAGCAATAGACCGGGTAGAGGTCACCGGGAACAGGAGGGTGCCGGAAGCGCGCATACGGCAGTATCTTGTTAAAGCCGGGGATAATTTTGATCCTGAAAAAATTAATATCAGCGTAAAACAGCTTCACAGTACTGGTTTTTTTATGGAGGTTACCGTTGATGCGGAAGTCAGAGGAAATGAATTTGTCATAACCTATATTTTGCAGGAAACACCCCTCGTCGCTTCCATTGAGGTAAACGGCAGCAGCCATTTTAACAGTGAGAAACTGGAAGAGGCTTATGCAATAAAGATAGGCTCCACTTTAAATCTTCTGAAAGTCGGCAATACTATCCGAAACCTTCAGGTTATGTATGAAAAAGACCGTTTTTACAGCGTTGAAATAACACACAGGGTGGAATACCGTAATGAAACCTCAGTTAATCTTGTTTTTGATATAAAGGAAGGCGAAAAATCACGGGTATATAATATATGGTTTTATGGAAATGAGAATGTTTCCGCGGACGAATTGCACACCGTCATGAAAACAAAAGAGAAAGATTTCTGGTCGCTTATGAATTCAAGCGGTACCATAATCACTGATATTGTGGAGTACGATAGGGAGATGGTACGCGAATTATATCTGTCCAAAGGGTATGCCACAGTAAGTATCGGGGAGCCGGAAATTGCTTTTCAGTCAAAAAATGAAAGACTGAATTATCTTATACGGATTAACGAAGGTCCCAGATATACTGTTAAAAATATTGAATATGCTGACAGCAAGAGCGTATATACCTCTGAAGAGATGAAGGCGCTTACAAAACTGAGAGAAGGGGAGTCTTTTAACGTTTCCTTATACCGCGAAGATATTCGCCGCCTAACAGACGCCTATTCGGAACGGGGGTATGCCAGAGCCAATGTGGACGCGGATGTGTCCATGGACAGGCAGGAACACACTGTCAGTATAAACTATGTAGTGGAAGAGGGTCCTATCGTATATATCAACCGTATAATCTTTGAAGGCAATGATGATTCGCGGGATAACATACTCCGCCGCCAGTTTGATATATCGGAAGGGGAGAAATATAACAGCAAACTGCTAAGGGAAGCGGAATATAATCTATACAACACCGGTTTTTATGAAAATATACAGATATCCGAACAAACCGTAGCTGATAACAAAACCGATATAAGGGTGCGCGTTACGGAAAAGAAGAGCGGCAGTCTGAATCTCGGCATAACCTATTCCAGTAATGAAGACCAGCTTGGAGGGCATCTTGAATTAGCCAAGGCAAATATTTTCGGGTTTGGCAGTACATTAAGCGCCAGAGCGATGGTGACAGCCGTGCGTAATGAGTACAGTATTAGTTTTACGGAGCCATGGATGCTTGATAACCCATATCTTGTAGGTTTTGATCTGTATTCGCGCACATACGAAGATGATGAAAGAGGATATACCCGTATGGCTAACGGCGCATCCATAAGATTGGGACATCAGTTGATTAAACGCCGCCTATATTTGAATTATGCTTTTGCGCATGAAGAGGTAAGTATGAAAGATATCAGGGATAATGCCTCTAAATATATAATAAATCAGGAAGGACTGCATATAATCAACGCTGTTACATTGTCCGCAACTTTAGCCAGAATGAACAACAGCCTTGATCCCACAGACGGCTACAAACTGACCGGCAGGGCTGAGTTTGGCGGCACATTTCTTGGCGGCACGGAAGATTACTCCAGAGCGACATTGGAAGGTTCCTATTATATTCCTCTGTTTTACTCTTTTGTCGGCGTTGCACATGCCGAGGGCGGTCAGATATGGTCGCTCACTAAAGAATCAATGCCGTGGAAACTCACTAAAAAACCGATACCCGCGGATAAAAGGTTTTACCTCGGAGGTATGTACAGTGTGCGCGGGTTCAGAACCAGCGAGATAAGCCCTACCGATGATGACGGGTACGTATATGGCGGAGATAAGTATTATCAGGTCAATCTGGAGATATGGAGACCAATTTTTGAAGGCAACCTTACAGTCCGCGGCGTTATTTTTATGGATATGGGGCAGGCGTATGATGAAGAGGAAACAATGTTTTCTTATCCGCCAAGGAAAAGCATCGGCGGCGGCGTGAGGTTTTTTACGCCAATGGGGTTGATTAGGCTTGAATGCGGGTATAAATTGGATAAAAGAGAGGGCGAATCGCAGTATAATTGGGAATTTACAGTTGGCAGCACTTTTTGACAGAGAGACTTTTTTGACTTAATTATATATATCCATGTAAGGCAGGATATGATAAAACTTACGAAGAAATTAAAGACATAAAACGGAGGTTTTAAAATGAAAAGGGTTTTTGTTGTTTTGACGGTAGTTTTTATGACAGTTGTATCTTCATCGGCTATGGCGCAGATGAAGGTAGGTTTGGTGGATATTCAGCGCTGTGTTTACGAATCTGAGGCTGGTAAAAAACTTATTCAGGAAATGCGCAATATGCAGACATCCAGTGAAAACCAGATTAAAGCAAAACAGGATGAAATAAAAAAGATGCAGGACGATTATCTTGAAAAGGAAAAGTCAAAAGCGTTAACTGAAAAAGCGAAAACTGACCGCGCACAGGCTATACAGGACAAGATAATAGAATTAAATGAATTTGCGCGCAAATTAAATATGGAGATACAGAAAAAAGACCGTGATTCCACGGAAAAGATGGAACCTGAGTTGAGAGCGGTTATCGCAACTGTTGCAAAGGGCGATAAACTTGACCTTGTATTATACTTACAGGCTGTGGCTTACGCACCAAACGCTGTGGATATAACTCAAAAAGTTATAGATCAGTATAATAAACAAAAACCTAAATAGTTATGGCAAGTTTATCCGAAATAGCGAAACTTCTTGGTGGTGCGCTGTCCGGTGAGGATTTGTTTATAACAGGGATCAGTACTCCGGATGAGCAGTTGCCGGGGACAATATGCGTTCTGGCAAACGAAAAAGCTACAGACAAACTTTCAGGCGCCGCAGCCGCATACATAGCGCCTTCCGGTTTTAAGGAATACAATGAAAAACCTCTGATAAGGGTGGCTGATACGCGCCTGTCGTTTGCTAAACTGCTTGAGTTCTTTTTCCCGGAAAAGGTAAAACCGGCATATATATCTCATAAGGCATCAATTTCTGATAGCGCTGTTTTAGGCGATAATGTAACGGTAGATGATTTTGCTGTTATAGGAGATGGAACTGTTATCGGCGCCGGCTCTCATATATATTCCGGCGCCGTTATAGGCGGAAATGTTAAAATAGGGGAAAGGTGCCATATATACCCGAATGTAACAGTTTATGATAATGTAAAAATCGGCGGCGGCGCGCGTCTGCACGCGGGGGTTGTTATAGGGGGGGACGGTTTTGGTTATGTTCCCGGGGCTGTGCATACAAAAATCCCTCACTGCGGTGACGTGGTGATCGGCGATGATGTAGAGATCGGCGCCAACAGCGCCGTTGACAGGGCAACGGTAAACTCCACAATAATAGGTTCCGGCACGAAGATTGACAATCTTGTGCAGATAGGTCATAACGTACACATCGGAAAAGGGTGTTTTATAGTAGCGCAGTGCGCAATAGGCGGTTCCGCCGTGATAGGCGATTATGTGATAATAGGCGGTCAGGTTGGGATACGGGATCATGTCAGAGTGGGGTCGTATTCAAACATTGCCGCTCAGTCAGGGCTTGGTGATGACATTCCGGAAAGATCGGATTACGGCGGTTCGCCAGCCGTACCCCTGAAAGAGTGGGGCAAACAGATTGCGGGTTTAAAGCGGCTGTCGGATCTGCGCAAACGTTTAACAGCTTTGGAGAAAACTAAATGAGCGAAAACTTTGAAATTCCGCCCATAAAAGAGGTTCTGCCGCACAGGTACCCGTTTCTGCTTGTGGACAAGGTGCTGGAATGTAATGATCATTATGTAAAGGCGGTAAAAAACGTTTCGTTTAATGAACATTTTTTCAATGGTCATTTTCCTGAAAACCCTGTTATGCCCGGTGTTTTGCTGATTGAAGCCATAGCTCAGGCGTCATGTTTTATATCGTATGCTTATCTGAAAAATATTCCGGTAGCAGAAGAAAACAAAAACAATACTAAATTGGATGTGCTTTTTATGGGCATAGACAGCGCAAAATTCCGCAGAGTTGTGGTCCCGGGGGATCAGCTTATACTTGAAGCGTGGCTTATTAAGAAAAAAAAGACATTCTGGTGGATAGACGGGAAGGCTACCGTAAACGGAGAGCTTGCCTGTGAAGCCCGCATGAGCGCACTGGTTAAAAACGGAGAGTAATTTATGATACATACTACGGCTGTTGTTGACAGCACAGCGGAACTCGCTCCGGATGTTGAAGTAGGAGCGCTTGCCTATATAGGACCGCACTGCATCCTTCACGAAAAGGTTAAAATCGGCGCTAAAGCTACAGTGGAATGTTATTCGGAGATAGGCGCGGGAACTTGTCTGTCGCCAAATGCCCATGTAGGAGGCGCGCCGCAGGATATTTCCTACAAAGACGAGGCTACAAGGCTTAAGATAGGGGAAAACTGTGTAATACGGGAATTTTCTACAATACACCGCGCATCTGTAAAAGATGACTGGCTTACGGAGGTAGGGGATAACTGTTACGTAATGGCGTCCGCGCATATAGCCCATGACTGTAAAGTGGGGAATAATGTAACGCTGGCGGGATATTCAGCTCTTTCAGGGCATGTAAGGGTGGATGAGCACGTCTTTATATCGGGGCTTGTAGGTATTCATCAGTTTGTGCGTATAGGCGTCGGAGCGATGGTATCCGCTGTCTCACGCACAGGAAAAGATGTTTTGCCTTACTGTATAGCTCTTGATGACGCGATAGTAAGCCTGAATATTGTCGGGATGCGCCGCAGGGGGTTCTCAGCGCAGCTCCGTACTGAGATAAAGAAAGCGGTTCATATTTTTACCAATAAAAGTCTTCTTTTGACAGAAGTTAAAGAAAAACTGACAGAACTCGAACAGTATCCCGAAATTATTATCATCCGTAATTTCATTGAAAATTCAAAACGCGGAATTATCAGGAACGCAAACTGGACATCTGAAGAATAAAGGTAAGAATAATGATCAATATGGGATTAATAGGATTAGGTAAGATGGGCGGATATCATCTTAACCTTTACGATGAGATCCCCGAGATTAAATTAACGGCTCTCTGCGATGCCGATGAAGGGGCTTTGGGCTTACAAGTTATCAAAAAAAACGTACCCGGTTTTACAAATTACCGGAATATCCTCCCTTTAGTTGATGCCGTAACTATAGCGGCGCCGACAAAACTGCACTACGAAATTACCCGCGCCTGTCTTGAGGCGGGAAAACATATTTTTGTGGAAAAACCTATTACAACCGATTACCGCCAGGCGGCGGAACTTTTTGAACTGGCGGAGAAAAAACATCTGACTATTCAAATCGGGTATGTGGAAAGGTTTAACGGCGTAACCCGTGAACTCAAAAATATAGTCAGTAATCCTACTCTAATTGAGGCAAGGCGTGTGGGACCGTTTAACCCTAATTTCAAAAACGACAGTATAATTATGGATATTATGATTCATGATATAGATATAGCCTTAAGCGTATCAGGGAGGCAAGTCGCCGCTATTCAGGCAATGGGCGCTCCCGTACACACCAAGCTGGCTGATTACGCTTCAGTGAATATCTATTTCGGCAATTCATCTATGGCGCATATAGTTGCCGGCCGCATAAATCATGTCAAAGAGCGGTTTATAAATATTACCCAAGATGATACATTAATAATGCTGGATTATTTGAAACAGAACATTGATATTATCCGTAAAGGGCAGCTACAAGATTTTTCAGAAAGGGATGAGATAAAATACAAAAACAATCCGCTAAAAAATGAGATAGAACATTTTGTATCATGCGTTGAAGGGAAATCAGCGCGTATAGTAAGCATAGAACATGATCTGCATACCATGGAAGTGGCTTTGGAAGTGGATTCTTTGCTTAAGTCAAATACCTACGGTTATAAGGAGTTTTAGACTGGAGGGCAAATCAGCTTTTCCTCTCTTCAGCCAAAATAAGGAATTTTTATGAAAACTGTTTTATTTGCAGGGCAGGGGTCACTGCCTGTTGAGGCAGCCAAGAGCCTTAAATCAAAAGGTGACGATGTTATAGTATATACTTTTACTGAGCAGCTTGGGCAAGATCTCAGCGGCATTTCAGATGAAGTAAAAGTATTCAGCCTTGGGCAGGCAGGTAAAATCTTAAAGTCTCTCAGGGAATCGGGCGTCAAACGACTTGTGTTTGCCGGGAAATTTAACAAAACCATTCTGGAGCAGAATTTAAAACTTGATCTAAAGGCATTGTGGATACTGGCGCGGCTGAAAGACCGTCAGGAAAACACCATGATGTATGCTTTTACGCACGAGATAGAGAAGCTGGGTATAACAATTCTGTCACAGCTTGACGTGCTTTCTCATCTGATACTAAGAAAAGGGATTTATTCAAAGATGAAGCCCACACGGCGTCAGATGGAGGATGTACGTTTTGCTTATAACAAAGCGCGCGGAATTGCAGGTCTTGATATCGGGCAGGTTGTAGTAGCCAAAAATAAAACTGTGCTTGCAATGGAATCGCTTGAAGGTACAAACCGCACCATTCAGAGAGGGGCGGAGTTCTGTCAGGGTGGGTTTACTGTTATAAAGGTAGCAAAACCAGAACAGGATTACCGTTTTGATCTGCCTGTTATAGGTATGGAAACTATCACCGCGTTTGCAGCGGAGAAAGGAGCGGTATTCGCCGTTGAGGCGGATTACACTCTGGCGCTTGACATACAGGAATGTATTAATTTTGCCAACGAAAATAAGTTTGTATTTATGGCTTACACGCCTTAAAGATGGAAAATATGCTGTATATAGTTATAGTTTTAGGGCTGGTTTTCGGAAGTTTTATGAATGTACTTATATACAGGATACCTCGCGGGATCAGTATTATTCTCCCTTCGTCATTTTGTCCGAAATGCAGAAAACCTATCCGCTGGCGCTCTAATATTCCGGTAGTGAGTTTTATTGTTCAGCGTGGAAGGTGTATAAGTTGCGGCGAGAGGATTTCATGGGTTTATCCGGCGGCGGAACTTCTTACGGCTTTACTCTTTCTCTTGATTTATTTATTTTATGGGTTTAGTTTAGTTACAATTAAATATTGTTTTATGACATTTATGATGCTTGTCGCCGGGTTTACGGATCTGACAACAAAACTTGATGCGGCAAATTTTGAGTGCGGGGTTATACCTGAGGCATTTACCACGGGGCTTGTGTTTTGCGGGTTTGTGTGGGCTTTTTTTACCCCGCCGGGTTTTTATGAAGCCCTTGCGGGAAGCGCGGGAGGGATGTTTATGCTTTTAATCCCCGCGTACTTTTATAAAGTATTTACCAAAAGAGACGGAATGGGGGATGCGGACGCTTTGTTTATGGCAGGAGCCGGTGCGTTTCTGGGATTATTGCCTGTGCTGTTTGTTGTAATATTAAGCGCTGTTTTAGGCGTTTTGACTGGGATTGTTGTAATTGCTGTCACAAAAAACCGCGGGTATATGCTGCCTTTCGGTCCTATGGTTGCCTGTGCGTCTGTATTGTTTCTATTTGCCGGAGATCCTGTTATGAGGTTACTTGGATATAAATAAATGGACGAACAAATTGAATTTATCAGCCGCGGAATAGAGGAGATCATTTCCGCGGGCGAACTTAACGCAAAACTGAGAGAAAACCGTCCGCTTGTTGTGAAGGTTGGATTTGATCCGACTGCGCCTGATCTGCATTTGGGGCATACTGTGGTTTTGCAGAAAATGAGGCATTTTCAGCAACTCGGACACAGCGTAACTTTTCTGATAGGCGATTTTACCGCTATGATAGGCGATCCGAGCGGTAAATCCGAAACCCGTAAACCGCTTACCCGTGAAGAGGTTATGCGGAATGCTGAAACATACAAAGAACAGGTATTTAAGATACTTGATCCTGAAAAAACTAATGTGGGATTTAACAGCCACTGGCTGAGTACGTTAGGTTCCACAGGTATGCTGAAGCTGGCGGCTCAATTTACAGTAGCGCGTATGCTGGAGCGTGATGATTTTGAAAAACGGTACAGGGAAAACCGACCGATAGGGATACATGAGTTTATGTACCCGCTTATGCAGGGATATGATTCGGTTGCTTTGAAAGCAGATGTGGAGATGGGCGGTACTGACCAAAAGTTTAACCTTCTTGTCGGCAGAGAGCTTCAGCGTTCTTATGGGCAGAAACCGCAGGTTGTTATTACTGTGCCTATTCTTGAAGGACTGAACGGTCAGCAGAAAATGTCCAAAACACTGGGTAACTATATAGGCATAACCGAACCGGCGCCGGATATGTTCGGCAAACTGATGTCGGTTACGGATGACTTGATGTTTCGCTACTATCTGCTTTTAAGCGATCTTACACTTACCGAAATAGAAAATCTTAAGCGTAGTGTGGCTGACGGAACAGTACACCCTATGGATGCGAAAAAAAATCTTGCCTCTGAGCTTGTTACCCGTTATCACGGGGCAGTGGCGGCAAAAGAATCCCGTGAAGGTTTTGAACGTATATTCTCCAGAAAGGAGAATCCGGAAGATATGGTTGAATACGCCTCATGTGAAAATCAAACTGTTTTAGACATAATATTAGCTCTGAATTTAGCCCCTAGCCGTAATGAAGCGCGCCGAACGGCGGAACAGGGCGGCGTTTATATAAACAGTGAAAAAATAACTGATCTGAGTATTATCCCGTCTTCCGCGGAATATGTGATTAGGGTCGGCAAACGAAAGTTTGCAAAAATTAAAGCGCTTCCCGCCGGGGAATCAAATTGACTTTTTTGGCAGTATGGAGGAATGATTTATGGCTATAGTAAAACCTTTCAAAGGGATACGTTATAATCTGGAAAAAGTGCTGTTAAAACAGGTTATTGCGCCGCCGTATGATGTTGTAACGCCGGAAATGCGCGCTAATTATGTAAGCAGATCTCCTTATAATGTGCTTAATATTGATTTACCTGAAAATGAAGATAATAAATACCAACACGCCGCCAACCTTTACAGTGAGTGGCGTAAAAACGGAATTATGATCAAGGAGCAGCAACCTGCGCTGTATATTTATGAGCAGGTGTACGAATATGCTTCCCGCAGCTATGTACGTACAGGGTTTGTGGGACTTTTGAAACTGGAGCCGTTTGAAAACGGCGTTGTTTTTCCGCATGAAAAAACATTGTCGGGACCAAAACAGGACAGATTTGATCTGATGACAGCGTGTAAAGCTAATTTTAGTCAGATATTCGGTTTATATCTTGACCCTGAAGAACGTCTCAGAGCTATTTTTGACGACTGCCGCAACGGGATGCCGGTTGCTTCCGCTACAGATGATGATAAGGTTAAATATTCAATATGGCCTATTTTTGATCCGAAAGTAATAGAAGAGATTCAGTTTATTATGAGAGACAAAGCAATTTACATAGCGGACGGGCATCACAGATATGAAACATCCCTTATGCACAGGGATAAGATGCGCGAAGAGTATAAAGACGATGAAAACACTCTTAAACCTTATGATTTTGTAATGATGATGTTTGTTAATTTTTACGATCCTGGGCTGATAATTTTACCTACGCACAGGGTTGTTTCTTTTCCGGAAAATTATAACGAAGAGAGGTTTATGGCGGGGCTTAGCAATTTTTTTTCCATAACGAAACTTGAAAGCCTTAGTGCGGGAAAAGAGTTCCTGTCTAAACATAAAGAACCCGGAACTATAGTTATGATTATGAAAAATGATTTTTACGGTTTGTTTATAAATCAGGAAATGCTTGAGTTGCAACATCCTGTTTACCGGAATATAGATACGTTTCTTCTTCAGAAAATTATACTGAATGAACAGCTTGGTATTCCGGAAGAACAAATATTGATGAAAAAAGGGATATATTTCTACCAGTTTCCTGAAGATGTTCGGGAGCATATTGCCCGGAATGACGGCATAGGGTTTATATTAAACCCTTCAACAATAGACATAATCCGTAAAGTATCGGAAAATGGGCTAATAATGCCGCAGAAATCAACGTTTTTTCACCCTAAACTGGCAACGGGGCTTCTGATTAACGAATTATGTAAATAAACCGTAACTTATAGCGGTTCAATTTTGAAATGCCATATACATGACAGTTCCACTTGTCATTGCGAGGAACGTTTTGACGAAGCAATCCAGCTGGAGCATTTACCTACATGGATTGCCGCGCTTTATAAAAAACATTCCGCTCGCAAAGACGGTTAATGTAAAGTGGAACTGCTATAGCGCTATTTTTGCTCAATCTTCTTTAATCTTCCGCCTATATTCAGCAAATATCCGCCAATCAGCGCCCAGATTATCATATATGCTGCAAATAAAAAGCTCATTTTATCCATTTTTATCCTCCAAATCCTTAAAATAATATTTCCTCTCAAGCGCGGCAAGACGCATACGTTTATTCACAAGGCTGACATAAAGAAGTGTGAATGCGGCTATCGCCACAAACATTGCAGTCATCATCTTAGGGTGCATTCCGCCTCCGCCCTGCTGAACAACGTTAGGATGTATCGTCCTCCACCAGCGTATTGAAAAAAAGACAACAGGAACATCAAAAAAACCGATTATCCCTAATACTGCGCTGTATTTACCCCGTTTTTCCGAATCATCGGTAAATTTGCGAAGAAACAGATACCCCGAATATATAAACCAAAGCATAAGCGAGGTAGTAAGCCGCGGATCCCAAGTCCACCAAGCGCCCCAAGTTGATTTTGCCCATATCATTCCGGTCAAAAGCACCACTGTACAGAATAAGAGACCTATCTCCGCAGAGGCTGCCGCCAGATCATCGCTGAAATGATTACGTTTTACTAAAAAAATAATGCTGCATACAAATGTTGTAAAAAGCGCGCCAAACCCTACCCAAGCGGATGCAACATGAAAATAAAATATCTTCTGCACTATTCCTGTGCGCGCCTCCACAGGCGCATAAAAAAAGGCAAACCATAACGCTACGGGGATAACTATTATTGTAAGTATATCTATTGCCGCGCAATATCTTTTCATCATTACTTCCTCCGTTTACTCCTCCGTCACCGCGTCAAAAACAACAGCCGCAACAGAGGTGAATATTATATCATATACAAATATTAGACGTAACCACTTCA
This sequence comes from Deferribacteraceae bacterium, assembly GCA_031256375.1. Taxonomy (GTDB): domain Bacteria; phylum Chrysiogenota; class Deferribacteres; order Deferribacterales; family JAISNW01; genus JAIRQX01. Next base: position 48,865 of record JAIRQX010000025.1, read on the forward strand.
TATATTCCTCCGGCGGGTCTCCGGCGGATAAGGCGCCTGTTGTCTGAATAGCCGCCAAAATTAACGGCACAAGTACAGGCAGGAGCAAAAGGGGAAGCATTATCTCCCTTGAGCGAGTTCTTGCAGCAATCAGTGAAAAAAGCGTGCCTAAAAGTACAAAACCGTAAGTTGTTCCCGCTATTACCGCAATCATAAGTACGTGCGAAACAATATTTACTTCATAAAGCGCCGCAAAAAGCGGCAGCATAACAAGCTGCATAACAAGCATAAATATGAGATTACTTATAACTTTACCAAAAAATATAGCATTACGGCTAATAGGCGACAGAATAAGCGCCTCAATATTGCCGCCGGTAATCTCCGACTGCATGGATTTACCAAGCCCCAAAAGACCTGAGAATATCAACGCCATCCAATAAACGCCGCCGGCAATCTGCGCCTGTTCATGTTCCCCGGGATCAAATATGAAACTAAATACAACCACCACGAGAAAAGCAAACACAAACATTGAGTTCATTATCTCTTTTGTTCGGTATTCCAGCGATATATCTTTGCGGACTAAGGCAAATACCACCTTTATAAATTTAAGCATGATTTACCTTTTCCAGATAGAAACTTTCAAACCTTTCGGCAGAGATCTCATCTTTACCATAAAAAACAATTTTGCCTCCGGAAAGGATAAGCGTTCTGTCCGCAAGTTCATATCCCAGCGCTAAATCGTGTGTGACAAGGATTATTGTAGTGTTCCGCTCTATCTGTTCTTTCAGAATAGCGGTAAGTATATAAGCAGCTTGCCGGTCAAGCCCTGTGTACGGTTCGTCAAGAAATATTATCTCCGGTTCGTGTAAAAGAGCCCTTGCAATGCTAGTGCGCTGTAGCATCCCCCGCGAATAAGTGCGTACAGGGTCGTGCATACGGCGGCTCATCTCAACCCGTTCCAAAAGATGCTTTGCACGCGCGGAAGGATTAGGTACATTATATAAAGAGGCATAAAATGTGAGGTTTTCCAGTGCGCTCAATCCTTCGTACAAAAAAGGCTGATGGGAGATAACCCCCAGCTTCCCTCTGTATCCCACGCTTAAATCTTTTACGGGCATATCCTTGTAAAATATTTCGCCTGACGTTGCCTTTGTCTGTTGTGAAATCAACTTAAGCAGGGTAGATTTTCCCGCGCCGTTAGGACCCAGGACTGTCAAAAACTCTCCTGCCGCTATTTCAAGGGATAGCGGACGGAGAGCAAATATTTCACCATACTTTTTACATACATCAATTAATCTGAGAACCGGTGTTTTACCGGAATCCGCCGCAGTTTCAATCATTTTTCCGTTTAGTTACAGATTTATTTTTTTTGGAGGTATCAGCCGCGCCGGGAGAGTCATTTGCCTGTTTCAGCGCGGATTTATTTTGTGTGACAGCATAAGCCGCTCCGAGACACATAAGTATGCTGCCAACCCATATCCACACTATAAGCGGCTGGAATATAACCGAAAGGCGGACTATATTCTGCCCTTTATCAAATCCCTGTAGGATAGTGTACAAATCCCCCCTCATCATTGAACGGTAGGCGACTTCACCAAAAATATTTTGCGATTTATAATACTCACGCAGTTCCGGATATAGCGTAAAAATTAGTTTATCTTGCTGATATACGTCAACCGTCACATAATTAGCCTCGTAGTTACGTCCGTCCTCATGCTCCACATCGCCCACAGCAAGCGTATATCTGTCAAAAACAAAGGAGGATCCGGAAGAAGTCATCTCATCCGATTCGTAGCTGTAAAAAGATGAAAAGACAACGCCAAACGCCATCATTGCGAGCCCGATATGTACAACGGCTGCTCCGAAAAACCGGCGGTTGTTATAGATTACCGTAACCCCTGATTTCATAATCATTCTGACGCCCTGAAAAAGAAAAGCGAAAAAAACGGTTGATGCGGCGAAAGAGATCACAAGCGGCGACACCCCTCTGAAACCCAGCCCTATAACAACCGCTACGGCAATAAGCGAAGCTATCAGAACAGGGATATACTGCCGCACAAATTGGTCAGGATTCATTTTGTTATACGATATAATAAGCCCGATCCCCGCAAGGAAAAAGATAACGGTAAAAAATGGGATAGATACAAAGTTAAAACTTGCTATAGAAACAGACATCTTATTGCTCAAAATAATTTCGGAAAGCACAGGCAGCATTGTATAAAATATCAAAGCCAGCGTAAGAGCCAGAAAACAGAGAAGAGCCAGAAAAAACACCCCCTCTTTGGAGGTAAAATTAAAGTTTGTTTTGTCGGCAAGCTCCCTGCGGTTTTTATAAAATGATACAATAAAGACAGCAGTTGTCAGTAAGAGGAAAAATATAAAAAAGTTACCGAGGGCGGATTTACCGAATGAATGCACTGAATCTGACATAATGCCGCTACGGGTCAGATATGTGCCGAATACGGTCAACCCAAAAGTAATAACCGACAGGCAATGCGACCATCCCTTCATTCTGTTTCTGCGTTCATATATAATAGCGGCGTGAATAAAAGCAGTGGCTGTTATCCATGGAAAGAGCGACGCATTTTCCACCGGATCCCATGCCCAGTAGCCGCCCCAGCCAAGCTCAACATACGCCCACCACGCGCCAAGCACAATCCCCGCTGTCAGAAAGATCCAAGTAAAGATAGTCCACGGGCGGGAATTTTTTACCCAGTACGGGGAGGCATCTTTTAAGTTTAAAGCGGCGATTGAGTGTGCAAACGGGATCATAAACCCAACAAATCCGATATACAGAAGAGGAGGGTGTATCATCATGCCGGGGTTCTGGAGCATCGGGTTCATCCCCTGACCGTCCATGCGTGAAAAAGGCATCATTTCAAACGGGTTAGTCACAAATGTGCAGAGTATCAGAAAAAATGTGGTGGTAATCAAGGACACCAGAAGTACATAAGATTGATATTTATGCCCGTGTTCCCGTATGCGCCAAAGTTCAAAAACTGTAAAAATTGATGCGAGCCAGCTCCAGAAAAGAAGCGAACCTGCCTGTCCCGCCCACAAGGCGCTCACTTTATACGGCAGGGAGAGTGATCTTTCAGTATAACTGAAAACATATACGTAGGCAAAATCGCTTGTCACCAAAGCGTTAAGCAAGATAAACACAGAAATCGTTATCAGCAAAGTCTGAGCTGCAAGCAAACCGCCCGCAATTTTAAATGTTGAAGTGCGCGTTTTTTCATTTATAGTTGCAATATACATTACAATAGCCAGAAAACCCAAAAAAATAGCGAAAACCTGAACTACAAAACCTTGTCCCATCTGCATTTAAATTACCTCAAATCGTTTTTATTTTTTAGGAAGTTCATCAGGGTGTTTCTCACCTTCAGCTTCATATTTGGAAGGGCATTTAGCCAAAAGTTTTTTGGCTGTAAAAACATTTTCCGAAGCGCTGTAACTGCCTTCAATCAGCACAGCCGCCCCTATTTCAAAAGCATCGGGAATTGTACCGTTATAAACCACAGGCAAAGCTGCCCCTGTATCGTCAGTTATCTCAAAAACAGCATACTTTTCAAATTTATTTACGGAAAAGTTATCGGATATAACATTGCCGCTTATACGGAGTCCTTTCTTTTCCGCAAGCAAAGGGTTGTTTATGAGTTCGCCCACTTCCCTGTAATAAATCTTTTCTCCGCTTAAGGCAGATACTATAAAATAAACCAACGTAGCGGCTATTACTGCAAAAGCGACAGCATATTTTATGTAGTTTTTCTTCATCAGATACGTCCTTAATCTCCTGAATATTTTAGTCCAATGTTACAGTATTAATAGCATATAATTGATTTCAAGGCAAGCGAAGTTATTAACTGCGTTACACCCGTTGGCTTGATTAGATAGCTATTAATATGCCAAAGCGCTATATATTGTAAAATAAGGAATATTTATCCGCGGTCGCGTGCAGAACAATGCACAATGTGCAAATTCTGCACAAAAAACCGGTATAAAAGATTATAATTAAAAAGACTTACAACAATATCTCTTAAATAAATTGATGCGCTTTGTGGAGGGAAAATTAGATTCAAGTTGCTTTTTTTATTGTAAAAAATTATTATGTATGTTATTATCGCAACCAGAAAATATGAAGATAAATTTTATGAGGAATTTGAACGTAATTTTTGCCGGTCGTTATGTGAAGTTTTGGTATGCTGCATGTTTTGCTATTGTTCTAGCTATGCTGGCAAATTGGAAGATAAATGAAAGCGTGTCAGGGTTTGAATTAACACTGTATAGTTCTGACGGCAGAGTGACAAGCAAACAGCTCGTTGATAAAAAACAGCTTGATTTGGTTATAGCTGAATCTCCCGTTACCAAAAGTTTTAAGCCGGTAAAGTGGTAACAACCATTTAAAAATAAATATTCATATTTTCCCGATCTGCGCGTTTTTTGAAACTCTTAGGGGAGAATATGGCTTTAGAATCATTGAAGGAATATCTAAGCACAAAATACAGATGGATATACAGTGAACCTGACAGGATGCTATGCGCTGATCTGGCGCACAGACATAACCTGCCCCTCTGTTTAGCTGAAGTTCTTATCAAACGTGGCATATCAAATGACCGTCAGATTTCGGAATTTTTTGAAACTCCGTTAAACAGCCTTATCAACCCGTTTACTATGAAAAATATGGAAACCGGGGTTGCGCGTATCTCTAAAGCTCTGAAGAAAGGCGAACTGATTTGTATTTACGGTGATTATGACGTTGATGGGGTTACAGCCACATCCCTTCTCCATATGTTTCTGAAAGAACTCGGAGCGGATGTTATTCATTATATACCCAACAGGCTGGAAGAGGGGTATGGACTGAACATAGATGCGATTGAAGAGCTGGCGCGTAAAAAGGTAAATCTTATAATTACTGTAGATTGCGGCATATCTGCCGCAAATGAAGTGACGGAAGCGAAAAAACTGGGAATAGATATAATAATTACTGACCATCATCAACCCGGAGATATACTTCCTGATAAGGCGACAGCTATTATAAACCCAATGCAGGAAGGTGACAAATATTCATTTAAAAACCTTTCGGGGGTAGGGGTGGCTTTTAAAATGTGTATGGCTGTCCGCCATACGTTGCGTCAGGACCCTGAGTGGAAATTGCCTCTGCCGAATCTTAAACAGTATCTGGATATAGTTACGTTGGGAACGATAGCGGACGTTATGCCTTTGTGCGGAGAGAACCGCACCTTTGTAAGCCACGGATTGTATGCCCTTTCAAGTAAAAATGTGCGTCCTGGTATTGATGAACTTAAAAAAGTTGCGGGTGTTGAAAGGCAGATAGTCTCCACATCCTATGTAGGCTTTAATCTTGCCCCCCGTATAAATGCCGTCGGAAGGATGGGCGATTCAGACAGAGGGTTCCGGCTTCTGACCACCACGGATCGCCCTGAAGCGCGCCGTCTTGCTGCCGAGCTGGATCAGGAAAACAAATTCCGTCAAGACATTGAACGCGAAATATTAACAGAGGTATTTAAACGCATAGAAGATGAGCAAATGATTTCAAAACGTGCAGGACTGGTGCTTTATTCGCGGAACTGGCATCCGGGAGTACTTGGTATTGTTGCATCCAGAGTGGTTGATAAATACCACAGACCTACAATAATTATGATGGAAGAGGGAAACGGTCTGCTGAAAGGCTCTGCGCGGAGCATCCCCGGTTTTCATCTTTACAATGGGCTTAAAGAGATGTCAGATATACTTATCTCTTTTGGGGGGCATAAATATGCCGCGGGGCTTAAAATATCCGCTGACAAAATTAATTTGCTGCAAGATCGCTTTAACTCTGTGTTAAATGAGCGTCTGACTGAAAGGGATTATACACCCGAAATAAACATTGACGCTTTTATTGAGCCTAAGGAGTTAAACGATACTTTTATGGCGGCGCTTCAGAAGTTTGAACCTTTCGGCAACGGCAACAGGGAACCGGTATTTTGTATGCGGGATGTGGAAAAATATCAGGCAGTGACCTTTGTGGGCAGAGACAGCATTCACGCAAAGTGTTATTTTATAAAAAACGGTATAGTTTTTGACGCAATCGGCTACGATATGCGCGCCTATGAAAATCTTTTCAACAATGAAGATCATTTTGATATCTTATTTACCCTTTCGTATAATGTATATGGGAAAAACAGGAGCTTACAGCTTGTTATGAAAGATTTGAGAAAAGCTGTATTATAATAAATGAAACCCAAAAACAGAACTATACGTTTGATGGACATTCAGGAGGTAGTTTCCCGCAATAAATCAGGCAGGGAAGAGCTGGAACGCCTAAATGTCGCGTATGTCTACGCTGCCAAAAAACATTTCGGACAGCTCCGCCAGAGCGGAGAGCCATATATGTCGCACCCTCTTTCTGTAGCGTATATTCTTGCGGAAATGAATATGGATATTGATTCAGTAATTGCCGGAATGCTGCACGATGTGCTGGAGGATACTGACACCACTGCGGAAGAGATGGAGCAATTATTTGGCAAAAACATAACTTTTCTGGTTGACGGTCTTACAAAGATAGGCAAGATAGAGTTCAAATCCAAAGAGGAAAAACAGGCGGAAAGTTTCCGCAAAATGCTTATCTCTATGTCAGAAGACATAAGGGTTATACTTATTAAACTTGCTGATAGATTACATAATATGCGCACAATAGATTCGCTCCGTCCTGATAAGCGTAAGCGTATAGCCGAAGAAACCATTGAAATATATTCCCCTCTGGCGCACCGGCTTGGAATAGCATGGATTAAATGGGAGCTGGAAGATCTGTCTTTTCACGTACTGGAGCCGGCATCTTATAACGATATTCAGGACAAAGTCAGGCTTAATCGCTCTGAACGTGAAACATACCTTGAAAAAGTAAGCGGAATAGTTAAAGACGCCCTTGGAAAAGAGAAGATCAAGGCTGAGGTAATCGGCAGACCAAAACATTTCTACAGCATATACTCAAAAATGATGAAAAAACAGGCGGCATTTGATGAAATATACGATCTCTTGGGGTTACGGATACTTGTGAACACAGCATCTCAGTGTTATGCAGCGCTGGGAGTAATTCATAACATATTCCGACCAATACCGGCACGTTTTAAAGATTATATTGCTACCCCAAAAGCCAATATGTACCAATCTCTTCACACAACCGTTATGGGACCGGACGGTCAGATGGTGGAATTTCAGATACGCACAAAGCAGATGCACCGTATAGCGGAGGAAGGGATTGCCGCGCACTGGAAGTATAAAGAGGGGAAGGATTTTGATCCCAAAGAGGATGCCCGGTTTGTGTGGCTACGGCAGCTTCTGGAACAAAATGATAAAAATTCTGAGGAGCTAGTTGAAACGCTTAAAGAAGATGTCCTGCCCAAGCAGATATACGTGTTTACTCCGGGCGGAGATGTGGTGGAACTCCCGGAAGGGTCAACGCCGATAGATTTTGCTTATTCCATCCATTCGGAAGTCGGGAACAGATGTATGGGTGCAAAGGTAAACGGACGTATAGTACATCTTAAATACCGTATCCAGAACGGGGAAAAGATTGAAATACTCACAAGCGCTTCACAGGAACCGCGGAAAGACTGGCTGGGTTTTGTCAAAACTTCCCGCGCCAAGTCACGCATACGAACATACCTGCGTAAAAAAGACAGTGAAAAAGCGGAACAGACAGCCATTGAAAGTCTGGAAAAAGAATTTAAGGAGCATGGCAGCAGTTACCGTGAAATTACTGACAATCCTGCCAATTTGAAAAAGATCCTTGACAGGCTGAATTTTCGCAGCATTGAAGAGTTGCATATCAATGTAGGTTTCGGGAGGATTTCCGCCAGAAAGGTTGCGCATATCATTTTCCCAGGCGAAGATAAAGAGGATGAACAGCATTTCCAAAAAAGCAGGGCGTCTGTAGCGGAACCGTTCCGTATAGACGGCGTGGACAATATGATGATAAAGATAGCCCGCTGCTGCACTCCCCTGCCGGGTGATGAAGTGACCGGCTATATATCAACCGGCAGAGGAATTATTGTACACAAACGCAACTGCCCGAATATAAAAAACATTGCGTTTAACGAAAACCGTCTTATTCCGGTTACATGGGGAGAAAACAGCGATTACCTTACGCTGGTTAAACTTTTGGCAATAGTGGAAAACAAACCCGGTATGCTTAATGCAATCACCACTGCCGTAAAAGATATGGGGCTGAATATCGCGGAATATTCCGCCAAGTCCATCGGCGGGGGGGAATCTGAGCAGAGATTCAGCGTAGAGATCGGCAACAAAGCCGAGCTTGATACACTTATAAACAAACTGTGGCAGATAAAAGGGTTAAAATATATGAAAAAACTGTAACAGGTAACGTGAGGTTGTATCATACCCCTGTTATCCATTTTTTAGATAGATAACGTCTGCCGGAAAGAAAAGACTGGCATACGAAGGTAACGTTCATAGCCCACCATATCGCTGTCGCGCCGAACCCAAAAACTATGCCCAGAATATATGCTGTGGGTATGCGTACAATCCATAGGCTGAAAAGGGAGTATCTCATCAACGGTCTTGTATCCCCCGCTCCGTTCAGCGCCCCGCTGAACATCAGATTGGTAGCCATAAAAGGCTCTGAAAGCATGACTATGTGCAAATAGCGTATTATCTCTCTCATCACCACCGGGTCAACATTACCCGCCGCGTCTTTTGAACCCAGAAGAGCCGCTATAGGCTCCGCGAAAATTATTACAATAAACGTCAGTAGTATTATAGTTGTCACTCCGGCTGCTGCCGTTACAAGTCCCACAGTGTAGGCATCATCCGGTTTTTTCTCGCCCAACAGACTGCCCACAAGTACAGCGTTAGCCATATTAAAAGCAAATGCGGGCATAAAGATTATTGACTCTATACGCAACCCGGCCGTCATTGCCGCCATAACCTCAACACTGTAAGACGGAAGCATTCCCACAATGGTAAAAAGCGTCATTGACGACAGTTGCCAGCTGGCAGACACTATGCCCATAGGCCAGCTTATACCGAATATCTTTTTTGCCACGGATTTTGAGAATTTTTTCTCCCCCCTCATAAGTCTGAATATCATTACTGACAGCGCAACGAATGCAACTATCCAGCTTACCGATGTAGAAAGGGGGATGCCTATATGTCCGAGCGGGGTATAAAAAACAAACGTTATATTCAGAAAAATATTAAGCAGTGAAGCTGTGGTCAGCGCTTTCATCGCTGTCTTTATCATCTTGCAGGCGCGCAGAATGCTGTTGTAATGCGCCACAGTAAGGTGGAAAAACAATCCGATGCAATATGTATATATAAAAGTTATCGTTTTGGCTTTTACGCCGGGGTTTATATCAAGCCGCGCTATCACGAGCGGGGCAAATGTAACGGCAAGAATTGTCACAACAAACGATGTAGCGGCTGCAAAAACAACAGCGGTAAAAATTGCGGAAGGAAGCTCTTTTTGCCTTTCATATCCGGCATATACCCTTGATATCACAGCTATAGTGCCCACAGAAACAGCGTTGGTTACAACCGCGAATACATAATAAGCCTGGTTTGCCATTCCTATTGCAGCTTGAGTTTCTTTCCCCAGAATGCCTGCTATTATTATATCCGTCATATTCATACAGAAGTCAAACGCCATAATCACAATAATCGGCCATGTAAGCGACCAGCTTTCTTTCAAAAAATTCCGGTATTTTTGGGTTTTAAAAATAGACTTAACAAAAGATATTTTTTGATTTATAATCATGTCAAGGAGATCGCTGTGGTGTATTACGATTTGGCTGTATTACTTTATATATTGTCATTTCTGTCTCTGCTTATTAACTACTATTTTAATAAGCCGATATTTCAAACTTTGCAAATGTTATTTGTGGGTATAGCCATATTTGCTAACGCTACACAGATTTTAATGCAGTGGCTGCGGATGAGCAGCGCCCCTGTTTACACACTTCAGGCTCTTCTTATACTTGTATCTCTGATGCTTGCGGTTGTGTATCTGCTGATTAATCTGCGGTACAAACGCCCGTATGCCGGAGTTACGCTTTTACCAATGATAATTACGGCAGGGCTTGTGTCGCTGTTTTTTACTACTGAGCCTGTTCATTCTCAGGCGCTTGCCAGTTTATGGCTGTATGTGCATATTCCGCTGAATGTTATCGGTACGGCTTTATTTCTGACCGCTTTTACAGCAGGGCTGATGTACTTTCTCCTTGAGAGAAGGCTCAAAGCAAAGAGATTCGGACGGATGTTTGACAGATTTCCCCCTCTTGCCGTTATTGATACCATAAACAGCGCTGCATTACATTTGGGGTTCGCTTTTTACACGGCAGGGTTGCTTACTGCCGCCGCGTGGATGCGTTTCAAATTCCATAAGGCTATGGGAGGGATAAATATCAGCGACGCTTTTGGCGGCAGTCTTCAAAACAAGATAGTTTTAGTATGTATGGTGTGGCTGGTGGTTGCCGTTATACTGCTTACTAAGCGCGTCCGTGGGATGAGCGCCCGCCAGACGGCGCTGGCTTCCGTTACCGGCTTTGCCTCCGTTATATTGACGTATACAGGCGTTGTTTTATTTATAACGCGATAAAATTTTTCCCAATAATTATTATTCACCGCTTACATCATAACGCACAGGTATTTTTAGCTTATAATTCAGCAGATACTCTTTATATATACTGTGTATAGCGGGGGAAACCTTAAAAATCATTTCATCCTTCCCTCCCTGAGGGAAACAGAACGCTATTTCTGATATCCCGTAGTCCCTGTCCATGACAGTGTTTACAGTGTAACTGTCGCAATCAGCTTTTTCGGATGCCTGAAGCGCACCCTGAGAAAGCATATATGCTTTTGCTCCCGCGCGGGTAAATTTTGTGTTTAACAGATAATCCAGCGTATTTTCCGTAGCGAAACGCGCAAGCTGCCTTACAGCCTCGGAACTTCCCCTGTCGGCTGCGCTGTTTATCAGTTTGTAACCCAAATCTTTGTTTTCAGATAATCCTATCGCGTAATAATGCATAATTCCGAGATAGTACTCGCCATCAGGGTTGCCAAGTTTTATCCCTCTTTCAAAAGAGGATTTTGCGGCGCCTGTATCCCGTCGCGCGCCTATCCCTAAAAGATAAGCGCGACCGTATGCAATAATAGCCGCCTTATGAGCGGCTCCGGCAGCCGCCTCCAGGTAAACCAGCCCTTTTTTACCGTTTATCGGATCGTGACCTCCGGTAAAATATGCTCCCAAAAGATACTGTGCATCGGTAATTCCTGCGTCCGCAGCAAGGGTAAGAAATGCAACGCCTTCATTGTATTTATCCTTTTCCATATACATCTTGCCCATAAGATATTGAGCATACCGGTCTCCGTTGGCTGCGGCATCAGCCACTGAAGCTACCGCCAGCTCCGTCTTATGTTCATCCATATAAACAAGCGCGCGTTTCTCCCATCCTTTCAGATAGAAAAAAGAGTTCGGTCCTTTCGTAGAGGACGGAGGGTTTTCCTCCCCTGGAAGCGTGGCAATATATTTTTCAGGACTGTCAGAATTCATAGCAATCATATAGTCCAGAGCGGAAGAGTTGTACTGATTTTTAAAATTTATGTCTGCACCCGCTGCCAGAAGCAGTTTAATTGCCTCCGCATGTTCGTTGATTGTCGCAACCAAAAGTGGGGTATAGCCGTATTGGTTTACAATGTCAATTTCCGCTTTATTGTCAATAAGATATTTTACAATATCCGAATAACCGTTTTCAGCGGCAATAAGGAGCGCGTTGTTTCCGTAGGCGTCTTTTGTATGTAGATTACCCCCGGAATCTTTATAACGTTTAACGCTTTCAAAATCTCCGCGGCTTGCATACTCAAACAATGCTGTTGACGGGTTGGTACGCAGATTGCCGGGGGAATCTTTAGAACGTTTTGCGCTTTCAGAATCCTTGCGGTTTGTGAGATCAAACAGGTCCGGTGGTGCGCTGTAACAACATAACGTTGTAGATAAAACCGTTATTAAAATTAACGCCGATAATCTTCTCATAGTAATATTTTATTGAAAACACAATAACATTGCAATACAAAAATGCCACGCCCGTTTCTTATGAGTCTTTTTGTCAAGCGCTAAATGCTTTATTTTCATAAATAATCAACATATTTGTGTTTTTTCTTTGCTCACTTCAGGCAATAATTCACCATCTCGCGTAGCTGCAAGTTTTTTTATTCGTACTCCGTTTCTTATTCGTACATGTTTCAGTACAAAGTATCTTTCGATACTAAAAACAGGGTTGCCATTTTATAAACGTTA
>JAIRQX010000045.1 GCA_031256375.1 Deferribacteraceae bacterium
GCGCTCTTTTTATTATTACTTTACATAATATATCTTATCGGATGTAAAATATGGTTTATGGTTTTGTTTGTGTGTACACAATATATGTTGTTACAGGAACGCAGTGACGAAGCAATTCGGTGGGATTTTTTACCTGCATGGATTGACGTGCTCCATTAATGTAAATGATTAATGATTATGGTTAATGTGAAATACCATGCAGTTTGCAGTAAGAAATATGGGTTATTCCGTATCTGTAGGCATTGACACACACAAAACGAGCTATATGTTCTCAATGGCTTCGCGGCTCCACCAGTTCAATATCCAATGGTTTTGGGTGTGTGAGGAAATATAAAGCTTGACCGCTCTATTTTGTCTATATAAATATGTTAAACCTTTATAATGCCAGAGAATAACACTTTTTACCGTACCGTTACTTTAACTATACACATTTATATATGAGGCAGTTTCAGGGTTTAAACTTAAAAAGTAATACACTCCGAAAGCGCCTTATTTTTATATCCTAAAAGATTTAGTATATATTTATTAAATGTTTTATTAAATGAGCCCCATTTTGTGCGACTCATACCTTGATATTGTCATTGCCGCACCTTTTGCGCGGCAATCCAGATTGTTTATTCTGGATTGCTTCGTCACGATGTTCCTCGCAAAGACGAGTGAACTGCTATATATTGATTGCAAAGTCGGTATCATTTGTAAACAGTTCTAATGAAGCAGTGAAAGACTACCTACCCCACTCAATAGCTGTTATACAAACTCACAATTGGAAGAACAATTATTGACGAAAAACGAAACTACCGATACTGATTACAATTCGGCATCAGCAGTTTGCAACTTATCCTGCACCACACCGGATGCAGGATGATTGCCGATAAGATACTTTACGCTTGTAAAGACAAGTTATTGATATTTTGAAGATTTATTAAAATATTCAAACGCTTTTTCAAATTTATCCAAAAATTCTTTACTTGCATTTAAAAACCTTAAACCAAATAAGGTATCCGTTTTATCTCCATGTTTATCTTCATGTTTCCATACAATAAAAGCTTTCACATGAATAGGCGTTTGATTGTAATATTCATCTTTAACCTTATGAGGCAGCTTGATTTTTAAATCTATATTATCTTTGGCGTCTAAATCCGGACTACCGTGAACACGTACCTTCATACCTGAAAGGCTGAAATTTACTGAAACGCCATCAAAAGTTTTCTTGTTTCCTATTTTGTTCATAGTCAGTAACAAACCGTTATCCGCCCTTGGATGTTGTCTGGACTCATTATGAGTTGCTTCTTCAATAATTTTATCATCATCAAACAGAAAACTATCCATCAGTTCATTAAACGCCGTAGATATTTTGATCAAATCAGTGCTTACATTAGCTGTAATTCCAACTTTGACAGATGTATCGCTTATTGCATCCAGCAATGATTCCATGCTACTCTGCAATACACTCATATGATTGATCTGCGACTTACTGCCGTCGCATATTTTTTCGCTCGAAACGGCGGATGTTTTTGATACGCCAGCCATCTGGTTCATTATTCTCGCCATATTTTTTATTTTGGATTCACAATCCGTAACCTGCGTAATAATACTATTCATTGTTTTTCCACTCTTGTTGACCTGACGGGCAAATTCTGAAATTATTTTTGAAATTTCGTCTGTTTCAGTTGCAGTCCTGGAAGCAAGTTTTCTCACCTCATCCGCAACAACTGCAAAACCCCTTCCCTGGTCACCTGCTCTGGCAGCCTCAATTGCAGCATTAAGCGCCAATAAATTTGTCTGACCGGCAATATCTGTGATACTGTCAACAATCCGGTTTATACGTTCCCGAACCTTATGAAGTTCATTCATCTCATCCGCCGCTTTGTTTACCTCAGAAATCATCTTTTGCATTTGAGCAATAGCTTCTTGTGACGCATTCTGCCCAAGATTGGCTTCTTTCTCTGATTCCTGTGATTCATTGCGAACCTCCTCTGATAGTACTGACACCGTATCAGCGACAGCGCGAACTTCTTTGACAGCCATATTTACCGCTTCCGCTTTTGCGTGTTGTTCATTGCTTACCTGAACTATATCCAACGATATATTTGATATCTGGAATGACGCCTGTTCCATCTGTACAGATGCATTCTGTACCCGTCTCAAAATCTCAGTGAAGCTTGCCAACATAATATTCATAGCTTTAAGAATATCGCTTATTTCGTTGTTTCTTTTCACAACAATACTTATATCTAAATTGCCCTCAGACATCTGTTGTAAATACCTGATAACCTTACCAATAGATCTTGTTATTGCAATAACGTTAATAGAACCGAAAATTATACCAAGAATAATAAAAATGATCGTTAAAACCAGTACATATAACATATCTTTAAAGACCCATAACGACAAAGCGGTCAGTACAATGCAAAAACTATAACATATGCACAAGATGATTAGCCTGGTTCTTATATGAAGACCCAAGTAGAAATTTTTTAAAAATTTCATAGCGTATACCCTTAATTTTTTTTTCTTTCTCTCTTTAAGATTAAGCTCAGTATTCTAAATAACATTACAATGGGTTGTCAAGTTTTTATACTCAATTTTTACAGAAATAGATACAAAAAAAATGCCCGAAAGTTTGTGTATGCTAACGGGCATTTTAATACAAAAACTTAATATTATCAATCAATTATAATCAATTTATCACCTGTTCCCACAGTTCCGCCCTCTTTAACAAAGATATCCTGAACAACTCCGGATTTAGGAGATTTGATCTCGTTTTCCATCTTCATGGCAACAAGGATCATAAGCGGAGTGCCTACAGATACCTCCTGCCCTTTTTCAACGAGAATTTTTAAAATAAGCCCGGGCATTTGGGTATCAATAATCTGTCTGCCCTGAAGTTCTTTGGAAACACGTTCTTTCATAAATTTTTTCATTTCATCAAGCACTTCCACACGAAAATGATCATCAGCTCTCTGAACATCATAGATTGTTCCTTTTTTGCTTATATCCACTCCGTATGAAACATTGTTGATAATAAAAGATATGCCGCTTTTGCTGTCCGCATAGTCAACAACATATTCTTTGCCATCCACTGAAAGCTTGTATATATTAGAACTTGCGGATATTATCTCAACCGGAACATAATCCCCGTCTCCCTCCACCTGCGCGAAATATTTTGCGAGAATCTTTGCCATCGTTTATTACCCCCTTAAAACCTATTAGCTATCTTTTGAAGTTTGCCGTAATGTTTCCATGCGGATTCGCCGATTCCAGACGCCGTGGTTGCCCTTGCCGCTGCGCTTTGTTCCAACTGATACTGCTTCACTGCCGCGGCTATTATAGCAACAGTGGGATCATTATTGCTCCGCCGCTTTAAATCTTCCTTATCAAACTCGGTTTCTATAAACGTTGTGTCATAAACCCCTGATTTGAAAGTAGAATTTTTGAGAACACGCAAATGAAAAGTCAGCGTTGTTTTTATACCCATTATCTTATATTCCCGCAAAACCCTGATCATGTTCAATATTGCATTTTCCCGCGTACGCCCCCAAGAACAGACCTTTGAAATCATCGGATCGTAGAAAAGAGGCACTTCATACCCTGTAGCGGCGCCGGAATCAATACGTACATTTCTGCCCTCCGGAATTTCATGAACAGTGATAAGACCAGGTGAAGGCATAAAATTATTTTCAGGGTCTTCAGCATATATGCGGCATTCTATGGCAGCTCCCCTGTGTATTAATGCATCCTGAGTATAAGGCAAATCCTTTCCCGCGGCGATCTGTATCATATCGCGCACAATATCAACGCCGGTACATAGTTCCGTTACAGGATGTTCCACCTGTAGGCGCGTATTCATCTCAAGAAAATAGAAGTTGCGGTCTTTATCAACAATAAATTCCAATGTTCCTGCGCTGTAATAACCGACATTTTTGCACGCTTCAACGCTTACTTTAAACATCTTTTCCCTGACTTCCGGCGTCATGAACGGTGAAGGCGTCTCCTCTATTACTTTTTGATGGCGGCGCTGAACGGAACATTCCCGTTCAAAAAGGTGAATTACATTGCCCTGTTTATCTCCCAATATCTGAACTTCAATATGATGCGGATTCTCAATATATTTTTCTATGTAAACCGCGTCATTACCGAACGCATTCTTAGCTTCACTGGTAGCTGTACGCCATGCGGATTCAATCTCCTCTTCCGATCTGACAAGACGCATCCCTTTTCCGCCGCCGCCAGCCGCTGCCTTAAGCATAATTGGATAACCTATCTCTTTTGCGGTTTTTTTCACAATATTGGTGTCTTTTAAAATTTCCGTGGTACCGGGAACAATCGGAAGCCCTGCCGCTGACATAGTCTTACGCGCTTCAGTTTTACTTCCCATTGTACGTATCAGTTTTGAAGACGGTCCTATAAAAATAATCCCCTCTTTTTCGCATCTTTCAACAAAATCAGGATTTTCAGAAAAAAAACCGTAACCGGGATGAATTGCGGCATTAAGTTTTTTCGCCAGATTGATTATAGTGTCAGCTTTCAGGTAAGATGTATCTTCCGGAGATTCAGATATGCAATAAGCTTCATCCGCATAGCGCACATGAATCGCTTTTCTGTCCACATGAGTATATATGGCAACCGAAGCAATATCCATTACCCTGCACGTACGCATGATACGCAGAGCAATTTCACCACGGTTGGCAACTAATATCTTTTTAATTTCCATTATTTTCCTCCGTTTTTTATAATGGCAGATTGCTATGTTTTTTGGGCGGATTAGTTATCCTTTTGTTCGCCATTAGTTCAAACGCTCTTACCAGTTTCGGGCGTGTAAAGGCAGGTTCAATCACCTCATCAATATAGCCGAGTTCCGCAGCGCGGTACGGATTAGCGAAATTCTCCCTGTATTCATTTACCAGTTTGTCTTTTGTTTCAACAGGGTTTGACGCTTCTGACAGCTCTTTGCGGTTCAATATATTTACCGCTCCGTCAGGTCCCATAACAGCAATCTCAGCTATCGGATAAGCGTAGTTTATATCACCGCGTATGTGTTTTGAACTCATAACGTCGTACGCGCCGCCATAAGCTTTTCGTGTAATAAGGGTAACCTTGGGTACAGTCGCTTCACAGTACGCGTAAAGCAATTTCGCTCCGTGCCGGATTATACCGTCATACTCTTGCGCCACCCCCGGAAGAAATCCCGGCACATCTACCAAAGTAAGTATAGGAATATTAAAACAATCACAGAAGCGTACAAAACGCGCAGCCTTGGTGGATGCGTTTATATCAAGCGCCCCTGCAAGTATAGACGGCTGGTTACCAACCACTCCTATTGTTTTGCCGTTAAGACGGCTGAAACCTATCACAATATTTTTTGCATTGTGTTCCATAATCTCAAAAAACACACCATCGTCAACTACACGGGTTATAATATCTTTCATGTCATAAGGGGTATTGGGGTTGACAGGCACCAGTTGTTCAATAGTATCATCAGTACGGTTAGGATCATCAGTGTTAGGTACAAAAGGAGGTTCCATCATGTTGTTCTGAGGCAGATAGCTCATAAGTTCCCTTATCCTGGCAAGGCAGTCTAAATCATTTTCCGCTGCAAAATGCGCAACTCCGGATTTGGTGTTATGGGTCATCGTTCCACCCAGTTCCTCTTTGGTAACATCCTCGTGAGTTACGGTTTTTACAACATCTGGTCCTGTAATGAACATATAGCTGGTGTCTTTAACCATAAATATAAAATCTGTCAGTGCGGGGGAATAGACTGCTCCGCCGGCGCATGGTCCCATTATTGCGCTTATTTGCGGAATAAGTCCGCTGCAAAGTGAGTTGCGCAGAAAAATATCCGCGTACCCCGCTAAAGACTTAACCCCTTCCTGTATCCGCGCGCCGCCTGAGTCGTTCAGACCGATAACCGGCGCTCCTACTTTAGTTGCCATATCCATGATTTTACATATTTTTTGCGCGAACATTTCCGCAAGCGAACCGCCAAAAACAGTAAAATCCTGTGCAAAAACAAAAACAGTCTGCCCGTTTATCTGACCGTATCCGGTAACAACGCCATCGCCCAGGTATTTTTGTTTGGTCATACCAAAGTTGTTTTCGCGATGAACCACATACTTGTCAATTTCCTCAAACGTTCCGGGATCAAGCAGTTTATCAATGCGTTCCCTTGCAGAAAGCTTTCCAGCCTGATGCTGTTTGTTAATGCGTTCCACACCACCACTAAGCTCCACCGTTTCATTGAGTTTCCTTAATTTTTTAATTTGTTCCTGCATTATTACCACCATCCTTTAAGGTTTTGTATATAAATAAAATAATATTTATTGTTTGTCAATACTGTTCTTCTGTTATTTTAAAATTAAAATCGTTGTCTGCGCTTTTCCGGACATCATAATGCAGCACCGAGTTTACTTCGTTATTATCTTTAAATGTCAGAATTTTCGGTTTTACATTATATAATTCCTCAGGGCTATTAATATATTCTGATGAGGCAATAATTATTTCGTCCCCCGGCTGACAGGTTCTGGCGGCTGCACCGTTAAGGATACAGCATTTTGACCCCGCTTCGCCGAATATTATATATGTGGAAATGCGGCTGCCGGAATTTTTATTCCATATATCAACAAACTCAAGGGGGAAAAAACCTACCAGTTTGCACAAATCCGGATCAAGCGTGATTGAACCGTGATAGTTGATGTCTGCCCCCGTAACTTTTATTCCGTGCATTTTTGCTCTGAGTATCTGAATCATTGATCACTCCCTGAAATAATAATTTATTCTCTATTTTTGCAAATTTTTTAAAAGATGCGTTATCCTGTCGTTCTCTTCCTGTTTGTCTATTCCTTCAAATATCCAGTCGGTCAGATAAACTGCTCCCACGGCTGCAAAATATGTGATAGCGTACGGTCCTAATGTGGCAAAACTTCCGGAAGCGCCGGCAACAGAGAGAAACGCCTGTGTACCTGCCGCCTTGCCTGCCGACATAATTAACGCTCCTGTTGCTCCTTTAGCCATAGCAGTCCTTGCGTCCGCCGGATCTACCCAGCCCATTATATACGCGCCGGAAGCATATACGAATGCCGCTGCACCGCTACCCAGCGCATCTCCTGTAAAACCGGAAATAATTTGAGAACTCAGCGCGCCGGAACTACTTCCCCATAGCATATAAGAGTTGGTTAAAAGGCTTTTTTGCACTGCCTGCCCCACTAATACCCCTGAAGCCGTGGCCATTCCCAAAAGGGAGCCTGTCTGAGCGATACGGACATAATTTAAGTTATCAGCGCCGCTCCATTCATCATAAATTTCCGCGCCCATTCCTAAAAATCCGCCGATAACTCCTGACATAGCAGCCGTTCCAACGCTTATATTGCGTATCTGATTGGAGGGGTTATAATATGTGCTGACAAATGTCGGCAGACCGGCATGAATAGCTATGTTTTGAGCAGACCTATACTGCGGAAGCAAAGTATAAGCGTTATTTATTTTTATACCGGTCATATCTGATTCATTATTTATCACAGGCGGAAAATTCAACAAAGATTTATTTTTGTTTGAAAGGACAGGCATAATGGCGGTTGAATTTTCATGTTTGGCAGGATTGCTTTTTTGAACAGGCGCTCCGATCATAAACCCTGCCCCGCCGCCGAAAGAGAAATCTGACGCGGCAGAAATCTGCGCTGCTGACAGGAAAACAACTGCCGCTGCAATAAACCTTTTCAAACCGTCACCTTTAAAAATCCGACAGCGGTTTGCGTTTACATTCGCTAAACTGTAATGCCACGGAGATACGCTGTTCTCTGTTAAGCTCTTTGTTAAATAAATCAAATATTTCATTATATAGTTTCATTCCTGTCATTGATAAATATCTGGTATCTACAGGACACAAATAATCTTTCATCCCCCCTATGATACGTTTTTGAGCGGATTCGCTGAGTTTGAGCATACCTATTTCATCTTTATAGTGTTTATGCATTGTGCTTATATTTTGCAGTCCCCACTTTTCATAAACAAACAACTGCTCTTCCCTTAAGACGCTTAGTTTTTGATTAATCTCAGACAACAATAATCTAATCTGAGCGGAATAATCAGGGTTTGCAGTACGGGGAAGCTCAAGTGTGACCTCTTCGGCAAAATTACTCCAGAGTTTTGCGGCCGCTTCTTTGGTTTTAGTTTTACCCACAAGCGCGGCAATTTCATTTTTGCGTTTGTTTATACGTTCCCATGTTATCTTTGCGGAATCGGATGTGATAGCGCCTGATAAGCTGTCAAGGTCTTTGCCGAATTTGTCCACACGTTTCAATACTGACGGGATTAGTGATGTTTTTAAATTAATAAGCCGCTGATTTGTTATGTAAAGCTCACTTGCGGCATAGTATGGGCTTATCCCGTCAGCTTGTTTTGAGCTTTTTATACTCTCTTCACCATATCTAAGAAGATTTAAAGCCTCAATGTTATCAGTAATTTGTAGAAGCCTCTTGTTTAAAAGATCCGTTAAATAAACATCATTAGGGGCAACCCGCTGCCATTGCGCAAACAAAAGCTGCGTATTGCGAAATTTTTCAGTTAAAAAAGTTTCGTTATCAGCTAACGACAGATTTAACTCCTCATATATGTTCTTCTCTATCTCTTTTTTATGTATGTTGCTCTGTTGAAGTTTTTTCCCTTCAGATTCCAATGACAGTTTAGTCTGGTATTCCGTCAGCGCCCAGAATGTGCTGACAAGATAATCTGCCCCTTCTGCAGGCAATCCGGCGGGAAAAGTGTATAAATATCTGATATAATCCGATAATGTTTGATAAGCCGAATCGTAATCACCCAGATTTTGGCGTGAACTGACCCACTCTGTAACAGCTTTGGTATAAGAATTTAATATAGTGATATTGTCAGGATCAAGCGCCAGTGCATTGCCGTAATATATTCCGGCAGTCTGGTACTGTTTTTCTGAGGTAAATTTTACCGCCTTTCGGTAAGATTCCGCCGCCAACGTTTTACGACGCTGTTTATCTGAATTTATCATATCAACCTTATCAGACAATAGTTTAATCTGCTTTTGCGTCTCCTCATTATTGACAGCAATTTGCCGCTGCAAATCAATAAGCATATTTTCAAGTTTGTTAATTTTTACGATTGACTCATTATCCTGAGCCGCCGCTAAAAAAGGGTATAATAATAGAATTATCAACAAAAAATTTCGCATTATCTCCCCTGCATATCAATTTTTGGTTTCAGCCAGATTTTACTGTCTTTTGTATCACTTTCACTTACAGGCGTTACCGCAAATGTATATCCTGCAAAAAATAAAGCGCCTTTTTGTACAGGTATCTTTCTGTAATCCCGATTTTTAACATAACGTATTAATAATGAACATTTTTTCCCGCCTGACATGAGAAGTGATGATCCGGATTGATCCCGCGTGCACCCTTCCCCGGAGATATCCGCTGATATTTTGCTGTCAGCGCGTAAATCCGGAGTGAGAAGATACCGTTCAGCGCCTGTCAAAAGCCCCAGAGGAGTATCCAGTTTAACCGTTTGCTCTTCGCCGGCATTGTTTGTCAATTGGACATGAAGCTGCGGCTTATCTGTGTAAAGAAGCAACTCTAGGTGTTCTACAGAAAAAATTTCCTTCTCTTGTACGGCATCTGTACGGAACAATGCGGTTACCTCTCCCGCCTTTTTGGAGATTTCCTTAACGGCAGTTATTTGCCTGTCAAGATAATCAAGCATATCTTTCTGTTCTGTCACATATAACCCTGAAGCCCCCTGCCCTTTTGCTCCCGTAAAAGCCACAGCGAACAGGGGTTTTTCATCCCTGACACACCACTCAAATTCTGTACGTCCCATGGGGCTATGATGGTAAAAAACCGGTTGTTCTGCAAACCCTTCAGTTAAAACAGGCGGTAAATCTACAGGAACATAACGAGATACTGTTTTACCATTCTTCTCAGAGCAGTACTTGCGAAATGCGCTAACTGCCTGACCAAACTGCACTGAAGGGACATCTGTATTAATTATGGTTGTACTATTTTTCCTTTCAATATGACTCAGGTAATAGTATTCATCAAAAAGGTTCTGAGCAAACTCGGCGGCGCTCACAGACTGCTGAGCGATAACCGTCATTTCATGGCTGCCAAAAGTCACAGAATAGGGATAATAAGATACGCATGAGTTGAGCAGCGTAAACAAAAATATAACTAATGGAAGTGGTAAAAATTTTAAACAGTCCATAAAAAACCTCTTTCTTATAAGATATTGAAAATATGCGGTATCCGCAATAATCATTTTGGCGCGTATGTTTCTTTAATTTGCCAAATAGCATCCAATATGTTAGAAAAGCTATTATTCTATATTAAGGGGAAATGCTATGAGAACAGTCGTTATTTTTGTTGTTATTGTAATGTTTATCGCTGTTATAGGTTGCGGCGGTAAAAGCGCTGAAGCGCCAAAAGCGCCTGTTAACCAGTGTATGGTCGGCGCTCCGGGTTGGGTAACAGGCAACGCGGAGGGTGGCGTCACATCAATAGGCACAGCGGCAATAGGAAACGCCGGTATGTCAATGGCGCGCACAATGGCGCTGGGTAACGCCAGAGATGAAATGGCAAGGTCTATCGGCGTAAAAGTCAATAATATGCT
>JAIRQX010000076.1 GCA_031256375.1 Deferribacteraceae bacterium
CATAGTTATCACCTCATTAATGTCTATATAGACATTAATTAATAACATATAAAATATGATTATACAAGAACTTTTTATTTTTAATGCCTAATTATTGCGGAATTTTGGAAATTCATTGAATTAATCGGCTTTTTAGATGTTTTCACATAATGAAAAAAATCTCAAAGCATAATGTATGGATAATAATCGCCTACATCAACAAAAGTCCTGAACTTATGTTTAGTAGCTGAGTATTCTGCCCTGAGCAGAATAGTACGCCAACGGCGTGGAAAGTAATAACACTATATACTAAAAATACTGAAAATCAAGGAAAATCTATGTTAGCTGTCTTTATTTGTACTTATTTTATAAGTATTTCAGATAGTTGTGTTTACTGTAAGCCGGTTGATTTTATGTAAAAAATAATAAGGCTTTTCCCCCATAGGTTCTATTATACCGCAGGTACGGAAATGTAAAGGGTGCGGAGCATTTTTCTGCGAAAAACTGCGCTTCGCTTGCCCGTTGACATTTCCGTACATCTGCGGGTTGCGCTTATAAGGGGGAAAAGCTGATTGTACTGTTATTTAGTGTATTCCACCACCTCAATAGCCTTTAATATGCTTTCAGGCGATAAATGAGCATATCTCTGTACCATTGAAGGCGTTTCTAAACCCATCAGTTTTTGTATTACACTGTCATTGATATTATTCGCTTTCAGTTTGGATGCAAATGTATGCCGAAGATCGTGAAAATGAAAATCTTCTATGCCGCACTTTTTGATTATTTTCGCATAAGTACAGGTACATCTCTTAAAATTGAAATCGTCATGGGTTATGAAGTATTTTTCAAAATAATCGCTTAATGTCTTGTTTATCGGGACTATTTTAACTTTACTGTTTTTGGTATGTGTACTTTTTATGTAAAACTTGCCGTCAACTATGTCTGTACGCTTTAGGGAAAGTATCTCTCCAAGTCTCATTCCTGTATGAAGAGCTATCAATACCACAGGATAAAGACTTTCAGATTTGCTTTCAGCACAAGCGGCAAGTAAACGGTTTGCTTCTTCATCCGTAAGATAACGATGCCTTGTATTATCAATTTTTAATAGCTTCATTTTAACAGGGCTCTTCTCTAACATTTCCAATTCAACGGCGTAATTCATAATTCGCCTTACAATAGCAAGGCAATGATCCCTTGTAGCGGGTTTTTTGCTGCTCTTCAGATTTACCGCTTGTTCAATATCCGCAGGTGTTATACCTCGCAATGTCTTATCTTTAAGAACCCCAAGAAAGAATTTGACCTCAACCCCAATGGATCGGGCGCTCTTTTTATTCTTGTAATGCGGTTTATAATACTTTTCAATAAACTCGGTAAACAGAAGGTCTTTAGGTTTGTTATACTCCGAAATCCTGCCAAGCCGTTTGTCTGTTTTCATCTTGGCTTCCATCTCTCTGGCTATCCTTAATGAATTACCGGCATAAACAGCTTTACCGTCATAACGGATATGATACTGCCTGTTCTGATTCCCATGCCCGCAGGCGGGGCAATTTTCATTTGACAGGGCGTAATACCTGCTGCACTCACTGCATCTCAACACAATACTCATAAAACGTCTCCTTAATTTTATAATTACTTGTGAGTACAAGACTTTTGTAATGAACCATAAAAATAATTCACAGAAAATGAATTTATCCTTATTTATCGGCATTTACATGGATTTTGATTCAATTTTTCATGCTACATCTTTTGCTACATATCAGTAAGTAAAAGAAAAACAAAAATCCAGTAAAACCAGCCATTTTGGGATAAACGATATTTCCGCCTGATAGGCTAAAAATGTATGATATTATGCAGCGAGAAAGTCTGATAAGTGCTGATATTAAAGGATTACAGGGGCAATGGTTTACCCTTGTGTTATTGTAACAACTGATAATTCTAAATTAACGCACGTTTAATTTAGAATTGGAATTACTTCCGTCTTATTTCAATGTTTTCTGTAAATCTATTTTTATACGCTCGGAGACACGTCTATTCAGCAACGTTGCGGGGTCGCTACTGAATTTAGCGCTCAGTCGGTACTTAGGAACGGAGGTCACCACCAACTGAGCGGATTTTCCCGGACAGATTCTTTGAGTGACCTCTTCATCGTGCACATTGGCATAAACTATCGCTCCTGTGGTGTAGTCCGTCATAGTCAGGTCCACAGTCAGGTTGTGTATATTATATTTACAGCCGTCCAATTCATCAGTTCTGCGATTCATTTTATAAGACCCCACCAGCCCCGCTTCTATGCCTACAAGTTTTCCCGCTTCCAGCAAAGTATCGGGAGATGCAATGTCCATCTGAAACTTATGCTCTGAAAACAGAAGTTCCAACCCCGCTCTGTCATAAACTTTATATCCGGCGCTCCGCAAAACAGAAATCAACAGCGTGGTAAACGATGATGACGTATCATCACCCTTAATTTTCACAACAGCGACATTCTCTATATTCATAGTATCTGATTGCGCCGCATGATATTTTGAGCAACCAAATAAAAACAGTAACGCTATAAGAATTATACGCATTTTTTTCTCCATATTGCGGTTATAATCGCAATCTATTATGATATTTTGAAATATTATTGCAACAGTTTTTTATAGTTTTAAAATCAGATGTTGATAACCTTATCTGCGTAAACAGTATGACTTTTACGGTTTGTAGTATAAAAAATCCCTTTCCCCCCGTTGCGCGCTTTTATCATAAGATCAGCGATAAAATACGCAGTTTTTGTATCCAGCCCCGCAAAAGGTTCGTCAAACAAGCAGTACTGTTTACACGATAAAATAGCAACTATATACATAATGCGTTTTTCACCTTCGCTCAAAAGAAAAGGGGATGAATCCTCGCGTCCGCGCCATCCCAGAGCGTCAATAACCGCACCGGCATTCCCCCTGCCGGTTATGTCGGCAATTTCCTGAAATATAGTTTCCTGATACGCCATATGCTCCGGAAACTGCATACAGAAACCTCTTAGACGTTTTTCAACATTCCATTCCAAACCGCCGGTTGCATTCAGCTTCCCTATCCCCCCTGCCGTGCGGGCAAAAAGGGTTTTGCCGCTGCCGTTCATACCAAACAGAGATACTATCTCCCCTGCGTTACTGTCCACAGAGATCTTTGAAAGAATCTTATCTCCTATGCAAACTGCAAAATCTCTGACTGACAACAGTTTGTCGCTAAAAACATTCCGCTCGCAAAGACGGTCAATGCAATATGGAACTGCTATAAACCGCTCTGTCCGGTCTGTTTCATCGTCTGTGTGGATCAAAACGTCAGCGCATTTGTCAAAATGCCCGTCGTGTGTAGCTATTATCACCGGTTTTTCAACGCTTTTCTCAGCGATGTACTCTGCCATCAGCTCACATTGCAAATCGTCCAGCATATCCAAAGGTTCGTCAAGCAGAACAACATCCTCTGAGGCGGCAAGCGCCATCATTACGGCTATTTTTTTTAACTCCCCTCCGGAAAGTTCATTAACGTTTCGTTTAAGGTACGGTGTAAAAGCATCCCCGGATATCCCTGCAAAATCAAGCTCGTCCCCTACAGTTCCTGTCACAAAGTTAAACTCTGGCTGAGAATGTACAAAATAACCGTATGTCTGCCCGGTTTTCCCGGAAGCCTCCGTTTTTGAAAGCAGCGCTTCGCCGGATGAAGGACATACAACACCTCCGAGTGTTTTCAGAAGCATGGTTTTGCCCGATCCGATACGACCTTTGATGACAAGCATCTTTTCAAAATCTGCGGACACATCGGGAAGCCGCAAAACGGCAGTATTGTCAAAACGGTATAAGGCGTTTTTTAATGTTAGTTTGTAACGTTTTACATTATTAATTTTCACTTGTTGTTTTTACATAAAACTCTTTTCTTACAGGTTCTTTCAAATAGTTTTTCGGTATTGAGGAGTTTGAAGCGTTTCTGTGCTCAAATACTGTAGGACACAATATTTCAATGCCGGATTCATTAAAAATGTCCTGTATATTCTGACGCACTTCTGAAAGGGTAAATAACATTCTTTCCGCGTCTTTTGTATAAACAAAAAGTTCGTAATGTATTGAGGTATCTGTCAGCGCCGTTTGCAACACCACCGGAGTGGGCTCTTTTAGCACCGCGTTTGTTTTAAGCCCTGCTGATATTAAAAGTTCGTGTACAGTGCGCCATGGCGCTTCATAAGATATTATAACGTTTGTAGTAAGGAGCAGACCGAAATCTTTTGCGGAAACGGTGTAATTAATTGCCGCAGCGGTCATAATGTTTGAGTTCGGAATGGTTATTATTTCGTTTTTTATGGTTTTCATGCGTGTGACAAGAGATGTTTTTTCCATTACAGTTCCAGTGTGTTCGCCTATTTTAATATAGTCGCCTAAGTTAAACGGACGCATATAGGTTATAACAAAACCGGAAATTATATTGTTTATTATTGATGTTGAACCCATTGATAAAAGCAGACCCAGAAATACCGTTATGCCTTTGAACGCCTCAGAGTGTGAGTTTGGTAAATGCGGGAATATAAAGATAAAACCGAAAATTATAAGGACAAAACGCACGATCCTGTATGTCGGAAGCGCCAAATCCGGCTGTAAATTTTTTATTGTTATTGTTCCGTCCTCAATTCTCTCCGCAACTATGTGTAGCAGTTTTGACAGTAATTTAAAAAGGGACACAATTACTATTATAGCAAATAGGTTCGGCATGTAGTTCCGTACCGCAAACAACGATTTTTTAAGGGGCATCATAACGTAGCCCAGTAATGTATCAGCAATCCATTTTGTTGCGGGGAAAATGCTCAGAAATGCAAAAAAACACCAATAGAGAACAACAACTATCAATACATAACGTACAATTTTAAAAAAATAGCTTATAAATTTACGCTGTTTTTCAATGTCTATTATATTATTTATTACCTGCGTTGAACTTTCTTTTTTGCGCCATAAATAGATTTCAAAAAATCTTAAAAATTTGTTTAAGCATTTTACAGATAAAAACATTGCCGCTAAAACAAACAATGAAAGCGCTGATTGTTTCGCCACAATTATCCAGATATTCAGATTGCGCCTTTTTATCACCGCATCATAAATAATTTGGCAGTACTCATGCGCAAGTTCCAACCTCTGTCTGCCCAAAACTTTCGCCTGATGTTCCGTCACTCCGAGTATAATGTTGCCCATATAAACAATATTGGAAATTTCATCTTCGTCAAATACAACCAAACTGTCCTGTCTGAAAAACATATCGTCTTTTAATTTTTTGATATTATGAGACACCTGATCGGCGCGTTTTTTTGCGCTTATTGATCCCAAGTTTCCGTATATTGTAAAAAGAGTTTCATTAAAAGGAGCTACTTCCGCGTTCGCTTCTATATACCCATAATAATTTTTGTCTTCATCCGCAGCGTTGTCTTCAACTATAGCGTTATCTTCAACTGTGACTCCATTTTCATATGCGGCTCCATTACTGTTATTCTCATTATTCTCGTTTGCGGCAAGGATTGACGCAAACATGAAGCAAAATAAAACAGATAAACAAATGACCTTTGCAGCAGATTTTATAACGGGTTTTATATTGGAAAACATTTTACACCATCATACTTTTATTATTTTATTATATAGGCTTCTTTTATGATTGTGAGCGCGGTTGTGAAATTTTTAGTTCCGTCTGTTATTTTTCCGTTTGAACCGTCAACTGAACCGTACCCTATCGGCGCGAGATTTATTTTACCGGATTGCCCCGCCGTAAATTTAGCGTAATATATCAATGACGGCTGTCCGTTTACACCCGAATTTTTTTCAGTCCAGAAATCATTATAGTCAAAACTTTGGTTTATCTCCAGATAGGCGTTGTATGTATTACCGGTTATCAATAAATCTTCGTTAATCCGCGCTTTAACCGTTTCTTTCGGCGTCGCCGCGCTGACAGCGTCAATGTCTGTTTTTACTGAGTTACTTTGTATTTTATGATACCAGACAGGCAACGCTTCCGGTCGCCCTCCTTTTGGGTTACCCATCCAACTTTTTTTCGCTCCCTTGTCTGTAACCATTACCGTTTTGATATAATTGCCGCCGCTGTCTTCAATCCATAAAGCTATTTGCGGGGTTTTATTTACGGAAAAAACAAAAATATTCATTTTACTTTGTAAATTTTCGCCCGGTTCAATTATTAAATCTGCGCCGTCTTGAATATTTACAGATATATTTTTTGTTTTTTCCGCGTTACATCCGGTACAGCCTAAAAAAGCCAGAACAACGATAAAAACGAGCATTCTCATATCCGCCCCTCCGAATAACAATTACAGTATATAAAAATTCGCGGATATTAGCAAATGTTTATAGAATATATACGTTTTCTATAAATTACTATTCATAAGCTCAGTCATCTTATTTATAAACGCCGCTATATTTTCAGGTCTGCCCCCTTCCAGCAGCGCCGCCTGATCATACAGCAGTGTGGAGTATTCGGATATCGTTTCCGGTTTGCCCGCCAGCTCTTCTTTCATCTTTTTTATAAGCGTGTGATCCGGATTCAGTTCCAGTGTGCGTTTAGCAATAGGAACAGGCTGTCCCATAGCTTTTAAAAGCCTTTCCATGTGCGCGTCAGGCGCCCCTTCCTTTGTAACAAGGCAAACAGCGCTATCCTTTAGTCTTGAGGTCAGACGCACATCAACAACTTTCTCACCTAGCGATTCTTTAATTTTAGCGATAAGTTCTTCGTATTGTTTAACTTTTTCCTCATTTACCTCTGCATTGACATCAAGGTCCCCTTTCAAAACCGATTTAAAAGATTTTTCTGCATAACTACCCATTGTCCCGAAAATAATATCGTCAAACTCGTCTGTCATAAAGATCACTTCGGTATCTTTTGATTTAAGCCCTTCCAGATACGGTGAATTTTCAAGGTCATTCCTGTTTGCGCCTGTTATATAGTAAATATCTTTCTGATCGCTTTTCATCCGTGAGATATATTCATCAAGATCAGTGGTTTCACCGGGTTTTGTGGCAGTGGACTCAAACATCACAAGTTTTGCTATTGGCTCTCTTCGTTCGTAGTCGTAATGTATCCCCTCTTTCAGAATTTTGCCGAACTCGGCGTAAAACTTTTTATATTTATCCGGTTCATCCCGTTTCATCTCTGCAAAGGCATCTAATATTTTGCGTACAATATTTTTCTGTATGAGGGGAATCTGCCGGTTATGCTGCAAAATTTCGCGGGAGATATTCAGCGGAAGATCATACGATTCCACAACCCCCGCGATAAAACGCAAATATTGGGGAACAAGCTCTTCGCAGTGTTCCATTATCTGAACGCGTTTGACATAAAGCATAGGACCGTACTTTATATCTTTGTGGAACATATCAAACGGCGCGCGGGCAGGAATAAACAGCAGCGCATAAAATTCAGAAGCCCCTTCTGCTTTGAACTGCACGGTTTTGAGCGGTTCTGCAAAATCATGGGAAATATGCTTATAAAACTGATTCTGCTCCTCCGCCGTGATTTCAGCGCGGTCTTTAAGCCACAGCGCTTTACGGGAGTTTAGCGTCTCTTCAGTTGTCTCCTTCTCTTCTGTGGATTTACCGTCCTTGTCCTTTACGGGTTTAGTAACATCCATGACTACAGGGTATTCTATATAGTCTGAATATGTTGTAACTATACGCCGGACAGTCCATTCGTTTATAAGGTTTTTATCTTCTTCGCGCAAATGGAGGGTTACATCGGTACCGCCGGTTGCTTTATCCGCCTCTTCGACTGTAAAACTACTCTTTGCATCAGATTTCCAAAGCGTAGCAGTATTCCGCTTATCCCCGCGTTTACGGGTAAGCGCGGTAACACTGTCCGCCACCATAAACGCGCTGTAAAATCCAACGCCGAACTGACCGATTAAACTATTAATATCAGAACTTTTGCCGCTTCCGGCAACTTTTTTCAGAAACTCTTTAGTGCCTGAATGTGCAATTGTCCCAAGGGATTCAATCGCTTCTTCGCGGTTCATCCCTATCCCGTTATCACTTATGGTGATTGTACCCGCGGCAGGATCAGAAATGATCTTAATCTTCCAGTCGGAACCGCCGTCTTCCTGTACTGCCGGATTGGTGAGCCCTTCGTATCTTGCTTTGTCAATGGCGTCTGACGCATTGGATATAAGTTCCCGCAGGAATATCTCCTTGTTGGAGTACAACGAGTGAATCACAATATCCAACAGTTGTGAAACTTCGGTTTGAAATTGTTTTTGCTCTACAGCCATAACTATCTCCTGATTTTTAAATAAATTTTGTTAGCAATCATACTCACTGAGCGCTAAATATACTCAGGGAGAGAAAAAAAGTCAAGCGGATTATCTCAAACTAATGACTTTATTGACACTCCCAATAATAGTTATATTATTAACATTGTTATGATAAATTTCGAACGGGTCGGGGTAATATTTCCGGGTAATTGCCATGCGTTGCGGGATGTATCCCTGAATGTCGCGCGCGGAGAGTTTGTTTATGTGTTGGGGCGATCCGGCGCAGGTAAATCAACACTTCTAAGGCTTATTTATGCTGATTTTATGCCCACCTGCGGGGTAGTGCGGATCGCCGGAAATGATATAACATTCCTGCCCCGTTGCCGCATACCGTATCTGCGCAGACAGATTGGTATAATTTTTCAGGATTATAAACTATTAAACGAAAAAAACGTATTTGACAATGTCCGTATGGCTCTTGATATCTACTTTTTCAGAAAAAGCATGGCGCGGGAACGTATTTGGCCGCTGCTCAAACAGTTGGGATTATTTGAACTCCGTGATGTTGAGGTAAAACGCTTGTCAGGCGGGGAAAAACAGCGTGTCGCAATAGCAAGGGCGCTTGTAAACGACCCACAGATAATATTGGCGGATGAACCTACAGGTAATCTTGACTCAGCTAATGCCGCGGCTATAATGGAGCTGCTTCTGCGGGCGCAGGTAAAAGGCGCCGCAGTATTAATGGTGACGCACGATCTTAATATGCCTGAAAAATTTCCAGCGCGGGCAGTGCATCTTGATGCCGGACGGCTGGAGAACGCTTAAATGACCGCAAAATTTTTATTCGTTTCAGCGCGTGGAATAAAACTGTTCCTGAATTATTTTAAAAACAGTCTTATGTCCGTAATAGCGTTGTCCGCTCTCTTTCTTATCCTTCACACCGCTTTTTCAATAGGAGGCGGAATATCCCGTTTTACGGACAGTGTGGCAAGATTTGACACAGTCCGTATTTATCCCGCTGAAAAAGCGGATTTGCAGACACTCGCAAAATCAGCAGGGGACGTATCCGGAGTGGAAGCGGTAACCGTTTATTCCGGTAAAGAAACAAAAGAATATATAAAACAAAACGCGCCGGCGATAGATGGCATAGAACCTTTACCTGATGATATTTTCCCGTCTTTTCTTGAAATTCTGGCGGCAAAAGATCATCAAAATGCGCAATCTTTAGAATCTATGTCAAAACAGTTCAGGGAGATGAACGGAGTAGAATCAGTCTCTTACGGGCAGGAGTGGGCAAAACGCCTTTCAGATGGTAAAAGGGCTATTAATGCAATCCTTTTTGCCGCTGCAATTATATTTTCCGCCGCCGGAATTTTAATCGTATATCAGACAGTAAGCGTAACCATGAATAAATATACGGAAGAGATACAGGTTTACAGTATAGTAGGCGGAACAGAGGTATTTATAACAATGCCTTTTATAGTTTTTGCATTATGTATCGGAGCTTCATGCGTTTTGCTCTCTCTGTCCTGTTATAAAATTTTGTATATGACACTGCTTTTGTCTATTGAAAACGCAGCCGGTCTAACTCTTTCACTGTCATGGTCTTACTGCCTGATCTTTACTGTTGCAGCGCCCACAGTAACAATTATTTCCGGTTTCATCAGCGCAAACAGTTTTCTGAGATCCTGCCGATGGCAGTAGTACAAATAGCGGCAGGGTGGTTAATATTTATCTGCCTTACAGTTACCGCTGAAGCGCAGACAGAGACGGATTTAACCCGTTTGCGTTCGCAGATAGCCAAACAGGAGAAAGAGTTAGCCGCATTATCAGGCAATAAATCCAACGTCACCCAGCAAATATCGGTATTGCAAAAAAAACAGGCGGATGAACGGCGCGCCGCCTCTCTTCTGATAAAACGGCAAAACAGCAACATTATTAAAATAAAAGATCTCCAGAACAAAGAAAAAGAGTTTACGGCGAAACAAAAACATTATAAAAAACAGGCTGCCATCGGGGTTGCTTTTATTATAGACAATGGCGGCACATATATTGCTAAGGCAATTATGTCCGGCGCCGACAGCGCAAAAATTACAGGTGTTGTAGAGGTGGTAAGCAGGCTGAATGTAACGCTGAGTGATTCAATACAAACTTATGCGGATACGCTATCAGAAATTGCCAAAATACGCCAATCGCTCATAGATACGAATACTGAGATTGGTATAGGACTAACTGAGAGCAAAGCTATGACTGAAAATTATTTAAAAACTCAGAAGGATCTTTCCGTAAAGCTGACGCTTATTAAACATGATGAAAATGCTCAGAAAGAGTATCTGAAGACACTTAGACAGGAACAGGAACGTTTGACAAAAGCGCTGAGGAATAGCGCAAAAAAAACGGCAACGCCGGACAGAGGTGTATTTGCCAAACTTAAAGGCAAACTGCCTCTTCCTATGCAGGGGAAAATAATTGAACGTTTCGGAAAAAAAACGATAGAAGGCACAAAGTTGACCGTAATGCACAAAGGAGTCAAAATTACGCCCACAAATAGCGGAGCTGTAATTTGCGTTGCAGATGGGACAGTGGTTTATGCAGATAATATTAACGGCTTGGAAAATGTGCTTATTATCCGGCATGATCAGGATTATTACACTGTTTATGCTAATTTGGACGAGTTTTATGTTCAAAATACAGATAAAGTTGAAAAAGGATTTGGATTAGGCAGAATAATTGTTGATTTTAAAGGAAATCCATCATATCTTTATTTTGAAATCCGGCGGCATGAAGATGCCGTTGACCCCGCTGAATGGTTTCAAAGGCTATAGATTAACCGGTTTGTACTTATGAATTCATTGGCAAATTATAATATATTCGGAGTAATGCAATGTTCAAGGGTAAAAAGTTTTCGCTGTCATTATTAGTATTGATTGTGTTTGCTCTGTTTCTGGGGATATCCCAAATGCAGGACAGGTCTTCAGTATATGCGGCAAAACAGGACGACAAATTTAATGATCTGGAGAATTTCCATCAGGCGCTTACTATTATAAAAAACAACTATGTTGATAATATTTCGGACGGCGCTCTTATACAGGGCGCTGTAAAAGGGATGCTGCAAGGGCTTGATCCGCACTCGTCATACCTTTCCCCTGAACAGTATAAAACCTTTTTAACAGATATAAGAGGCGAGTTCGGCGGTTTAGGGATGACTATAGGCATGAGGGGCGAGGCTGTAACTGTCATCTCTCCCATTGAAGATACTCCCGCCGCAAGAGCTGGGATACAGCCGGGAGACATGATCTTTAAAATAGATAACACAATCACTACCGGTATGGATTCGGAAAATGCCGCCAAACTCATGCGCGGACAACCGGGTACAAAAGTAGTGCTTACAATTATGCGCAAAGGGGAGGATAAACCTCTTGAATTCACTCTCACACGGGAAATCATTAAAATCAAATCCGTAAGATACCAAATGATGAATGAAAACATCGGCTACATTAAGCTGAATAGTTTTCAGGAAAAAAGCGGCGATGAAGTAAAAAAAGCCCTTCAGGATCTGAAAAAACAAAATTCTAAAGGTATAATTCTTGATCTGCGCAATAATTCAGGAGGTTCTCTCTCGGAAGCAGTGATTATTTCCAGCCTTTTTTTGCCGGCGAATAAAAATGTGGTTATCACAAAAGACCGTTCAAATAAAGACACCTTTCTTACCACAAAATCGTTTGCTTACCGGGAACAGGGGCAGCCGCTTGTAGTGCTTGTCAATGAAGGCAGCGCATCCGCCAGCGAAATAGTTGCGGGGGCAATGCAGGATTACGGTCGCGGCGTTATTCTTGGCACAACTACTTTCGGAAAAGCAAGCGTGCAAACGCTGCTTGAACTGAGAAACGGCTCAGCCATGAAACTTACAACTGCACGTTACTATACCCCGAAAGGAAGATCTATTCAGGGTGTGGGTATTATGCCGGATATCGTTGTCCCTCAAGGGAAGATAGTTTACAGCGAAACTAAATTCAACATTAAAGAGAAAGATCTGTCAGGGCATCTGGTAGGTGAAAATGAAGAAAGCTCAGTTTCAGGCGCAATGCCAACCACTCCTGAAACCGATCTCCAATTACAGTCAGCGATACAAATGATAAAAGGATTATCGTTATATGAAAGAACCGAAAAATAGCGTTCGGATAAATGAAGAGGAGCCGGAGGAGGAAGAACTTAATAAAAAAGGTTTAATACCGGATAAAGTGAAAAAAAGCCCCGCAACGGCTGTGGCTATCCTTGCAGCCGCATTTGTGACTCTTATTGCCGTAGTTGTTGTTTCAATACTGTTCAGCGTCGGAAGACAATCTCCTGCATACCATAAACTTATACAGGACAGCGCTGTAAATGTACAAAAGCAAAAAACTCTTTCATACAACGAATTTTATAAACAGATTAAACTGTTATGTTTTAAATACAATATAGGTGAAGAATCTGTTAATGAACGCGCCGATGTGGAAAACAGTCTGCCTGTTTTCTACATTAAAACAGTTGTTCAGCAGGAAGATGCGGAATTATTGCGAAAGGACGCCGTAAACCTTTTTACAGTGAATAATATCCCAATTTTGTATTCGGATGATATATACCTTTTGGCGGGGGAGACGGATACTTTCCGTGTTGAGTTTTTAATTGATAAGAGAAAAAACTTTGAAAGCGCCGCGCCTGTGCCAACCCCTGCGCCTGCGGCGGGGAAGGACAACGCCGGTTTGCCCCCTCCTAAACAGGGGAAAGGCAAAATAGCGATAATTATAGACGATGCGGGGATGAACCTTCCCCTTGCTGACCGTCTTACAAAAATTAAAATACCTATAACTGTCGCCATATTGCCGCATCTCATCTCCAGCAGAGAGACAGCCGATCTTGTAAGAAGCAGAGGGAAAACAGTTTTTATGCATTATCCTATGGAACCGCGGAGTTATCCGTCCGATGATCCCGGCGAAGGAGCTGTATTATTTAATATGCCTGAAACGCTTATAGAAGCCGTTTCGCAAAAAAATGCCGAAAGTTTAGGGAGTATTGACGGATTTAACAACCACATGGGAAGCGCTATAACTGAAGAACCCTTAAAAATACTGCAAATATTGGAAAGTATGCGCCCATACGCCAATGTATTTGTTGACAGCAATACTTCAAATAAAAGCGTGGCTTACAATGTTTGTAAGGAGGCGGGGTTTTCCTGCGGAATTAATAAAAAATTTCTGGACAACAGCAAAGAACACGCGGATATCACGAGGGCATTGTATGAAGCTGCCGAATATGCCGGGAAAAACGGAGAAATAATAGCTATAGGACATCTCCGCGCTGATACTGTCGCGGTTTTGGAAACAGTAGCGCCGGAACTGCAAAAACTGGGCTACCAGTTTGTTTCTGTAACCTCATTAACAAGGTAATACTAATTCCATTTTTAAATAAAAATTGCGTCCTGCAATTTTTATTTACCGGCTACGGCAAGAGTGTTATCTTGCCTTGCCTTCCAAAATGCCAAGCATTTTGTCACGGCATTCATGCCGTGTATTCCAATTCTAA
>JAIRQX010000079.1 GCA_031256375.1 Deferribacteraceae bacterium
ACGGCATGGATGCCGTGACAAAATGCTTGGCATTTTGGAAGGCAAGGCAAGATAACACTCTTGCCGTAGCCGGTAAATAAAAATTGCAGGACGCAATTTTTATTTAAAAATGGAATAATATGTAAATTAAATTAAGGTTGTTTACCGTGAAGGGCAGCGCCGTACTTCATGTCAGCTTTTCTTACATGATTTACCAGCCATGAACCGAGTAAGTCCTGTAAATACGCAGCGGAAGAGTTCAACTCTCTGGAATATTTACGCTGAAAGTCAAATATCTGCTCCACAAACCCTCTGTCCACGTCATTGCTGCTTAGCGTTATCGCGCACCACAGCATCGTTATTTTAGCGACAAATTTTCTATGCTCTTCTTTATGAGCTTCTAACTCACTGTAATTACATTTTTGCAAAAACTCTTCTTCATGTTTGAAGTGTGTCTGTGTGTAATTCACAAGTTCTTTCAGCGTCCGGGACACAACCTCAAAACCTTGGGCATAAGTAACTGTGTCGTGCAGATTATTTATCATCTTTACAAGCTCTTTATGCTCTTCGTCAAACTTCGTTATCTTAACGCTTAACGTATCATTCCAAGTTATTAACGGCATACAACACCTCACGCAACAATTATAATAATATTATACTATATGTCAATATGTCGCTGACGCGGCTTTGATTATATATGAAACCATCTGCTCGGGATTAACCCCCGCGTGACCGCAGGCGGCGGTGAAGCCCGAGTCCTCCCCCAAACAAGGGTTTGGGTTGACGTCTATCACCCATATCTTATTATCCGCGCTCAGCCGGAAATCTATCCGCGCAAACCCGCTTAAGCCAAGAATGACTGCTGTTTTTTCCGCTACTGTTTTCATCTCTTCCAAAACCTGCGTATCTTTTGTTGTGAAATTGAATGTACGGACGCTGTTTTTATATTCAGCGCTCTCTTCAGCCCATTTGGCGTTAAAAGTTAATATTTTAGATTCACCGCTCCGGTAACCTGAAAACAACATCTCCGCAATGGCAACGGCTGATAATCTATCCCCAAAATCCAGCATGGTGACGGAAAACTCCCTGCCGTCAATATACCTTTCCGCGAATATTCCGAGACTATCTGGATATTTTTTTAACTCCTGTAAAAGATCTTCTTCTGAGGCGGCATAAACAACCGATTTTTCGGTAATTCCCGCTGAACCATGAAGTTTGGCGGGTTTCAGTATCCATCTGCCGGGTGTAAATATGTGGCGCGTCTCCGGAACCGGAATCCCCGCCGCGTATAAAATCGCTTTAACGGTACGTTTATCCGAACAGTGCGTTATTGCGTCCAGCTTACTGCCGGTATATGGGATACCTGTTATTTCAAGCAGCGCAGCGCCAAGGTTTTGCCTCTGCTCAACCCCGCCGAAAGTTTCAAAGAGGTTCCATATAAATTGAGGGCGCGCCTCTTTTATCTTTTGAAGAAAAGAGATAAGATCGCCGCCGTAAACAATATCGTATGTCGTATAACCGGCGGATGAAAGGTATTTACGGACAAAGGCAGCCTGTTCCGATATATCCTGAAGATCAGCGCCATGCTCTGTCAGCGGAGGTTCATAGCATAACGCGACGGTCATTTTTTGAACCATCTTTTTTCCGCGGAGTCCACTATCTCTGAAATAACCTGCTGATAGGTATATCCTGCCATACCGCTCAGCAATATCAAGTCTGATCTTGCCGGCATTAACCCGGGAAGGGAGTTTATCTCCATGATATAAATATTCCCGTCGGCATCGGCGCGCATATCCACACGGCAGGCGTCTTTTATCCCTATCGCTTTATGCGCCGCCACCGAGGTTTTCGCGCATATATCCGCAAAATTTCCCTTTGCTAACGTATATTCTACCGCAAATTCACAATTTTCTTTATTAAAATAAGAATGAATCTTTGCGTCCGATTTATCGTTAAAGCCGATCTCCATAACCCCTAAGCAATATGCGTCCGTATCTGTTCCCAGTACGCCGGCGGTTGCTTCCCTGCCTGAAAGGAACGGTTCCACTATCACCGGTTGATTAAAAACAGAGATAAGTTCCGCGCATTGCGCCGATAACTCCTGATAACTGTGAACTATGGAACGCGGAGTTATCCCTTTTCCGGTGCCTTCACCGACAGGTTTCACAAAATAAGGGTATTTTCCATCCGGAAGTTTAATAGACGCAGGATCGGATACAATAACAAAATCGGTAACAGGCAACCCGTTATCCCTTAAAATTCTTTTGGTTGCAGCTTTATCAAGTGTGACAGCGTGAACAAGCGGGTCGCTGAATGTATAGGGAATCCGGTAGGCGTCAAGCAGGGCAGGCACAAGCGCCTCCCTGCCGGAACCGTACATTCCTTCAGCTATATTAAAAACTAAATCCCATCTGTCACCATTCAGCAAGCGTCGCATAAGCGAAAAGAGATTACCGATACGGTCAACTTCATGCCCAAGAGATTTCAGCGCGTTTTCAACTGAATCAACAGTGACGGAGCTGTCAAACTCCGCCGTCTGCTCTTTTGAGAATCCCTCTTTCAGATAATCATCTTTAAGATCGTAGGAAAAGCCTATAATCATAAATCATTCCGGACAGAATCACCGGAAAGCGCAGAATTTTGTGGGTAACGGAATACTTTTCCCTCGTAGTTTATAAGCAGAAGGTCGTCTCCATCGGTACCGCAGATACTGTTTACGTTAACAGGCACCTTTCCACCCCCGCCCGGGCTGTCTATAACAAAGGTAGGAATTGCGTAACCGGATGTGAAACCGCGTAAACCGGATATAATTTCCAGCCCTTTTGCCACGGAGGTGCGGAAATGCGATGTGCCGCGCACAGGATCGCATTGGTACATATAATAAGGTCGTACCCTTGACATCAGAAGTTTATGCATAAGCCGCTTTATATCCGCAAGGTTATCGTTTACCCCTTTCAGAAGAACTGTCTGGCTGCCCAGCGGGATGCCCGCATCCGCCAGCCGCGCACACGCTTTGACTGCCTCCGGTGTGAATTCTGCTGCATGAGCGGCGTGTACGCTTATAAAGAGCGGATGATATTTGCGCAGCATCCGCGTAAGTTTTGTTGTAATCCTCTGTGGCAACACGGTAGGGACCTTTGTTCCGATTCGTATAAATTCAATATGCGGGATAGCGCGTACACGGGAGAGGATGTTTTCCAGCGCTTCATCGGGTAATGTTAGAGGATCACCGCCGGATATCAGCACATCGCGGATTTCAGTATGAGTTTTAATATAATTAATAGCTTTTGACCATTTGTCTCCGCACTCCTCGCTCTTATTTTCTCCGACTATGCGTGAGCGTGTGCAATATCGGCAATAGGTAGAACAGAAAGAGGTTGCCAGAAACAGTACCCTGTCAGGGTATCTGTGAATAAGCCCGGGAGTGACCTCATCATGTTCTTCGCAAAGAGGATCAATCATGTCGGACGGATCAATATAAAATTCGTTAGCGGTTGGCACCACAGTCAGCCTGAGCGGGTCGGACGGATTATCAGGGTCAAGCAGCGATGCGTAATATGGGGTAATCGCAAACGGAAGCAGATTGCCGCCGCCGGAAATGGCTTGAAGTTCTCCGCCGGACAGTTTAAGCATACGCGATAGTTCGTCTGCGCGGGTAATCCTGTGTGTAAGCTGCCAGCGCCAGTCGTCCCATTCTTTTTTGGTGACTCCGGGATAGTAATTTTTTCTGAATAAAGTTCTTGAAGTAACTGTTGTACGTTCACTCTTAAGCGGCAACGATAAGGAAAGATTGGTTACATTTTCTGAGGTATAATCAATAGACGACGGATAGACCGGTCTACTCGGAGGCTCTACATCTTCAATATCGGACTGTGTTTCCGATGTGAAAACCCTGTCATAAACAGGGGGTGAAACTAGGGCTGTTGCCGCATATGCAACTTTACGGACGGTTTTATTCATTTATTCCCCTTGATATCCGCACCTCTAAAGCATTTCCACATTGAAACGCTCCGGGACTTTTGCAGACAATCTGAGAATGCCTATACAATACCTTTTGTCTGTACGCAAGCAAAATTTTTTAATTTTTTTATCATTATCTTGAAAACCTTGCGGGAGTAGAAATAAATTTTAATAAGGTTAAGATTTATAGCTCATGATTTTGAGCGGCGCCGACTTGCAATCAAAACAATATGTTATTTATGACCAAGTGAAGCGGCGTCAACAAGCTCTTTTGTATGGCTGCGCTTTGGGTTGTTTATAATATCTGTTGCGTCTGCGTATTCTATAACAGCGCCGTTTTGCATAACGGCGATTTTTTCACAAAGCCACGCTACCACTGCCAAATCGTGGGATATCAGTATAAACGTCACCCCCTGTTCCTTTTTTAGTTTTGACATAAGGTTCAGAATCTGCGCCTGAACAGAGACATCCAGGCTTGATACAGGTTCGTCTGCAATAATTATCTCCGGGCGGAGGGCAAGCGCTTTCGCTATAGAAACACGCTGTTTCTGTCCGCCGGAAAGTTCTGACGGATAACGTAAAAGGTGTTCTTCCGAAAGTCCGGTTATCTCCATCAGCCGGACAGCTTCATTATAAACCTCTTTCCGTGAAAACCTTTTTATTAAAAGGTCTTTAAGGGCGGATTCTACAGTCAGCCGCGGATTTAAACTCTGGTCTGGGTTCTGAAAAACCATCTGAACATTTAGTCTGTATTCTGGGTAAACCGCGGAGCGTTTTCTCACAGGGGTGTTTTTATACAGCACAGAACCGCTGTCAGGGGTGATAATCCCCGCGAGTATTTTGACAAGAGTTGTTTTTCCGCACCCTGATTGCCCCGCAATCCCCATACTTTCCCCTTTGAAAAGCGTTAAGGATACGTCATCAACAGCAGCAAAGGTCAGAGCGGATTTTTTGAACGCTCCCTCATAAGTGTTGTAATGTTTTGTAATTCTGTCTGCGGATAAAAGCTGAATGCTCATTTTATGGGTTTATCACAGTGTTATAGCTTTTGCCGATATAATGCCGGGGAGGTTCAGCAACTCTTCCAGTACAGTCTGAGGAATAGGATCGTCCACTGACACAAATGAGGCGGCTTCCCCGCCGCGCGGTTTTAAGCGTGTGAGTACAAAATTGGCTATATTTATCTTATGTTCTCCCAGCAGCGCGCCTACTTTGCCTACAATGCCGGGTGAGTCATGGTTTCGGAAACAAAGATAGTTTCCTTCCATGATAAGGTCAAGACGAAAGGGACCTATCTGGACAATTCTCCCTGTATCGTCAGGAAATAGTGTGGCGGCGTAAACAACCTCTTCTTTATCGCTTTTTACGGTAAGGATGATATGGTCTTTCATTCCGTTGTACTCAGGAACTTTAGTTTCGTTCAGAAGTATTCCCCTGTATTTTGCAAAATAGGGCGCGTTTACAAATGATACCGGTTCATGCAGAAACATCTCCAGATAACCTTTTGCCATAGAAATTGTAAAAGGCTGATAGTTGAATGGTATGTCAAATGTGCGCTCTCCGAGATCTTCCGAGAATCTCTCACCTGCCATTATGAAACGGAGTTCTTCCATCCTGCCCGTTGTAAGCTGCGCCGCCATCTTGCCGACTTTTTCGCTGAGATCAAAAAAACGCTGCATTTCAACTGAAAGGCGCGAAGGATTGAACGGAGCGTTGACTGCGTACAGATACGGTCTTCCGTGAAGGAAATTCAACGCCTGTTCGCAGATTATTATTGCCACCCCTTTCTGCCCCTCATGGGTGTTCGCGCCGATATGGGGGGTTATAAAAATATCCGGCGTAGAGGTAAGGGGGTTGTTTACCGGCGGTTCTGTCTTAAAAACGTCTGTAGCGGCGGAAAAGAGCTTCCCTGACTTTACAGCTTCACTCACGCCATTTTCATCCACCAGCCCGCCTCTGGCGCAGTTTACAAGAATTGCGCCGTTTTTCATTCCCGCAATACTATCTTTGGTTATAATTCCTCTGGTTTCGGGCGTGAGCGGAGTGTGCAGGGTCACAACATCGGAAGCGGCAAGCAGTTCATCAAGCGTTTGGCATAGTACGGCGCCGATGGTGTCCGCTTTTTCTTTTTTTATGTACGGGTCGTAAACCATGATCTTCATGCCGAACGCTTTGGCGCGGACAGCCACATTAAATCCAATGCGCCCTAATCCTACAATGCCCAAAACTTTATCATAAAGCTGTATTCCCATAAAACGTTTGCGCTCCCATTTCCCCGAGCGCAAAGAGTTGTCAGCGGCAGGGATTTTGCGCGCCGCTGACAGGATCATACCCATTGTTAATTCTGCAGCCGCAAGCGTATTCCCTGTAGGGGCGTTCATCACTATGATCCCTTTTTTGCTTGCCGTTTCTATATCAATATTGTCAAGCCCTACACCGGCGCGGCATATAATTTTGAGCCTGCCGGGTTGTTCAAGCAGTTCCGCCGTTACGGTGGTTCCGCTTCGTGTAATGAGCGCATCATAACTGCCTATAATTTTTTTTAGTTCGCTGTTTTTTATCCCAGCTTTTAGATCATACTCTATATCAGGGTCGGCGTTTAAAATTTCACACCCTTCTTCCGCCAGATGATCCGATACAAGAATTCTGAATTTTGCCATATTATTCCATTTTTGAATAAAAATTGCGTCCTGCAATTTTTATTTACCGGCTACGGCAAGAGTGTTATCTTGCCTTGCCTTCCAAAATGCCAAGCATTTTGTCACGGCATTCATGCCGTGTATTCCAATTCTAA
>JAIRQX010000012.1 GCA_031256375.1 Deferribacteraceae bacterium
CGTTTGAAAAGATTCCGTAGGGTGTGCACTCGCTATGACAAAACAGATGTAATGTTCTTGGCGTTTATTCAATTTGCCTTTATTGCTATATGGCTAAAATAGTGTCAACACGCCCTAGAATAGGAATACACGGCATGAATGCTGTGGCAAAATGCTTGGCATATTGGAAGGCAAGGTAAGATAACACTCTTGCCGTAGCCGGTAAATAAAAATTGCAGGTCGCAATTTTTATTTAAAAATGGAATAAGACAGAATTTTTGCAACATTTCAAAATATTTTTCATAAATTCTGACAATTCCGCTTCTATTGTGATCTGTTTCCCCGAAACAGGGTGGGGGATAGAAATTCTTTTTGAGAAAAGAGTTAGCCGCCGGTCACTATCAGGGATATTATAGAGCCAGTCTTTATACAGCGGATGTTTCAGCGCTTTAAGGTGTACCCTTATCTGATGCGTTCGTCCGGTAACGGGGATAGCTTTCACAAGCGTTGCATCCCCGTATCTTTCCAGATTGAAAAAGGTCGTTACTGAAGTTTTTCCGCTTTTGAAATTTATTTTATATTTTCCGTGATTGGGTTTTGTACTGATCGGAAGCAGAACAGAAACTGCGCCGCCGAAAGCGCCTGTTACAATGGCGTAATACTCCTTCCCCACTTTGCCGTGTTCAAAAGCTTTGCACAATGCGGAATGCGCCTGTGGCGTTTTAGCAAAGACAACTACTCCCCCAGTCCCCGCGTCAAGTCTGTGAACAACAAATATTTTACCGTAACGTGACGTTAAGAGCGATTTTGCAGTGACCGGCGCGGTTCGTTTCCTGTCATCTATCGTATGCAGCCCGTGAGGTTTTGAAACTGCCACCATATAATCGTCTTCAAAAATAATATCCGCTGTGCCGTAAGGGGATTCTATATTATTCAGATAGCATTTCTCTTATTTTAACTATTTC
Organism: Deferribacteraceae bacterium; assembly: GCA_031256375.1. Taxonomy (GTDB): domain Bacteria; phylum Chrysiogenota; class Deferribacteres; order Deferribacterales; family JAISNW01; genus JAIRQX01. Next base: position 945 of record JAIRQX010000012.1, read on the forward strand.
GGGAGAGTCGGGGTATGTTTCTTCCGCTGTTTTTAAAAGTTTCATAACCTGTTCTTTCTGTCCCGCCGCCAGCAAAACCAAAGCAAAATGCGACAGAAACGGCAGGCTGTCCATACCAAGCCGGAATGCGCTACGCATATATTCTGTAGCGCGTTCATAATCTTTTGCTTCGGCGTACAAACGCCCTAACTTATAATAAGCATCCGGATGTTCTCTGTTAAGCTCAACTGTCCGCAAAAAAGCTTTTTCAGCTTCCGGCGTTTCCCCTTGGTAGTAGAGGCTATTGCCAAGCTCATAAAATCCATCAGCATAATCGGGACTTATTTCAGTAATTTTGCGGAAATGTTCAGCCGCCAGCGGCATATCGCCGTTTTTAAAGTATATCTTTCCGAGAGTGACGCGGGCAAATATATGTTCCGGATTTTGTTCCAGAGTTTTAAGCAGGTGCGGGATCGCCTGCTGAAACAGCATAAGCTGCGCGTAAACAAGCGCTAATTGGTAATGATACATCCCTTTCTCCGGTTCCAGCTCAAGCGCTTTATTAAAGTAGGTTCCTGCCTCGGTATGTTTGCCTATGTTACTATACGCCATTCCAAGATAGTAATAAATATGCCCCAGAGGAATTCCGCCGTTTTCCAGATAAGTTGTAAAAAGCCTTATTACCCTGTTCACATCCCCTTCAAGGTAACTATTGATTCCTTCGTCTATTATATCCATTGTATTTCCTCTATAGCAGTTCCACTTTACATTATAGCAGTTCCACTTTATATTGACCATTATTGCCGCACCTTAGGCGCGGCAATCCAGATTGTTTATTCTGGATTGCTTCGTCACTACGTTCCTCGCAAAGACGAGTGGAACTGCTATATCCTGTCATAAAACTGTTTTATATATTCGTTTACCGGTTTCGGTAAAAATGGCGATACATTGCCGCCGTGCCTCAGCAAATCTCTGATAAATGCGGAGCTGAGCGCCATATAGTTTTCTCCGGGCATAAGAAAAATCGGCTCATACCCTTTCAGCATACTTCTGTTCGCCTGAGCCATCTGTAATTCATACTCAAAATCAACCATCCCTCTAATCCCTCTCAGGACACAATGCACACCCTTTTCCTGCATAAGATCTACCAGAAGCCCTTTAAAACCTATAACCTCTGTGTTTCTTATATCTGCGACAGCAAGTTTTGCCATCTCTACCCGTTGTTCCAATGTAAACATCGGTTTTTTATAGATATTTTCCGACACCGCGATAATAACACATTCGTACATGGCGCATGCGCGGGCGGTGATGTTCGTATGTCCCAAACTGAAAGGATCAAACGTACCGGGATATATTATTTTCATGCGCTCCTCTTAAAATATATAATCAATGTATCGCCGTATCTGTGTTTTTTTGTCGGCAGAAACGGTTTCTGTTCCCATTCCGCCTGAACGCGCGCCGATTCCTCATAAATTAACGTACCGTCCTGCGCAAGCAGTTCCCGCCTGCCTACCCAATTTAATACACCTTCAGGTTTGTAAACGCCATACGGCGGATCTATATAAATAATATCATAAATAGAATTTGCAAAACTGCTTTTATAAATGTCCGAACAGATAAGCGTATATCCGGATTTCGGCAGTAAACTCAGATTGCGGCGCAGTGCGCCGGCGTGCTGTTCCACGAATGTAATATGCCTTGCGCCGCGACTATATGCCTCTATCCCCACCGATCCGGCGCCGGCAAAAAGATCCAGAAAATTTGCCCCTTCCACTCTGTCTCCAAGGGAGGAAAAAACTGCCGCCCGAACCTTATCCGAGGTTGGCCTTATGGCAGATCCGCGAGGCAAAATCAAAGTTCTGTTTTTCAGCAAACCACTTGTCACCCTCATTAAACTGACCTTTCAATCGTTGCGAAACTTTACACATTGTATCAACCCCATGCGCGCGTGGCAAGCTGAAGTTATCTTTTAATAATCCTTTATAGCCGTAAAAATCAGGCATATCAGGCGTTATTCCAAATTGCTCCGTAAAAGACGCCACAACTAAAGTTTTTACAAACTCCCCGTAAGATTCATGCCAGATACCCCCTGTTATCTTATCTTTAACCTCAGGGGGCAGTCCTATACGAATCACACGGCAAAAAGCCGCTTCCAATGATATATACAACCATGCGCTGCGCATCAGGCTTTCTGCGGCGCAAGACGGGATATAACCGCCGTCTTCCGTAATCGTATGGAGTTTTGTACCGGCAAAAACCACTGTAGGGTATATACGGGCATACTTTGCGTTCAATTCATGCACAAGGGATGCCGTAAACAATAAATCTCCGCGGGATTCGCCGTACATACAAACCATAAATTGCGCCGATATATCAACAAGGGGGGTAAGTTTTTTAAAAACCTCTTTTATATCTGAGATACAATAATTTCGTCCGTTAAGCCGCAATACATTTTCAGAAAGCGACTGAATACCCAGTTCTACGGTTTTTATTGGATATTCCTTTAGCTCTGTTTCAAAATAGGCATCTATACTGTCCGGGCAAGTTGAGAGGCGAATATTATGAGGATGAGCAAGATCGTACAGTTTCCGGCGGATTCCGGAGGGCAGACGGGTGAAAGAGCCGCCGTAGAAAGCTACCTCGTTCCATTCATTGGAGTGTTTCATCCACCGTTTGATCTGTTTTTCCGCTGATAATATCACATCTGTGTCTGTAATGCCTGTAATCGTTGTCTGATCACAATAGATACAACGGCTCCGGCAACCCGAGAACGGGATAAAAACAGGCAGGATTTTATATTTATAACGGTTACTCATACGGGAACTATTGTCCTCCGAAGGAGTCTCTTAACCCTTCTCCCATAAGATTAAATCCAAGTACGGTAATCAGTATGGCAATGCCGGGGAAAAATGAGAGCCACCACGCAAACAGTATATTATCTTTCCCCGCCGTGAGTATATTTCCCCATGACGGAGTGGGCGGCTGAGCGCCTAACCCCAGAAAACTCAGCGCCGATTCAGTCAGTATCGCCCCCGCGACGCCCAGAGTCGCAGATACTATAACCACAGATACAACATTCGGCAGTATATGTTTAAAAAGTATTTTAACCGGAGAAACGCCGCCCAGATGCGCAGCCACGATAAAATCACGCGCCCGCAAAGACAGCGTCTCCGCCCGCACAAGACGCGCAACGCCCATCCAGCTTGTCAAACCTATCACCATCATCACATTAAAAAGAGATGGTTTTAAAAAAGCTACTACCGCGAGAATCAGAAAAAATGAAGGAAAACACAGCATTATGTCTGTAAAACGCATCAGTACGGAATCCACCCATCTACCGTAATATCCGGCGACAAGTCCTATGGAAGTCCCTATAAAAACTGAAACCGCAACAGAGAGAAGTCCTACAAACATTGATACGCGCGCACCAAACACCATACGGGAAAAGATGTCCCGCCCAAGATCATCAGTGCCGAAAAAAAAGTCACCTGACGGCGGCAGGAAAGTTTTATCAAATTGTATCAGCGTCGGATCGTAGGGAGCTATAAATGGAGCGAACACTGCAACAGTCATAAAAAAAAACACTATCAGCGTCCCCGCGGCAAAAAGTTTGTTACGCAAAAGCCTTTTCATCCCCTCATCTCACCGCCGGCGTAACGTATTCTTGGATCAGCCAGCGCATACATTATATCGGCAAAAAGATTGCCCGCCAGCGTCAATACAGCGCCTATCACAAGTATTCCCATTACAGTCGGGTAATCACGCATCGTAACAGACTGATAAAAAAGCTGCCCCATACCCGGGATTGAGAAGATTGATTCAAAGATAACACTGCCGCCAATAAGTCCGGGAATCGATAATCCGATAAGGGTTACAACCGGAAGAAGCGCGTTTTTTAAGGCGTGGCGGAACAGTATTGTCTTTTCAGGCAGACCATGACTGCGGGCAGCCATTATATAATCTTTTGACAGGACGTCCAGCGTAGAACCGCGCATAAATCGCGACATTCCCGCAAGTCCCCCAACAACAGATATAAAAACAGGCAAAATCAGATGATGTGTAAGATCAGCAATTTTACCAAAAAATGAAAGGGAATCATAATTCCATGATGTTAGCCCGGAGATAGGCAATATTCCGAAAACTACGCCAAAAAGATACATACACAAAAGCGCCAGCCAGAAAGTAGGTACAGCAAACCCGACAAACACAAATACCGTAACAGCGTGATCAAACGCAGAACCCTTTAGCCACGCCGAAAGCACGCCAAGGAAAAGGGCTGCCCCGAATATAAAAAAGAGGGAGATTATATTGATAGATATGGTAACCGGAATACGTTCCAGTATCTTATCACGCACAGGTCTGCCATCTCTTGCGAATGATACGCCAAAATCCAGCTTTATTATCTTTTTCAGCCACAGCGCATACTGAGTAGGCAGCGGTTTATCCAGATCGTACATCTCTATAAACTTCTGCCTTGCGTTTTCACTGTATTTCGGGTTCATTGACTCTTCCATATCAACGGGAGAACCGGGGGCAAGGCGGATAACAAAAAAACAGACTAAAGTTATGCCAAAAAAAAGCGGGATAAGCGCTAACAGCCGTTTCCCGATATAGTTAAGCATAAAGAATTGCTACCGCTGTATCTTATATTTCTGTACACCGGTTGGAACATACCAGTCAATCAGATTATACAGCAATCCGGCTGGGGCGGGTTCTACCCCTTCAAACCTTTTTGAGACGGCTGAAAGCGACTCAGGAACAAAAAGAAAGGTATAAGGCTGCTCTTCCGCAAGTATTTCCTGAAATCTGTCATAACAGGCTTTGCGTTTTACCGGATCAAAAGTTGAAGTTCCCTCGCTCATCAATCTGTCAGCTTCCTCATTTTTAAAACACATAAAATTCAGCGTTTTTTTATCCGCGCACGAAGATGAATTCCACACATCATTCGGATCGGGATCAAGCACAATATTCCAACTTAGTATGACAGCGTCAAAATTACGTTTATCAATATGCTGGCTGATAAACGCACCCCACTCCGCCACACGTATATCTACTTCAATACCGAGTTCTTTCCAGCTTTTCTGAAGTATCTCCGCTATCTGTATGCGAGTAGTGTTTTGGTTTGTAATAAGCTCAATGCGGAACGCTTTTTTATCTTTCATCAAAAGCCCTTTTTCATTCAGTTCCCAGCCGGAGGCGTTAAGAAGCTCCCGCGCCTTTTTCAAATCGGTGGCGTAAGACTGCACATTGGGGTTATGCCAGTAAGTTCCCGGTTTATAAGGTCCTGTGGCTGAAACTCCGTGTCCATGTAAAATACTGTCAATAATCTCCTGACGTGGCGTGGCGTAACTTAGCGCCTGACGGACAAGTTTGTCATCAAAAGGCTTACGGGTAAGGTTATACCCGATATACGAATATGAGTCAGCAAGATAATTGTACTTATTATAAAATGTACGGAACCGTTCAGTGTCCGTCTGTTTTTCGTACTGAGCGGCTGTAAGCTGCATAAAATCTACCCCTCCCTGTAAAAGTTCAAGAAAGGACGCGCCCTGATCCTGAAGATAACGGAACATAACCTTTTCAACATAAGGTTGACCTTCATAGTATGCGGGGTTTGATTTCAGCGTTAAATTTTGGTTGGCATTCCAGCTTTCAAAAATATACGGACCTGTTCCTACAGGGCTACGCTGAAGCGGAGACTTTGCGGGAAGCTGACCTTCCAGCAGATGCGCGGGCATAATCCATATACTCCAGCTTATAAGCGCGGGAGCGTAAGGCTCTTCATACTCCACAACCACAGTATAGTCATCAGGCGCGTCTATAGAGGTAATTTTACGGAAATCAGCGTCGTAAGAGGTAGGGGTATTGTTATCCAACATAAATTTGTAGGTAAAGATCACATCTTTTGAGGTAAACGGCGCTCCATCGTGCCATGTTACATCCTTACGCAAATAAAAGGTTATGGATGTGTCGGTCGGTGATACATCCCAACTTTCCGCAAGAGCGCCTTTGATATTTTTGTCTTTGTCTATAGTGATAAGACCGTCATATATCAGATTTGCCGCTTCATGAGAAGCGGAATCGTGAGCTATGGCGGGGATAAGATTTAACGGCTCCCCTATGGAAGCAATAACAAGCATATCTCCGTAGGGGTTTTTTGCCCGGTTTTTACCGGCGGCAGATTTCCTGTCACCCGCCGCATCATCATCGGAGAGTACCTGCGTCTTTTTACAGCCGCAAAAAACGGACAGGATTACAGCGCAAATCAGTAAAAGGGAATATAAACCCCGCATCTATATCGTTACTCAGAACCGGAGACCGGAGGCTGCTGAATAGGAAAATTCCTTAATATGCTGTCAGTAGCGCGGTTGTTTGACATAAGCGCCAGTATGAGCGACAGGCACAGAAAGCAGACCGCTATGCCGGTTGTAATCTTGTTCATAACGTTGGCAGGCGCGCCGGGACCAAACATATCGTTGCTAATTCCTCCGCCCAATGCGGAACTTATGTCGCTGCTTTTCCCTGATTGCATTAATACCGCTATTATAAGCAATATGCAGACAAACACATATAAAGCGAGTAGCGCTGTAATCATCTGTTAACCTCAAAAATTAATGATTTTTAAAAACGAATCGGCTTTAAGACTTGCTCCTCCGACCAAAGCGCCGTCAATATCGTCTTTTTTCATTAAATCCGCTATATTATCAGGCTTTACACTGCCGCCGTATAATATGCGCACGGATTTCGCCGTATGCTCACCATATATCCGCGTGATAAATCTGCGTATCTCCGCGTGCATTGCCTGCGCATCTTCAGGTGAAGCTGTTTTACCCGTACCGATCGCCCATACCGGTTCATACGCAATAACCACTTTATTCAGATCTTTAACTCCTGCAAGCGATTTACCAAGCTGCGCAAGAACTACCTCAAAAGCCACGCCCGCTTCCCTCTCCTGCAAAAGCTCACCCACGCACAAAACAACAGTAAGCCCCGCCTCAATAGATTTATGCACTTTAGCATTAATAAATTCGTCAGTCTCTTTAAAAACATTCCGGCGTTCGGAGTGCCCAAGGATAACCGCGCCCGCTCCCGCGCCTTTTATCATAGGGATACTTACCTCTCCCGTAAATGCGCCGCTCTCTTCAGTATAAACATTTTGAGCAGCGACAATAACCGGTTTCCCGGATGATTTGACAGCCTCAGACACTGCCGTTATGTTTGTAAAACTCGGAGCAAGCATAACATCAGTTTTTGAATAGTCCGTATTGCCGTTACAAACAGCCCCTGCCAGATCCGCAGCCTCTTTTACATTAAGGAACATCTTCCAGTTTGCAGCTATAAGCGGTTTACGCATATATCGCCTCCCAATTAATTTATATTCAGACAGTTAACCTTTTGCCGAACCTTGTTTAAAAGCGCCCATCTCTGTAGTGCCGTTAAATATAACTCCCTCTTCCATGCGTATATTAGGGGTATTAAGCGTACCGCTCACCTGTGCGGGTTTATACATTTCCACCTTGTTTTTAGCAACAATTGTACCGTGAAACTCACCGGTAATTTTCACAACCCCCGCTTCAATTTCGGCGTTTACTTTGCCATATTCCGCAATTACCAGAGTATCGTTGGTTTTTATCTTCCCTTCAAAGTTGCCGTCTATACGCACTACACCGTCAAACACAAGCGTTCCGCTGAAAGACGTATTCTGCCCCAGCAGAGCATCAATTCCGTTGCTCTCTTTTGTCGTTTTCAACATTCTTTAACCCCTTAATCTTAAATAATTTGTAATCTTAAATTATCCGTCATTTCTGAGTTTTGAGACAATTCTGTCCAAATCTTCATGCGATTCATAGGATATTTCAATAACTCCGCGATTACTGTTTTTGCCTCTGATTTTCATCTTTACCCTTGCGCTGAAAAAGTTTTCCATCTCCTTTGCCAACGATTCAAAATTGGGATCAGGAGAGGGAAGGGAATCCATTTGTACACTGCTTTGAAACTTTTTTGCCAGAACCTCCGTCTGGCGAACCGATAACGATTGGTTTATAACGGCGTTCAAAAGTCTGATACGCTGCGCTTCGTTTAACGAAAGAAAAACCCGCGCATGCCCTTCTGTAATCTTTTTTGTCTCAAGCGCTTCCATAACATTTGCGGAAAGTTCCAGCAAACGGAGCGTATTTGCCACAGCGCTGCGGCTCTTACCTACTATATGCGCCACATCTTCCTGACTGTAATCGCATTTTTCCATAAGTGATTTATATGCTTGCGCCTGTTCAAGCGGCGTCAGGTCGTCCCTCTGAGTGTTTTCAATAAGCGCAAGCTCAAGTCTATCTGAATCCGCCGGGTATTCTATCAATACGGCGGGTACGGTTTTTAATCCGGCAAGCCCTGCAGCCCGCCAACGACGCTCACCTGCAATCAGCATATATTTAGTTTCGCTGTCCCCGACCGGTTTTGTTACAACCAACGGTTGCAGCATCCCTTTGCTGCGGATTGAATCGGCCAGAGATGCAAGCTTTTCAGCGTCAAAATCGCGCCGAGGCTGGCTGTCGTTTGGGTATATATCGGTTATATCCATCTCCATATACTTTCCGGCAACCTCTGCAGCGTCAGATATAACAGTAGAGGCTCCGGGTATAAGCGATCCCAGCCCTCTGCCCAGCGGATTTTTCTTTATCTGATTCATTATGAGCCTTAACTTACGGCGTTTTGAAGATTCCTGTCAAGAATCTCCACCGCGAGGTCGTTATAGCGTTCCGCGCCAACAGACCCTCTATCGTATTTATTTATTGGCAACCCATAGCTGGGAGCTTCACTCAAACGCACATTACGCGGAATAATTGTTTGAAAAGCCTCCGATGGAAAGTGTTCTCTGATTTGATTCATAACTTCACGCGAAAGTTTGTTGCGCTGATCGTACATTGTAAGCACTATCCCTTCCAATGCCAGCTTCTTGTTAAGGTTTTCTCTGATAAGCCGTACTGTGTTCATAAGCTGCCCCAGCCCTTCCATGGCATAATACTCACATTGGAGAGGAATAAGCACACTTTGCGCAGCGGTAAGCGCGTTTACAGTCAACAGACCAAGCGACGGAGGACAGTCTATAAGAATAAAATCATATTCAGACAAAACATTTCCCAAAAGTGATTTTAGAATCCCTTCCCGTTCATTTGCAGATACAAGCTCAACTTCCGCAGCGGAAAGATCTATACGACTGGGGATTACAGAAAGTCCATTAGTTTCAGACGGAACAATTGTATCCCTGATATTTGCCGAACCGATAAGAAGTTCATAAATGCTCGGCTGTCCTGCGGACATAACTATGCCTATACCACTGGTGGCATTCCCCTGCGGATCTATATCAACCATAAGTATTTTATGACCCTGCTGGGCAAGTGAAGCGCCCAAATTTATTGTGGTGGTAGTCTTCCCGACTCCGCCTTTCTGATTCGCAATTGCAATAACTTTTCCCATATTCACTTCCAAGCTAACATATTATTCTTTCTCAATCAACCATATCTTTCATTGTTTTTGATTAGAAATGGTAAGTCATCCCGAAAATATACGATTTATTGCTTAAATCCATTGTATTTGTATTTAACGTACCGTCAGGGAATTCAATGTCAAATTTAGCGCGGCTTGTGTGCTGCCCTCTGATAAGAACATAAAGTCCCCATACTCCGCTTTGAGTTAAAATATACTCTAAGCCTACGTGGTATTGATACCCATAAACTGTCTGGTAAAAATTTTTATCAAAATTCATATGGTTTATGTTGTTTTTCATATTTTGTGTACGGCTTTCAGCGTAATTAAGGTTAACCCCCGCCCCTAACCAGAAATTTATTGTTTTGCTGCCCGTTACATAGTTCAATGAAAGATCGCCTACATATTGCTGTGTTAAAATTCTGTAGCTAAACTGATCGTTGTTATAGTTTCTGTAAGGGATGGTATAAAATCCTGTTACACTAAGCCCTATATGTCCGTACTCCGACCGGATAACGTTCCACATACCGGTTATAAAGGGTCGTACATCAGGATCCCTGTGAGTGTTTCCAAAAGGATATGACATTCCTCCGCCAAATGCCAAAAAACCCGGGGAATCAAAATAACCCGGATTATCAGTATTCTGTGCAAACGCATTAACGGAAAAAAAGATCAACGCCGCGGCAAATAAAAAAATTTTTCTCATCAGATAGTTATCTTATAAATTAACCATATAATAAAATCCGGGCGGACGCGGCATATAAGCGTTTATATCGGTAAAATAAACGTTTATCTTTGAGAAGAGTTTTTTCCAGTACGAAAGCGATTCTTCTTCTATTTCAATATAAGTCAGATCTGGTATCCCAAGTTCCTGCTTCATCTCAAGAAAAACATCCTGCCACGAGCCGATTCTGTCCACAAGACCGTTTTCCTTTGCCATTCTGCCTGTATATATACGTCCGTCAGCAAGCATTTTGGTATTTTCAACGCTCATATTCCGGCGGGAACTGACAGCCTGAACAAACTGATCATACATATCCATAACCACATCAGAGAGTACTCTCTCCTCTTCTGCAGTCATAGGGCGGCTTCCGTTCCCCGCATCTTTAAACTTCCCACTTTTTATAACTTTCTCGGAAATTCCTATCTTTTCATAAAGGGAAGCATAGTTAGGCACCTGCATAATAACACCTATACTGCCGGTAACAGTGGAAGGCATCGCATAAATCCGGTTACCCGGAAGCGCCGTCATATATCCGCCTGACGCCGCTACCGAACCCATTGCCACATACAAAGGTTTTTTTACTGTCAGAAGGTATTCATATATTTGCTGACTCGGGGTAACAAGCCCTCCCGGTGAATTAATCCGCAGTATATAACCTTTTACATGGCTGTCATCTTCAAGTTCCTCAAATTTTTTGATAATTGAGTCAGCTTCGTAGATCACTCCGAATATGTTCAAAATAGCAATCTTATCGGTTTTATCCGATAAAGAAACCTGAACAGGACGGACTGCAAATATGAACATCACCCCTCTCGCAAAAAGAGCGACCATTAACAGTACAATCAAACCCTGAAATACTTTCTTAATAATTTTCATAAAGAGCCCCTACTTCAGCTTATCCTTGAAGATGGCCCCAAAACCCTGACTTTCGTCGGTTTTTTTAAGTTTTTCCATATATTCTTTTGTTTCTTTGCGTTCAGAATCGGAAATATGTTTTTTTATAGACAATAATATGCTTTTTTCCTTTATATCCGCTTTGATCAGCGTTGCGGAAACCACATCGCCGGCTTTAAAGTTTTCTGGGGAAGATTTACCGGGATCAAGCTCAGTTGACGGGATATGACCTTTTAATCCGCTGGGAAGCGCCACATCAAGCCCTGTCTTGGTTACAGCGGTTACGGTAACATCATGCGCTTTACCCGCTATATTTTTAGGCAACTCTTTCCACGGATTCTGGCTGACCTGTTTTACACCAAGGCTGACTCTTTCGCGGGCTTCATCTATTTTTAAAACTTTAGCTTCAACAGTATCGCCGGGTTTATATAACACGCTGAGATCAGAAGGTTCTTCAGACCATGAGATATCGCCTTTACGTATAAGTCCGTCCACAAACTGTCCAAAATCCACAAATATTCCGAAATTTGTGATATTTTTTACGCGCCCTTCAATAACGCTTCCTTCCGGGGTTGCTTTTTTCAGCGCCTTCCACGGGTTTTCGTTCATCATTTTTACGCTGGTTATTATACGTTTGTGTTCGCTGTCATAATCCAAAACTCGTCCTTCAATTATATCTTTAGGATTCATTGATATACGGGCGTTCTTTAGCCAGCTTAACTCTTCCAGCGGAATAAAAACATCTACCCCGGGTTCCGCTTCGGCTATATAGCCGTTACGACGGCGACCTATCAGCGTAGCTTTTACAAAACTGTCCACAGGATATTTTGCGCTTACGCCGCTCCACGGATCTTCGGTAAGCTGTTTGAGCCCGACCTCTATCTTTCCGTTTTCAAGGTTAACTTCAAGTATTTTAACTTCAATTTCCTGCCCCTCTTCAACATATTTGGACGGGTTGCGCGGACGCCCCCATCTGATATTGGATTTATGTAAAAACCCGTCCACTGGACCAAAACTTACGAAAGCGCCATACTCTTTTAATGTTTTTATTACCCCTTTAACAACATCGCCCACTTTTAATTTGTTAAGGAAATCCTGTTTTACTTTGTTACTTTGATCCAGAATATATTCCTTTGGGGAGACAAGCGCAGATCTGTGCTTACCGGAACCGCTGAGTTTCAGAAGTTTGGCTTGGAAAGTTTTGCCCACATAGTAACCCGGATCCTTCATACGGCTTTTCAGATCAATGTGATTTTCCGGGATAAAAGCGTCTATATCGCCTATCTTACCGCGGTAGCCTTTCTCTGTGTGAGATTCAATCTTTACGTTTACAACTTTATCCGAGGCGTCTTTTAAGGCATTCCAGTCAGAACGTTCGTTGACTGTCCTGCGGGAGAGGCGCATATATCCGCCCGTAATAAATCCCAGCACAACTAACTCCAATGTATCGCCAACTTTTAAATCGTCCGGGAATTCGTTTTTATCAGCTATACCTTCGGTTTTGGATCCGATGTTGATAATCACGTCATCTCCCTGAATCTGCGCTATCACACCTTTCACCCTGGAACCTATGGTTGGCTGTTTTAGAGATTCCTCCAGCATCGACTCAAAATCTTCCATCTTCATCTCTTCTTCGTTCTTGTGCTCATTACTCATCTTTTTTTGCCCTCTCAAGTATACGCGCCCTTACGTCATATACTAATTTATTAGGTGTGCTTGCCCCCGCTGAAATACCTACGTGCCGGGCGCCAGCAAACATTCCGTCATTTAATTCCTCTTCAGCCTCTATATGGTATGTCCTTTCACATACGCTTTTACATAATCTGTACAATCTTGTAGTATTTGCGCTGTTTCTGCCGCCTATCACAATCATAACGTCCGCAGAACCCGCCAGTTGCAGCGCAGCTTCCTGACGTTTATGCGTGGCGCTGCATATAGTATATGCAACATTCAAATCTTCACATTTACCGCGCAGTATATTGATTACGTCCTGATAAACATATTCACTCTGCGTGGTTTGAGCTACCAGCCCGTACTTACTCCTCCACGGGAGTTTGACGGAATCTTCCGGTGCAGCTACAACAGTGTATTCCCCGCGGATATAGCTCACAATCCCCTGAATTTCCGGGTGTTCCGCTTCTCCCACAACCGCAACAAAAAATCCTTCGTCTGAAAGATTTTGCGCTGAAGTTTGTGCTTTTAGCACAAAAGGGCAGGTGGCGTCTATAACTTTTGTTGTGCGTTTTTTTAACGCTTCAAGTTCATTTATTGTAATGCCGTGAGTTCTCACGACTACGGTCATCTCAGGCGTTATGTCAGTGAGTTTTTTTTTGACCGTTACTCCCGAATCCGCCAGTTCTTTGACAACTTGCGGATTATGGATTAAAGGACCGTATATTGTAACATTTTCATTGACTTTCGCTGCATCGCTTACAATCTTTATCGCCCGTTCAACCCCGAAACAAAAACCTGCGTATTCCGCAACAGTAACCTTCATCAGCCGTCAGCTCTGTTTCGAAACTTATCTATAGCCTCTTCTATTATCGCAGTAACTTCATCTATTGTCAAGCCTGTTGTGTCAATTTCAACGGCGTCATCCGGTTTTTTTAAGGGGGCAGCCTCTCTCATTGTATCTTTATTATCCCTTTCCTTTATATCATTCAGAACTTTGTTATAATCGGCGGTTTTCCCTTTATTTATCCATTCGTTAGCGCGTCTTTCGGCGCGTTTCTCCTGTGACGCGGTCAGAAAGAATTTCAGATCGGCACGCGGCAGAACAACGGTGCCGATATCTCTGCCATCCATGATTACATCCGCGTATAAGGCTATATTTTGCTGAGTCTTTGTCAGTATATCCCTTATTTTACCGTTTGCCGCCACTTCGCTGACCAATGCGGTTACTTCCGGCGTTCTGATATTTTCCGTTACATCTTCCGAATATTTTTCGTTCATATTGTAACGCAATTTCAAAACACTGCCGTTTTCAGAAAAGCTGAATTCAGTTTTATTAAGTGTTTCCAGCAGATCTTCAAAGGACAGATGTCTGTCAAGTTTAAGCCATGCGGCTGCGCGGTACATAGCTCCCGTATCCAGATACAAAAGACTGTGTCTTTCCGCTATACGTTTTGAAACGGAGCTCTTGCCGCTGCCGGCGGGTCCGTCAACCGCAATCTGCATATATCATTCCTCCCTACGTAACTTCCAATCCCGATAACTGTTCCAAAAAACCCGGAAACGATACATTTATATAATTTATATCACCGGACAATATATTCAATCCAAACCGTTTTGCAAGTAAAACGTTTATCATGGATATACGGTGATCGCCGAATGAACGCAATCCGGCGTCTGACTTGATATTTTTTTTATTATATGGGGTTACCGTAAAAGTATTGCCCGAATCCTGCGCATCCGCTCCGAGCTCCCGCAAATTATTAACAATAGCCGCAATCCTGTCACACTCTTTGAAACGTAACTCTTCCGCATTGCGTATCTCTACCCCGTTTTGCGTAAACATACCAAGCATACCCAAAAGAGGCAGTTCATCAATAGCCTTCTGCGTCAGATCTTTTTCTATCACACCGCCGGTAAGAAATGAGCTGCGCACGGTAATATCCGCCGTAGGCTCCGCGCCGCTTTTCATATTGTCTATGCTTATATCGGCGCCCCATTTTCTTATTATTTCCAGAAAGGCGCTCCGCGTAGGATTAATACCGACAGAGCGAACGGTAATTTCAGAATTGTCAAAAATCAACGCGGCGGCAATTATAAACGCGGCTGACGAAATGTCACCCGGCACGGTTAAAGCTGCCGCCGTCAACGGATACCCTCCGGATACGCTGACAGTCAGATCATTAATGTTAATATCAGCGCCGAAAAGCGGCATAAGCGCTTCTGTATGGTCGCGCGTTTTTAATCTTTCCGTATATGAAGTTATACCGTCTAACTGGGTTCCTGCCAATAATACTGCGGACTTCACCTGCGCGCTGGGTACATCCCCCTTAACGCCGGCGGGAAACATAGACGCCGGTTTAATATAAACCGGCATACTCCCCCCGCATATATTTCCGGCTGACTGTAAATCAGCGCCCATCTTTGACAAAGGGGTTATTACCCTCTGCATCGGTCGTCCGCGCAAAGAGTCATCTCCGTCTAATACGGCATACATTCCGCGCGGCGCGAGCATCCCCATAATCAGGCGCGCCGTAGTTCCTGAATTGGCGCAATATAACGGTAAATTTTCGGAAGATTTAAAAGTTTTATAGCCGCCGGATAAAACTTTAAGCAATCTATCCCCTTCACATAAGACAGCTACTCCCAATGCCCGCAGCACATCCATGGTTGTTTCCGTGTCAAAGCTAATCAGGGGGTTATGTATCAGAGACAGACCATCAGCCATAGCGGCTAAAATAAGCGCGCGGTGTGTGACAGATTTATCAGGCGGGGGGGTAAATTCACCTTTTATTCCGCGTATCCGTTCAATTTTTAACGTTTCCAACCCCGTCAGCCTACGATAATCTCTTTAAGCGCTTTTAAGAAAATTTTGTTTTCTTCCGGCGTACCAATGCTGACGCGGATATACGAAGGAAGCTCTTTGCCCATAAATCGCACAATAACCCCTTTTTGCAGGAGTTTTTCAAAAACAGCCATACCGTCGCCGACATCCGCTAAAATAAAATTAGCTTGTGTCGGGATATATTTTATCCCAAGTTTTTCAAACTCTTCATAAAGATATTTTTTGCCCTCTGTGTTGTTACGCAGCACATTTTTCAGCCACTCTTCATCGTTTATAGCTATAGCGGCGGCAATCTGCGCCAGCATATTGGTATTAAAAGGCTGCCTTACCCTGTTCATCATTTCGCAGCACATCTTATCGGCTATACAATAACCGATACGAAGACCGGCAAGACCGTAGGCTTTTGAAAATGTACGCATCAAAACCATGTTCGGATATTCTTTATACCACCCCAGCGTCTCCGGATAATCGGGAGCATCGGTGAATTCACAGTACGCTTCGTCCATGGCAATTATTGTGTCGCCCGGAACTTTTTGCATAAACGTTTTCAGATCATTAGAGTTTATATAGCGCCCTGTTGGATTGTTCGGGCTGGCTAAAAACACGACGCGCACGCCCGGCTTAACGGCGGCGATAAGTCTGTCCAAATCCGTTTCAAAAGTGGGCGATGTCGGAGCCCATTCACACCTAGTCCCCATAGCTTGGGATATAATAGAGTAAACTGAAAATGAAGGGGACGGGGAAACAGTATATTCGCCGGGTTTAACAAAAGTGCGGAGCAACAGCTCTATTATCTCGTTTGAACCTGCGCCGAATAAAAGCTGATCCGGCGGTACATTTAACTTCTTTGACACTGCCTGCCGCAGCATATAGGCGTCTCCGTCCGGATATCTTGATATTTCCGGCAGCGTCTCAATTAGCGCTCCGGTTACTTTGGGCGAAGGTCCAAGCGGATTTTCATTGGAAGCCAATTTAATAACCCTTTCCAAGCCAAATTCACGCTTAAGTTCTTCGATAGGTTTACCGGGTTTGTAAGGCACAAGCGATCCTATATTGCCGCCCGCCAGTTTGCTGTAATCTGTCATAAAGTCACCTTAACTATTTCACATTATCATACTATACGTGAGAAATATCAAGATAATTTTCACGCCTGTTTCTGAACAATTATACTCTTACCGGTCTTACAGGTATATTGTGTTGTAGTAAATATTCTTTCAGTTCGCATACGGTATAATTACGCTCCAGCCGGGGTGAATAAAGCATACTGCTGATAATTGCCGCCTGCGCCTGTGTACCGGCGAACATCTCTTTTATATGCTCAGGTTTTCCCGCCCCGCCTGAAGCTATCAGCGGGATAGTTACAGCAGCCTGAGCCGCTTTCATAAGTTCAAGGTCATAACCTGACAGAGTTCCGTCTCGGTCAATGGAATTTACGCATATTTCACCTGCCCCTAGTTCTTGACCGCGTCTGAGCCAATCAATGGCATCCATACCGGTCGCCACTCTCGCCCCGTCTATATATACCTCATATCCGCTCGGGGTTTGCCCTGTATATTTTACTTGGGTGGACAGCACAACGCATTGTGAACCGAAGGCTTTCGCTCCGTCACTGATAATCTGCGGGTTTCTGACCGCCATTGAATCCACGCTTATTTTCTCCGCCCCCGCTTTCAGAGCTTCATACATATCATCAAGTTTTTTAATGCCGCCGCCTACGGTAAACGGAATAAAAACCCGGCGCGCTACTTTTTTCACAGCTTCAATATCAATATGCCGTTTCTCAGCGCTTGCCGTAATGTCGTAAAAAATAAGCTCGTCAATTTGCGCGTCATACATAGCCCCCGCCATCTCCTCGGCAGGGGAGACATTGATATTGTCTTGGAATTGCACCGCTTTTGTGACCATGCCGTTTACAATGTCAAAACAGGCGATCAGTCTTTTGGTCAGCATGATAAAAACCTCCTCAGCAGCATAAGCCCCGCCTCTCCGCTTTTTTCCGTATGAAACTGAGTGGCGTATATGTTGTCCCTGTGAACGGCGGCGGTAAACGTACCGTTATATTCAGCCACGCCCCATATATCGGGTTTATGTTCCGGTATCGCGTGGTAGGAATTTACAAAATAAAAATAATCGTCCTGCGCCGCTCCGAGCGGACTTTTTGCAAGGTTTACAAGATTCCAGCCCATTTGGGGGACCCGCACCTTTGAACTGTCGTATTTTACAACTTTACCTTTGAGCCATCCGAGGCAATAAGCGTTATCCTCTTCGCTGTGTTCAAAAAGTATCTGCATTCCCACGCAAATGCCAAGAAACGGAATCCTTTTTTTTAATACGGCGTCTTCCAAAGCCGGAATAAGGTTCATACCGTGCAGGGAGTTCATAGTTGCTCCCGCGCTGCCGACTCCGGGCAGGATAATATGTGAAGCCCCGGCAAGTTCGCCCGGCTGCACGGCAAAAACTGCCTCACACCCCAGACGGGTGATCGCGTGTAGCACACTTGGAGCGTTCCCTGCCTTGTAATCAATTATCTTAACCATTTGTTTATTCTCCGGATTAATTCGCTGTACTCTCATATTTTAATATAATCACAATGTCGCCTCCATCTATCTGACGCTCTTGCGAGCAGATACAATTCAGCCCCGCCGCCTCCATAGATTTAACTGAGGCGGTATTGTCTTTTAGGCACTCTGCAGTCAATGTTTTCAGACCGAGCGTATTAAATGTAATCTCCTTCGCTGCGGATACCAGAGCCTTCCCTACCCCTTTATGAGGGTAGTCAGGCAGTTTGTAATAACCGAGCGTCGTGTGGGAAAGGCTCCAATCAATCTCCGCAAGCGACAGGACTCCGACCGGCGTTTCCCCGTTATGCGCAAGCCAATACGCGCCGGTGACAGATCCCCCCAGATTAAGGATAAATGCCTGATGGTTGTCAAGTGTCATAATCCGCTGGTTGATATTTCCTGACCTGACAAAATCACTGTTTTGCGCGTTTCTTACTATTTCAAGCTCATAAGGTGTGCAGTGCAGAAAATTTTTAAAATATAATCCGCCGATATTGTAATTATTTTTAAGCAAAACGCTTTTACCCATCATTCTGGCTTCTCCCAGAATAATTTTAGCGATACGTCTGGCGCCCTGCCCGTCCACATATGCGACGCCTTTATCGCTTGTTTCCCGCCAGATAGCGGCATCATTCAGCTCGGATATATATCTGAGGACGTTTACACCTACATCTTGACTGTTTTTATCTCCGGCGTAACGGGCAAAACCATGATTAGTCCATGCTTTTACGTTGTTTTGTTGGTTATCCGCCATTTTCACAACTATAGCCGGTGTGCCGGTACGCGCAGCCTCAATAAGCGTACCGCCGCCGCCGCATATAATTATGCGCGCGGCTGAGATTAGGGTGCGCATATATTCGGCGTTCTGCCTGTTATTAATGATTATAACGTTTCCGGAAAGGTAAGCGCTTTGTATCTGATAATCGGCAGAAAGCAATATTACCGGTTCAGAAACATTTACCTTTAAATTCTCCACAATCAGATCAAGACAGCGTTGATCACCGGAACCTCCCAATGTGATAACGATCCCTTTTCTTTTAATATACGGCAGAACTTCCGTATCCCAAAACGGCGCCCGTAACGGAAAGTATTTTATCCCTGCGTAAACCGATCTGCCGTTTTTTACCGGATAAAGTTCCTTTTTTGCGCTGAACTCAGGGTTTATTATCACCCCTTTCGGGTATTCAAGTCTGCAATAATCATCCATAAAAAAAAGCTGCGTATTAAAAACTGCCAGTTTCTTCAGAAGTTCACGGGAAGCATGGTATGAATCAACAAATATCCCTTCAATACTGTTGGTCAGATTGATTTCATTCATAATTTTACTAAGCGCAGGCCAGTTATCCTGCCATTTTACGCAGGATATAGTCTTATGGGTTAGATATTGGGCTATATCCGAAGACGCGTCTATGATGAACACACTTGATTCCCACTGTTCATGCAGCGCCTGAGCAATGGCGTCACATCGCGTCATGTGTCCGATACCGTAATTTGTTCCCGCTTCAGTCAGAAAAACAAAACTCATGGCAGTTTCCGTTTGTATTATAATTAATTTAAGTAAGTTTAATTTATAAAGAATTTTTCAGTACTGTTACCGCGTTCGGCATATCCTGCATTTGCAGAAGTTTTACAGCGTCGGTAATTTCATCTTTAATACTGTCATACGTTTTTTTCTGCATTATATTTTCGTTTATCATTCTGAGCCAGTTATGCGTTTTAAATAATTTAACCAGATCTTTACCGGAAAAAGTTTCTCCCAAAAGACCGTAAACTGCACATAACAATATATAATCTTCCCGAGTATCCAGTGTTACGCGTATTTTTGCGTCCTCCGGCGCCGCCTCTTCATTTGTATAACTTTTGCAGTTAAAAAAACCGGATCTATAAATATAAGGGGTGACATGTTCCCTGTGCGGCTGCAAAACCGCCGCTTCCCACGCCTGCTCCAAAGCGGCGAAAGAAAAAATTTCCGTGTCAAGACCGTGGGGGAATGTGCGTTCAATACTATTTGAAAGATAATCCGCGCCGGATTTCGGATAAGCTCTTATCATATCAGAAATCACGGAACTGTCTATGCAGGGGCAGTCAGACGTTATCCTTATCACCGGATCCGCGCCGAATCTTACCGCAGCATGGTAATAGCGGTCAAGAACATCATCCTGCGAACCTCTGAAACAAAAATAATTATTATTTTCCGCCCATTCAGCTACAACGGCGTCTGTATGATTTTCCGTGGTGGCTATAACTATCTGCTCTACAGCGGGAGATTCTGAAACTCGTCTGCAAACCTGCTGCAATACCGTAGCCTCCCCACCGAAGGGTAGCGGCATGAATATTTTTCCCGGCAGCCGTGTAGAACCCATACGCGCCTGTATTATAACTGTAGCCTTTCCCATGCCGCCACCCCACAGGGTATTTCAAACTTGAAACGCCCTGATTTTATTTTTACAGATTATATGAATTTAAGACTATACATAACTTCTTGCGCCTACATAAGTTTTGAGAAAATATGGCGCGGACAGTTTTTCAACGCACACTTTTTTCCCTTTACTGGGGGCGTGTATAAAGTTGCCGTCCCCTATATATATTCCCACATGGCTTACCCTTTTACCACCTCTTGTGGCAAAAAAAACCATATCTCCCTTCTGCAAATCTTTTTTATCCACGGGTGAACCTTTGGTAAACTGTTCTCCGGAGCTTCTTGGAATGCTAAGCCCGTTCAGGTTATATACCGCCTGTGTCAAACCGGAGCAGTCTATCCCTTTTTGACCTGTACCACCCCATTTATACGGCACGTCAATATATTTTTCCGCGCTTTTAACCAATTCATCCCTAAGATAGCCTGTCCCTTTTTGGGAAACCTGCGCCGATGTGTATTCGCTCGGGGATACAATATAATATTCGCTTATAATCTTTTTTGATTGCAGTAATTTAACGTACTTCTGAGCTTCATCTCTGGTCTTGAAATTCCCGAAACGCACTTTGTACAGCCCTGACTGGTCTTTGAAAAAATACGGATCAATTCCCTGCCCGTCCAATTTTTCCGTAAGCGCCGCCGCGTTTTCCGGCACTCTGAATGCGCCCGCCTGAATAGTGTATCCCATTGTCTCAAGAGTTGTTGAAGATTTTGAAGAAGATTTAACAGTCGGGGCAGATTTTTGCCCCGATTTAGATTTTTTACCCTGATTTTTTGCCGGAGCGCCTTGCTGATACGCCGTTACCGGCTCAGATACCGGCGCGCATCCGTAGCATATCAGCAACGACAATAAAAGTATAAAAAAACAACGCCGCTTAAACAATTTTCCGTCAGAAGTAGATAGAGGCGCTGAGTCCTACGCGGTAGCCGCCGAAATCCTCATTATCAATAGTGTTGGTAAAGTATTTGCCGTCCAGACTTATACGTACAATAAGCACGTTAATGCCCACCCCCGCTATACCTACGGCGCCGTTACCGGATTTGGTTTCAGAGTAACCCCGAACTTCAAAAGTGCTGGTGTAAAAACCCCAGCCGACACCGGCATAAGGCTTTACAATCGGGAAAAGGGTAGGCGCCAGAACCGCAATCGCTTCGTATCCCAACGCGCTGAATTTAGAATCAGCGTTGTAAGTCCTGTTTACAACGTCAACAGAACCGCTCTTCCCTGTCGCGTGATACCAATCCCCCTGAAGACGGATGTCAAAAAGAGTCGGAATTATATTAAAACTTGCATAAGCGTAAAGATCGTAACCGGGATTAAAGTGTTTTGCCATGTCGGAATTGGGTACAAAGACCCCCGCGCCGACGCCGCCGTTAAAAGCCGCGGCTTGCCCGGGTAAGAAAAATACGGAGAAAACCGCCACGGCAGATATTATAACAGCCAAGCGTTTAAGTAATGAAATTTTAAATTTTAACTGATTCATATAACCTCCTTAATATAGCGTCACTCTATCAGATAAATATTTTAAGAGCAAGTGTCCGGTTATTTAAAAATACCGAATGGTTTGCCGAGCGGTATAATTTTTTTGCCGAAATGGGCGTTCAGAGTTACCCCACAGGCAGCGTAAAAACCAGTCAGCGAAATAATAAGCTCTGAAACTGCGGCGATCTTACCCCAGTAAGGAAATCCGAAAGCATCAAGCATAAGCCCCAGAAAAAGCACATCTATAACTGCAATAATTATAAAAAGAGCTTTATTTGTTTCCATAGCCGCCACTGTCATATATAGTGAAAAGATCAGATAAGCCATAAAAACCATTCCTAACTGTTTTATATCCGCGGTAGCCGCAAGTTCCGGACCAAAAACCCCTATTTTGAACATCCATGTGAAACTTACGGCAATCCAGAACAGCCCGTAAGCCCCGAACGCCGTCGCTCCGAAAATGTTCTGAAGTTTATAATCGTTAAAACACGCAATAAGCTGCGCTACCCCCCCAAGAAAAAGCGCCCACGGAATTATAAAAGAATGCCCTTCCGTAAAGCCGAGTTTTTGAGATGACGCCACAAGCGTAACAAGAGCAAGACCAAAAATTCCTAAACCGGAAGGATCAGCCGGAACAATTTTTACAGTTGTTTGTTCGGTTTTCATAAATAATCTCCAAAAAATTTAATGTTTTATTATAATAAACCATTAAATTTTGTCAAACAGTAATCTGTAAACAGTTCTAAATTCAGGTCATACTTAATATCTTATTTAAAATTTTTACAGTATCGCCTAACTTAAAAGCGTTAACAGCCGCGATGGCTTCTTCTACTAATGTATTGATTTCACTGCCAAAATCATAATCCAATACCCTTTTTATCGCTTCCGCGCACGCATCGCCGTCAAAATCGTTGCCCGCATCCAGCGCGTTCTCAATATTTTCACGCAAAAAGGGCGTATCTCCCTCTTTTTTCAGGGTAAAAATTTTTGTGTCAGGAAAAACATTGGTCAGACATTTTTGCAGGGAAACAAGTTTCTCTTTAAAAACAGGAAATTGTTTCGAACAGTAATCAGTGTCTCCGTTTTTTGACGCTAACTCCAACTTTAACGCCATTTCAGACAAAGACATTGCGCCGACAGTGGAAAGGGAGGATTTCATAGCGTGAACTGAGATAGTAAAATTCCTTATATCCCCGCTGTCAATAAAAACAGTCATTCTATTGTATTCCGGTATAAGTTTTTTATAAAACAGTTCCATTGTATCACGATACATAGTTTCAATACCGGAAAAACGGCTTAGACCAATCACAGTGTTTATTTCGCTAATTGTGGCAAGAGTGTCCAGAAAGTTTTTGATGTTATCTTTTTTGTTGTTTTCAGCGTCGGGCGCTTTCGCTTCTTTCAGTTTTTGTTGCCGCGCGGCTTCTATAACAGCCGGAGTGTGCCTGTCACGAATAAACTTGTTAAGTATAGCGTTTAACGCGCGTATGTCTACCGGTTTAGAGATAAACCCGTCAAAACCGTTAGCCAAAAACATATCCGACTGTCCGACCACCGCGTTAGCCGTCAGCGCAACTATAGGCCGCGAGTAACCCAGATTGCGCAAAATTTTTACAGCTTCTATGCCGTCCATAACGGGCATCATGTGATCCATAAATATTATATCATAACTTTTTCCCGCGTTTATTCTGTTTATGGCGTCAAACCCGCTCATGACCGAATCCATTTGCATCCCGTAAGGTTTCATCAATCCTTTTGCCACATATATATTCATATCCGAGTCATCTACAATCAGAATGCTACCGTAAGGCATATATTCACGTATTATTTGGGTCTTTCTGACCTTTGACATATTGCTTACCTGTGATTGCTGCAGATTTTGCACTACATCTTTACCTAACACATCATTGCCCATGCTCATCTGAGGCAAACGCACGATAAACAGCGAACCTTTATCCGGAACGCTTTCCACAGAAATATTGCCGTTCATAAGATGCACCAAATTCTTAGTAATGCTCATTCCCAGCCCGGTACCCTCTGTCAGGCGGTTAGCGCTCGCGTTAAAACGGGTGTACTCATCAAAGAGTTTGTTTATCTGATCTTCAGTCATCCCCTGTCCCGTATCCCGGATATTAAAAACAAGCGTTATATTAGCAGATGCGTTTTGTATATTTTCAAATTCGGAGGAAATCGACAGTTCCACCTCACCTACATTTGTATATTTGAATGCGTTAGAAAGCAGATTGTTTAAAATCTGCTTGATGCGGAGCGCATCGCCGTACAGGACAGACGGGATGGACTCATTCACTTGGATCTTAAAACCAATAGGTTTGCTTTCATATTTTATCTTATTGAGATATATGGTATCGTAAATTACGCTTGCAATTTCATACTTTTCGGGCATCAACTCCAGTTTTCCGGCTTCTATTTTGGAAAGATCCAGAATATCGTTAATAATGCCGATCAGTAAATCACTGGCATTATAAATCTTACTCAACGCTTCCTTTACATCGTTGGCAATCGTATCGTTTTCCATTAACATTTCGGTAATGCCCAAAATCGCGTTCATAGGAGTTCTTATCTCATGGCTCATCGTGGCAAGAAATGCAGACTTAGCGACTGACGCCGTTTCCGCCGCTAATTTTGCGTTGCTGAGATCCTCCTCATATTCTTTTTGGACAGTTTCATCTGTAAGATAATGAAATTGCACAGGGGAGCCGTCCACCCAATTTATTATCGCCGCTTTGCCGCCAATCCATTTGCCTAATTTTTCTTCAAAAAAATAATCATATTTCTGAGCCTGAAATTGTTCATTTGATAAAAGTTTCGGAAGTATGCAGTAAGGACACGGTTGATCCAGCCCTTTCAGAACCTTATAACACTTTTGGTTTATAATGTTTGCTCTGTCCAAATCATACAATTCCGCCATTTTTTTATTTATATAAACTACATTAAAGTTCAAATCGGATATGTTTATCATGCAGTCAAGATAATCCATAACAGCCATCGTTTTATTCATCTCCAATATTCTGTCAACCATATCTCCTATAAAGTTTGAAAGTATCCCGAATTCATCCCTGTATTCACTCCGGATCGGGTAATCAAAATTCCCTTTTGAGATTTCTGACATAGCGTTTTGAATTTTTGATATGGGTTTTTTTATCGTCCTTGCAATGGACATTGATAATAATAAAAAAAGGATGCCGATAAAAGCAATTAAAATGAACACCTCGTTTCTCGAAAATTTCGAATTGTGGGCTACTTCCGTTGATATATACACAAATGTATGATAAGCTACATCGCGTATTTCTTCAAACATACCCGTTATTTCGTTTCCGACCGGAATAGCTTTCAGTGCGAGCGTATATATCTGTTTATGGTCATTATTCATTAACGCATCATCAAGTTCCTGCAGGTATGGCAGATAAACATACGTAAACAGATAATTCATTCTATTCAAAAAAATCAAACGTTTGTTTTTTTCATAATCTGTAAAAAATTCGTCTGTGTCGGCAATTAAACTTTCGCGAAAATCTTTCATGTTTTTATTAAATGAGGCAATAATGTCATCGTAGTTCGCATACATCTCGTCGCCCAGGTCAGATTTTCCACCGCTTAGCGTCAGGTACATTCTTGAAAGATTATGAAGACGTAGCTTTGTCATATCATTAACTGCCCTGTTTAAAAATATTTGCCGCAGTACAACGTTTTTCATCATCAGGTCATACCGGTGTTCAACATATAAAAATTTTGAAATTATGAATATGCTTGCGAAAAGCAGCAGTATAAAAAAGCCTCCGAATAAAACAAACAGCTTACTTTGCAATTTAATGTTATTGAATTTAGACATAAAAACCCCTCATTATTTTTCCGCCGTTATTCTGTTTTTAATGTTCAAAGCGTACACCGGACGTTTAACTGCCGGTTTTTATTATTTATGACATACTGTTATTCGGATTATTACATATATACGAAGGAAAAAAAAGCTAATTATTTTTTTGTAACATTATCAATTTTAAAATGTTCAGGCTGTTCCATAAACGAAACCGTGAAGGTGTTTCCCCCGGCTGAATTAGTCTCTGTATTAATATAGCCGTGATACAGTCTAGTAATATGTTTCACAATAGATAATCCAAGCCCGCTGCCGGAGCAATCTTTTCCCAGCCCTCTTGTCCGCGATTGGGACACAGAATAGAACCTTTCAAATATCCGTTCCCGCTCACTTTTAGGGATTGCGGGACCCTGATCCGCCACAGACATGATAATTTTGCACCCCTCTTTCAGCACAGAAACATTCACCTCCGCGCCGCCGGAATATTTCAGCGCGTTTGTCACAAGATTTAACAAAATACTCAGGATGTGAGAGGAGTGGGCTTTAACTGTATCAGCATCTATTTTATAATTTATCTTTTTATCGCCTAAAAGAGGTTTTGAAAGTTCGTCCAGTTCAGAGATTATCTCATTTATATCGGTTATTTCCGTAACAATTCCAACCCCTGTTGTATTTTCAAGTTTGTGAAGCTCAAGGATATCAAAAAGTAATTTGTTTAGACTCAGACTGTTTCGGTATATGGTCTGTAAAAACTTATCCCGCGCCTCCGCCGTCATAGCGCCGTTTTTCAGGATAGTTTCAGACGCGCCCAAAATTGACGCCAGCGGTGTTTTCAGCTCATGTGACAGGTTTTCCACCAAATCCATCTTGTAATTGTTATATACTGTTCCGGCGGATATATCTTTCATCACAACAAGTTTTTCCTGACCTATGCGTATAACGCTTATCTCCAGCGTTTTCCCCTTTATATACATCTTTTCAGCGTCAGCGCCGCTTGCCGGCAGATCGCCAAAAAACTTAATAACATCTATATCCGTAAGCTGCTTCATAAATCCGGATACTGTATCCAGCCTACACTGCAAAATATCCGAGGCATTTTTATTGCATCCGGTTATCTCATTATCATCGTTAATTAAAATAACCCCTTCGCTTGTATGGTTTATAATATACCGTAGCTGATCATTTACGGCGCAGGCTGAAACATTTGCTTTATTAAGCTCCTCTTTCATAAGATAGACAGAGGCTACGGCGCTGTCCATAACTGAATCATTGAATGTAGGCAACGTAATATCCGCGCTGTCGCTACGGCTTAAAGCGCTGCGGAATTCCCTGAAAGGTCCGGAAATCTTCTTTGAAACAATAAAAGCGACTACCGCAAATATTGCGGCAAGCAGTATAAACTCCGCAAAAAATACCGTGATAAGTCTATCCGCGCTGTGGTCATAATAATCTGCGGGATATGCTATCCGCATTATATTTCCCGAATCAAGCATTTTGGCGTAGTATATAGACTGAATCTTTGTGGAGCGGCTATATCTTGTGGTGACTATAGGCTCTCCCAAAGCCGCGCTGCGGACCTCCTCCCTGTCGGTATGATCTTCCGCCGAGACAATCTCTTCATGCGTAAGGGCGGAGTCTGTCAGTATCTTCCCTTCGGGTGAGATTATTGTAATTCGCATGGCTGTACTTTCCGTAAGTTTGAGTAGCTTTCTGTGAGCTTCGGGGCTGTACTCTTCAGGAATATCCAGATATGCCACAATCTGCCACTGACCGGACATCATCTGGTAAAGCTGCTGCTGTGAAGAGTCGTCCACTGTCTGAACTATAACAGCCAGTGTAATAAGCAGTGCAAGAATTACCGGAATAAACGCAAGAAGAAAAAGTTTCCGTTCGGAAATCATCTGTTCGATTCCCAGCTATAACCTATTTTAGGGATAGAACGTATATGCTTGCCTTTTTCACCAAGTTTTTTACGCAGCGTCGCCACATGGGAATCCACTGTGCGTGTATATAATTCCGAGTCGTAACCCCATACGCTGTTTAAAAGCCGGTTACGGGTAAAAACTTTTTCAGGGTTGCGCAAAAACAGGCTCAACAGATTATACTCCTTCTGAGTGAGATGTATCTGTTCACCATCTATTGTTACTTTATGAATTTCATCATTTATAACGATACCGTTACGGTTTTTACTGTCCGTTTTTGCGGCTGAGGATACTCCGCGCCTCAAAACCGCCTGTATCTTTGCCTCCAGAAAATCAAAACTGAACGGTTTGGTTATATAATCATCCGCGCCCCTTTCCAGCGCGTTTATTATATCATGTTCCGCATTCCGCGCTGATATAATAATGATATGCACGCTGTCTTTGCGTTTACGGATTATATCAAGAAATTGCAGCCCCTGAAGCCCGGGCAGCATAAGATCAAGGAGAATCAGATCTGTATGAGTGTCCTCCATAACGATAAGAGCGTCGTTTGCGTTTGAGAGCGATATTACAGTATATCCGTTCTGTTTCAGATTATACTGAATTATGTCTCTCAGATCGTTTTCGTCTTCAATTATTAAAATATTATTCACTGGTATTTATATCATGGTGTCTTATCGTTCTTCCGTTCACTATATAGGGTACAGCTTCAGCTATATTTTTCGCGTGATCAGCAATTCTTTCATACCTGCGTACTATATTTCTGAAAGAGAAAAGCAGACGCGCTTTGGAAATATCATCAACATACGCGGCAACAATATTTCTGGAAATTCTGTTATGCAGTTTATCTATAACCTTGTCGTTGGCTATTACTGCCGCCGCTTTATCCACATTCTGTTCAAAAATGGATGTAAAGGAATCCTGTAACATCTGATTTGTCTGTGACAGCAGAGAGGTAAAATCTTCCGTATATTGAATTACCGGAATAAAATGGTGCTTGCTGATCTGCTTTGAAATATATCTGCAGTGATCACCTATCCGTTCAATATCAATAACAATGCGCAACGCGGCGACAACATAACGCAGTTCCGCCGCTTTCGGAGCGTAAATTGCAAGAAGTTTCAGGCAGTAATTGTCTATCTGCAAATCCAGTTTATCCACCTCTTTATCACGCGCCATAACATTTGCCGCCAAATCTTCATTCTGCTCCATAATGGCTTTGGACGTATCTTCAAGCATGGATGAAACTATATAGCACATATTGGCAATCATTGTTTTCAACTGCATATAATCATAATCAATCCTGTTCATCGCGGTATATACTCCTCAAATTGTTTATCCGGGTGGCAAAACCTAATTATTCCATTTTTAAATAAAAATTGCGTCCTGCAATTTTTATTTACCGGCTACGGCAAGAGTGTTATCTTGCCTTGCCTTCCAAAATGCCAAGCATTTTGTCACGGCATCCATGCCGT
>JAIRQX010000018.1 GCA_031256375.1 Deferribacteraceae bacterium
ACCGGTTCAGAAAACGACGAAAATATAACGAACAATTAACCATTGAACACTTTCTACAAAAATACAATGACTTTTCACTATGTTAATAAAATGGGCAAAAATTTTGGGGGTGCGCGAGATATTTTATGCTTGACAAAAGGGCACATAAGAACTGCTATATGACTTTCATTGAAACCAAGCGGTATCGTTTTCTATATCATTAAGGCACTTTCCCAGTGTTCCGGAGTAAAGTTCCATCCATTTATTATTGTGCCGTAGCCAATCTACACTGCAACTGTTGCAATGAACATCATGCAATGATATACGCGCATACGGGTACTCAAAATATTTATCATCAATCAGAGGGTTTATTAATATTGCACCTTCGGGTATTATCTGTTCCACTAATTCGTACAGATATATCCGGTTCCCACGCATATGAAGCCGCGATACTTTTTCTGTCAGTTTTGGTAATTCTGCGACCATTGTTTTTACTTTTTTAAGTATTATTTCTCTTTCAAAAGTTGTAAATTTTGGAACTTTTTGTTCGTAGACCCAGATCTTTTTGTGATTGTTTTTCCTCATCAGGATTTCTCCATATTTATATATGAGTGTACCCCATTATGGCGTGTTTTTCAAGTTTTGAAAATCTATGCCTGTTTGCATATTATTGTTGAACTATTTCAGAGCGTTGATTGCGGCGACAGCCATAGGCGTTCCCCCTTTACATCCCAAATTTGTTATGTAGTTCAGATTTGTCTTAATCAGCATCTCCTTTGATTCGGCAGCCAGAACAAACCCTACGGGAATCCCCACCACCAGCGCGGGATTAACTTTACCAACCTCCGCCATCTTAATAAGCGTTAAAAGTGCGGTGGGGGCGTTGCCTATTATATATATAGCGTCCGGATACTGTTTGACTGCATATTTTATAGCTGTTTCAGCCCTTGTCGCTCCTAGTTTTATTGCCGCGCAGGCTACCTCCGGATTGGTTATAAAGCAGTGAACGGGACACTGTTTTTTTAAGTTCTCTGACAACCCTGAAACGGCCATATGCACATCACACACTACAGGTATCCCTGCTGAAAGAGCTTTTTTGCCGGCTTCAACCGCGTTTGCTGATATCCTTACGCTGTTGACTATCTCTGTATCGCCGCAGGCGTGGATCATCCTTCGGACAATATGCCAATCGCTGTCTGTAAAGTAACCTTTGTTTATGGCATCACTGAAATCCGTCAGATTTTCTATTATTGCAAAACTATCCTTTTCAATATCAGCCGGTTTCATTTTAATCACCTTTTTTTATGAACGCTATTGCAAGATATCCTGCATCCGGCTCTACCCCTTCTGTCTGCGTTAAATCTACAATCTTTTCCCCGTCCAAAGTTCCCCTGCACACAAGCATTGCAGTTTTGGGCTTATATTTTTTAACATATTCCAGCAGAACCGGAAGCCGTTTTGATATTTTCATAAACGCCACAGTGTTGAAACGGTCAACAAACCCGCATATCCCTTCCGTATTTTCAGGTACGCCCGCAATGGCAAAACATTCGCGTTTTTCCGCCAGCGGAATCTGTATAAGGTTTGCACACGCCACATAAGAAGGGATACCCGGAATAAATTCGTGACAAACCCCCTTCCTCTTCAGACGTTCCGACAGATAAAGCGCGGTACTGTAAAGCATTCCGTCACCAAGCGTAACGTATGCAACTTTTTTCCCGCTCAGCATAATATCTGTCACCTCTTCAGCCAATGCGACATATCTGCGGTCAAGCTCCTCCTCATCATTTGTCATAGGGAAATATGACAATCTTATCTTCTCCTTTGAAACGTAAGGCGATATAATTTTTTCCGCAACGCTGCGACCTCCGGCGTCACTTTCAGGAACGTACACAACGTCCGCCTCACGCAATACGCGGACGGCTTTTACTGTCACAAGCTCCGGATCACCGGGACCAACACCGATAATCTTTATTTTATTCATATTTTTTCTCTGACGGATTTAAGCGTCCGCCCTACTATAAATACCGCAGGTCCTCTACATTTCATGCTGTTTTCAGACAAACTTTCAAGAGTGCATGAAATAAGTTTTTCATCCGGCTGTTCAACACAGTCGGCAATCAGGGAGGGGGTGTTTTTATCCGCTCCGTTATTCATAAGATTATCCGCTATCTTGTTTATATTTTTCAGCCCCATGTAAATTGCCAGTGTAAAACCGTTGTCCAGCATCATTTTCCAGTTATACTCAGGCTCACCGTCCTTGCAATGCCCTGTTATAAATATCACTCCCGAAGCTGATATCCGGTCTGTAAGCGGGCAGCCCGCCCGAGCCATAGCGGAAGACGCGGACGTAACCCCCGGAACAATCTCTGTCTGCGCGCCAGATTCCTTCGCAACAGCAATCTCTTCCGCTACTCTTGAAAAGATAAGGCTGTCACCGCCTTTAAGGCGTACAACCCGTTCCCCTTTTTTCAGACGCTCCCGCAGGATATTGTTTATCTCCTCCTGTGTGATACTGTGGCTATACGGAGTTTTACCCACAAATATCTTTTCCGCGTCAACGTTTTCCAGCAGGGTTTCATCCGCAAGCCGGTCGTACAGAATAACATCAGCGTCACGCAACGCATTTACGCCGCGGATTGTTATCAGATCAGCGCATACCCCCGCCCCCACAGCTATATATTTTCCTTTCAAGGTTTATACCCCTCTTTCCGTCCGGCTTTGCAGGGATCTTCGCTTGCCAGTATCTTGTTTAACCTGACAACCTCCTCAAAAATCTTAGTATTGGGGCGTGCAAAAACCTTTTCGTCCACCTTCCAGACGCACGCCCTTAACCTTTTCCATCCGTCCCGCTCTTTAGGGGGAATAGGATTCATATTCATAGGTCCCACCTGATAGATATAATAATCTGCATTACTTTTAAGCACAAATTCAGCGGATGTTTGCCCTGTGCGCGCCGATGCCAGTATAAAATTAAAACCAACCCGCTCAAGGGCATCCTGCATTATAGTATTGCCTCCCGCCAAAGTCAGCGGGTCACTGCGCGTTTCATACAATACTTTAGGCATTGTTTTTACATTCTTGGGCGGGATCAGATTCTTAGCCATACCGCTGTACAGCGTTATAAGCTCCCCCGCTTTCCTTTCGCTCCCCAACTGTTTCCCAAGGCTGTCAATAGCGCCTAAAATTGCCTGCATATCATGGGGTTCATATATATACTGTTCGGTTTTCAGCCGTTCCGATAGACCGGCGGGAAAGTTAGCGGAGGTTATCAAAAATGACGGGCGTAATACGGCAATACACTCTATGCAAGGATTTATATGTGTACCCACACGCTCCGCGCCGGGAAATTCTTCTATACTGTTTGTAACTCCAACCACATTTTCTGAACAGCCGAGCTGTTCCACAATATCGGCTGCCGCGGGGGCAAGGATTACAATACGTTCAGCCTTGCATAACGCTCCGGCGTCAAACGGCAATAACAAAAAAATCGTCAACGCGGCGCATAGGAACGCTGTAAACCTCTTCCAGTATATTTTCGTTAATTTCGTTTTTACCTTTATCAAAAGCCACCTCTCCGTTTTTCATTAAAATAAATCTGTCAAAGTAACGCAAAGCCATGTTTATGTCGTGCATAGCCACCACAGCCGCGCAACTTGCACGCGATATATGTGTCATGGCAAGCCATCCGTGCCGCAGATCAAGGGGCGCCGCCGGTTCATCAAGCAGAACAAACGGTGTGTTGCGGCAGAGCGCCCGCGCAAGCATCGCCCTTCGTTTCTCCCCTCCGGAAAGGCTGTGATACTCCCTGTCCATAAACATTTCCAATTCAAGGGCTTCCAGCATTTCTGTTTTCCCCATGCCAGTCAATCCTGTCTTTTCGTTGTATGTGAGATTAATCAGCTCATACACAGTGAGATTAAAAAGAAGTCCCGCCTCCTGAGGCAGATACGAGATTACCTCAGCTTTTTTTTCCACATTTAACCGCGGATTACCGTTAATATATACAAATCCCCTTTCAGGGGTTAATACCCCTGCCATAAGTTGCAGTAAAGTAGTTTTACCGCATCCGTTTTCACCTAAAACAGCGATCTTTTCACCGCAGCGGATATTTAAACCGTCTATTTTCAGGCGGAATTCCCCTCTTGAAAAATAAAGCTGTTCACACCTTATATCACTGTTCAGGAGTTCCAAACTTTTCCCCCTTTTTTCATGAGAAGGAGTGAAAAAAACAACCCGCCGCAGAGCGCCGTCAGTATGCCTACCGGAAGTTCGCTCCCTGACGGGAGGATTACCCTTGAAAGCAGATCAAAAACAGTCAGTGCAAACGCTCCCGCAAGCGGCGTACAGAAAAGCTGCGTATTTATATCATGTCCAAAAAGCGCCCTTACCGCATGGGGGATCATAAGCCCTATAAAACTTATAATTCCGCAGAAGCTGACTGAAAACGCCACAAGCGCGGTTGTAACTATGAATAAAAACTCCCGCATGGCAGGGACATTCACCCCGGACGTTATAGCAGAGTGATCGTCCAGAAAAAGCACGGCTATCTTCCTCCTTTTTACGGCAAGTCCGTTCATTACTATAACAAGCAGCGCAGCCATAAACGCCGTTTTTACCCATGAAGCCCGGGTCAACCCTCCCATAAGCCAGAATACCAACGTACTGACCGATTCTTCAAAGTAGTATTTTAAAAAGCTCACACCGCTACCTGCCATTACAGAAACAGCTATCCCTGCCAAGATTACCGTTACCGGATTAAACCCGCCTGAATGTTTTGCCATATAGCGCACAATTGCGATACCGGCAAAAGCTGAAATTACGGCGCATAAGCTAACTGTCCACGGTCTGCCGGACAGCGCAAGCGCAAGGCAACCTCCAAACGCTGCAGAAGAAGCTGCTCCGGTGGTAAACCCTTCTGCCATCGGGTTACGAAGTGTTATCTGGTATAACATCCCTGCAAGTGCAAGCGTTGCTCCGTTTAACGCGGCAAATATCACGCGCGGGATTCTGAAATCCCACAGTATATCCCTTGTAAATTCATTCAGAGGGAACAGTTCCACCTGTCCGGCATATATCCCGGCTGTTATGGATAAAATCAGCAAAACGGATAGCAGTATATATTTCAAGAAATTACCCTTCGCACTTTTTGGCAAACCGCAATGCCAGCCCAAAAAACAGGATTAAAAATACACATAACGCTACGATATTCACTCCGTTTATAAGCCCTCCAGTAAGCGATGAACGCATGAGGGCAACCGTATGCGTAAGCGGGGAAAGCTGCATTATCCATTGAAATACCACAGGTCCATGCTCCAAAGGGAAAAACACCCCCGAAAGGAATGTCATAGGGGTAATTAAAAAGGTGTTTATAACAAATTGATCCGCGTGATGTTTTGCCCTTAACGCCACAATAAACCCCAGAAGTGAGAAAAGCGTCATGTGCGCCAAAAGAAATATCAGAAAAACCGGCGTTATATGCAGGTTTATTTTGACAATAAACGCAAAAAGCAAAAAGACAATAACCGTGACCGCCCCTTTGGTTATGCCGTAAAAAGTTTCCCCTGCCACTATATGCCAGCGGGGAATGGGGGCTATTAAATACTCGTCAAAAATTTTGAAGTAAAAGCGTGCAATATTTATCTCCGTGGATATGCCATAACAGGCGTTTAGGGTTGACATAGCAAGAAGCCCCGCAAAAAGGTAATCCAGATACCGCAGACCGTCAATACTCTGCCCTCTGCCAAGTCCGTAACCAAACGCAGCAAGAAATAGGGCGGGGGAGACCATTGAAGAAAGCAGTCTGCGTATGAAACGGTTGCGCAGCAGCAGCATCTCTTTGTAATACACGCCCAGAATACCGTTAAACTCCTGCGTAGGGCGGCATTGAATATTTCTAAACATTATTCCAACCCTTTGCCCGTAAGTTTAATATAAACATCTTCCAGCGTAACGCGCCTTACCTTAACATTCCCCCCGTGTTTTTCCGCTTCGGAAAGCGCGGATTTCCTGTCGCCGAAATAAACTATTTTTTGTGCGCCGCTCTCAATATATTCCACAGCGTATCTCCCCATAACGCTTTTCAGTTCCTCCGCGCCGCCTGTTGCTACAATCTCCCCTTTGTCTATAAAGATTACACGGGAGGAAAGCGTTTCCGCTTCGTCAATATAATGGGTGGTAAGAAATACGCTCACCCCGTCCTGCTGATTCAGCGAACGGATAAGGGAGTGGATATTACGCCGGGTTACAGGGTCAAGACCTGCCGAGGGTTCATCAAGGAAAAGCGCTTTAGGTTCGTGCAGCAGCGCCCTCGCTATAACAAGCCGCCGTTTCATACCGCCGGAAAGGTCGTTTGCCGGTTTGTTCCTTTGCTCAGTCAATCCAACTACAGCCAGCGCCTCGTCTATCCGTTTTTTCAGCATTTTACCCCTTATGCCGTAGAGGATTCCGTGAACGGCAAGATTTTCGGCGGCGGTGAGGTCCCTGTCAAGATTATTGCTCTGAGGCGCCACCCCGATAATCTTTTTGGACGGGAGATTTTCAGGGCTGAACAATTTGCCGCCGTAATATATCTCTCCTTCGTCCTGCCTTGTCAGACCGGTGAGGATATTTATCGCGGTGGTTTTACCCGCGCCGTTAGGTCCGAGAAAAGCTACTATTTCACCTTTTTGCACATCAAAGGAGATCCCACTTAACGCCTGTGTCTTTCCGTAACTTTTCTTAAGCCCCTTCACGCTGACGGCAAATTCTTTCATAATTATTATTTCGGCATATATTTAGCGTAATGATTCAGAAGTATTTTCTGATAATCTTTATCAAGCCCCAGTGAAACAATGCGTTTACCTTTTATAGTGTCCACATACGCCAAATCAGGTGTTTTCCCCATCTTTTTAACCCTTGAAAAATAGCTGTCCTCATCGTCCGATGAAATGTCATTTTCCGCATGGTTCCCCGCTACAAACATAAACACTGTAAATCTTACCTTTTTGTCTTTTAGCTTTCTTGTCTTTTCCATTGCTTCGTCCAAGTCCGGAACCCCTTCAACGCTTGCGGCAATTCCTTTCGGATATGTTTTGGCAACGGCTTCAGCCACCTTAATATATGTTTTTTCTGAGGGATGCCCTTCATGTGTGCCGTGGGTAACCACAAAATTTATCCCGTCTCTTATCGTATATTTTTTCATAGTGTTTACAACCGGCTGGATATTTTTATCCTCAGAAAGGATAGGCACAATAAACGCAGTTTTTATACCGGGGTTATCTTTGATGAAGCTGTCAACAGTGGCTTTGAGTTTGTCGTTTTCCACCCCCGCGAACAGCAGTGTGCTTGCCACGGCAATATCTGTATACCCTTCGCGTTTTATTTTTTCAAGCGTCTCTTCCGGTGAAAGTATTTTGTCAGCAGGATTTTTTATCTCCGCATTCAGTTTTTCGCGTATAATTTTGGAAGTATAGGGTACAAACACAGTGCGGTCAGGGAACTGTTTCTGTACTAACGGCACAATTGTGTCAAACGTGACGGACGCCTCAGAGCTCGTGCCGAAAACTGAGAGCATAAGAGCTTTTTCCCTCTGGGCGTTTACCGCTCCGGTAATGAGTAATAAGACTGTCATCACTAATAGAATCCTTTTCATAATATTTTATCCTACTCCTTTTATAAAATTTGAAAAAAAATTACTTTTTTCTGTAGGCATAAAATGTGTATATCCGCCGTAAACGCGCCTTTTCAGAAAACCGTCAGGGTAAGACTCCTCTCCGTTTACCCTTTGCGCTTCGCCGAGGTAAGGTTCACGGTTGTCTGACACCCGGCTGTAATGGAATATATGTCCGGGCATATTTGTGTAGGTATGGCGCACATAACCCAGCCGCCGCCGTTTAGCGGTCATTTCATAATCAGTGTCAAATATCCCGGTCATCGGGTATAGTCCTGTTTCTGTTTTTAACGATTTTGAGAGATAGATAACCCCTCCGCCTTCGGCAAATACGGGTCGTCCATCCGAGTGATGCCGCGATACAGACCTCTTGGCGTTTTTAGCAGCAGACAGTTTGTCTGCGTAAAGCTCCGGATAACCTCCTCCCAGAAGAAGTAGATCTGCCGTATCAAACGATTCGTCAGCTAGAGGGGAAAAAGTCTGTATCTTATATCCGTAATGTTCCAGTAGATCAAATGTTGACCGGTAGTAGAAGCAGAACGCATCATCATAGGCTATTAACGCGGTTTTTGTCTTGTTTCCCTGCAATTTTACGTTTTCTTTTGTACTTTTGTTAGTGATATACTCCGTAAGCGGCAGAATTCTGTCCAGATCAATATATTTTTTAACGGTTTCAGCGGCTTTTTCAAAAAAAGTTTCAGTATTGTCCGTATTATCTGTACTCAGCCCCATATACCTTGAAGGGACGGAGAGCGTCTCATCAACTGGCAGCGCGCCCAGTATGGGGATATCCGGAGTGTGAGCGGTTATAGCTTTGCTTAATAACGATTCCTGCCTGTAACTTCGTGTTTTATTTAGTATAACGCCTGCCAGTTTTATTTCGGGCGCAAGTTTTTGGATGCCGGCAACTATTGCCGCCGCTCCGGCAGCAAGGTTTCCCGCATCAATAATAATAATCACTGGTATTTCAAGTATTTTGGCTATATGATAACTACTCCCGAGGAATGTTACAGGGTCAGCGCCGTCAAAAAACCCCATAACCCCCTCTGTAACAGCGCCGTCAAACCCGGCGGATGTACGGCTAAACAGTTCCGGAACATCTTCCTCATCCAAAAGTACAGAGTCCAAATTATATGCGGGACTTCCGGCAGCTTTTGACTGCCATATTGTGTCAATGTAATCAGGTCCGCACTTATACGGGGCGATACGCAAACCTCTTCCTGTTAAAGCCCTGCTGATACCGGAAGTTATCACAGTTTTGCCGGACCCGCTGCAATACGCGGACATCATAAACGCAAACATAATTTAACAACCTAAAAAATAAAGCGATGCTGCCTGATCCCAAATCCCGGGGATAGCATGCCACGTTATAAACGCGCATAGCAAGGCGCGAGAGGTATTCTGGCTTACTGCGTTTAAATCGTCCAAAAACCTTCCCATTGATAATCAACAGTGGCGCAGATATGGACACGACAGTTACAGCTGCGGGAACAGCGACGGATTTTCACCGGTCTTCCCTCGCGATAAAAGTAGTTTTACAATTTATATCGGAGTTGTCAATCTGAAAAATTTTCAACTCTCAATTTACATTTACCTAGGCGTGCGCAAGTGAAGAATTATCTTGCTTTTTTTATGATTCCAAATAATTAATAGACAATGTTTAAAAATATTATGCGTTTAATTTTATTGATATTAATATTTTATATGGCGTTTTCGTTATATCTGCCGGTCAGTTCCGCCCAAAAGACAGGCGCCCCTTACGTGATAAAAGGGGTGACATATTACCCGCTTGAAAACGTTTCAGGCAACTATACGGAAACAGGGATGGCGTCATGGTACGGCAGCGGTTTTCAAGGCAAAAAAACTGCCAATGGTGAAATATTCAACATGAACGATATGACCGCCGCACATAAAACCCTTCCTATGCCGACTTTTATACGGGTTAAAAATCTTGAAAACGGCAAAGAAGCTGTAGTGAGGGTTAATGACAGGGGACCCTTCTCAAAAGGGCGCGTTCTTGATCTTTCACGCGCGGCGGCGGAAAAACTCGGTATGATTGAAACCGGTACGGCGCGGGTGCAGTTTACCGTCCTCTCACAAGTACCCGGGCATCTACGCACTGAAAATAAAGATGTGGATATAAACAAAGGCTCATACTGCATTCAGATAGGTTCTTTTTCTGAGCAGGGCAATGCTGTGCGCCTAGCGGCAAAATATATCGGCGTTGCTGTGCGCAAAGCTGAAGTAGATTCAAGAATTTTCTACAGAGTGCAGTTATGCGGTCACAAATCCAAGCATGAAGCCGAAATCGCCGCAAAAGAACTT
Source organism: Deferribacteraceae bacterium (assembly GCA_031256375.1). Lineage (GTDB taxonomy): Bacteria > Chrysiogenota > Deferribacteres > Deferribacterales > JAISNW01 > JAIRQX01. The sequence continues at coordinate 9,956 of JAIRQX010000018.1, forward strand.
GAAATGGAATATCCGGGAGCGTTCGTAATAGCGGAATAACCTGTTCGCAATTTATTTTATTTTGAGGTGTTTATGAGAAAAATTTTAAAATTCGCGATTCCCCTTTTGTTTTCCTTTTTACTTTCTGCCTGCGCCGCGCCCGGTTCTATGATTGTCAGGAATTTGCTGGAACTCGATATAGCGGATCGTAGCGATCAAACGATAGAAGTTGGCGTTTACAAAGGATACGGTCAGCATTGGATGGATAAAGACTACGGCGATATGAATACAGACGATGCTAAAATAATACTTGATGAGCGTGGGCGCGGCATTTTTGAAATTAAGCAAATACACCATATAACATTTTGGTTGTTGCCACCGCTTGGGGTCAGAGTAAAAGTTGAAAAACCCGCCTTTGAAATCAGCTTATCAGATAACTGCAGGGTTGTGCCATACAGATACGGCGAGGAAGAATTCGGACTGTATAGAATGAACGGGAAAAAATCAATAAAGCTCATACCAAGGGAATTGTATGAGGGAGCATTTGAAAAAGACGATAAAGAAAACAGGTGGAAAGTTTATTTAAAAATCAGAAAAACCGCTGATTTATGCACGATACAATAACTAATTCCAATTCTAAATAAGCAACAGCAACCTCTAAATACTCATTTTCAGACGCTTTGCTACACAATATGCTACATTAGTGACCTGCTACCTAACATCCCGCATATCACAAGCATATTTTTATAGCATATTTTAGACTTTTTGTATACACAAAAAACGTATGGCGGGTGGGTAATGCCGTATTAGGGTGTGTTGACACTATTTTAGCCATATAGCAATAAAGGCAAATTGAATAAACGCCAAGAACATTACATCTGTTTTGTCATAGCGAGTGCACACCCTACGGAATCTTTTCAAACG
>JAIRQX010000024.1 GCA_031256375.1 Deferribacteraceae bacterium
CTGTATATGACCCGCGCGTCACCCGGAACAAAATAATCAGGCAGGGTGGCGGCTGTTTCGTAACCCAGTTTTTCATACAGAGCTCTGGTCGGTTTGTATAAATCCATGCCTGATGTTGTGATATATAAATGTCTGCCGTTTTCTGAGCGTACCATATCTTCCACCGCTTTAATCAGCATTTTTCCAATTCCTTTTCCCTGTAACTCTTTTTTTACAGCTATCCAGTAGAGTTCAAAGCTGCCGATAGCGCCGGGAATTGCTCCGTACACCGCGTAACCTGCCGTATCCCCTCCCTCCTCCGCAAAAACAAAAAGGTAACCGCTGTTCGGGTCTTTTAGCGTTTCAGTGACAAGACTTACAGCAATAATAATCTCCTCATCCCTGAAAAAACCTGTGCCGGAAATAATATTGCGCACAATCTCTTCATCAGCTTTTGTTATGGCGCTGCGCAGTTTAATATCCATAATACTTTTTTTATCAAAAGCCATTCTATTCCTCTCCTATCAAATCATCTCAAAATTTCAGATGCAGCTCCAACCCGGTGTGCCGTTCAGTAAGATTATCTTCACGCATTATCTTAAACGCTATATTTTCCGTAGGGAAGATCTGAAGCTCTATTCCATAACTGTTTGTGGTGTTGTTGTCATCCCATACTTTTACACGGAAACCAAAAAATGGATCAGGACGTATCCCCAATTCCAGTCCATTTATGTAAAGATAATTGTTGCTGTCCTGATGAGTGAGCAGATGCAAATCCAGTTGGTTATTTGTTATACCTCTGACTAAGTGTGAAATTGCGATTGCGGATATATCCGTATATAGATAATTGGCATATTCCGTATTATTTGCGGAAATATTGTCGTACATCATATAGTTATATATAGGGTTGGCAATATCTTTCGCAAAAGCTATCAAAGATTTATCCATCCATAAAATATCATTCTCTTTACCGGCGTCAATATGTACGTTAAATATGGAATACTTCATTTTTGTATCGGAAGGATTAAAATTTGTAATAAATATTGCGGATATATTATAGTCATTAGGGATAAACGATATGTGCGGTATAAGCGTCCATACAGGCTTATCGCCTGCCAGAAAAGCTGTTTCCGGTGACAACACTATTCTTACTTTATTTATTAAACATAAAGGGGGCAGATTAAGCGGCGCATTATATATATTTTCCGCGCCGTCTGAACTAGGAGAAATTATAAGCAAAAAAGCACACGCTAATATTATGTTCAAATAACGGATGATATTTAACAATTTAGATCTCCGTATTTTACAAAATTGAAATGCTCTAATTTGCCGTAATTTCCTGCGGCAGTTCTGTGAACCATGTAGCTAAACCACGCCAGCCTGTGATATGAGCGGGTTGAAAGATGTCTTTCACCAGCAACTCTTTTTGTCCGCCGGATATCTGAGAGGTTATTTTTTTGGGGTTTTCTATAAAACGGTATAACTGTGTAAGGGAACTACGCTGTACGCTGTCGGTTTTAAAGCGGGTGTGTATCCGGCGGTTCAGCCCTTCCATTACTTTTGCCTTTGCTTTGTTGGCGGGGGTATTCGTCTCAGCGGCAAACAGAGCTATCATCCTTTCCATAAACCCGGAGTTTTCAAAAGAAACCCATGCGCTGAGAACGGTTTTATCTTTAAGATTGCGAAGCAGATCGGAAAGCAACTGCGCATCCGCTTGGTCAATAGTCATTTTCGTGTTCACAACGCCGAAATCGTTTAATGACATATTGTTAACCACCAAATTCAACTGTTTATCCGGACCAAGCTCGGAAGTAAAATTTACTGAACCGGTAATACTATGATACCCCATATCGTTAAGGGGAATGTAATATCTGCCGAAAAAATCATCAATAACAGGGATATTTAAATTCCGAATGCCGATGACGGCAAATTCCGGCAGCGGCGAACCTTTTTTTATTCCTGAAACTGTTATTCTGTCGGCTTTTGCCGCGCCTATGGAGGCATTTGATATATAAAGCCGCCTGGTTAACAGCTTATAGCTGACTTTAGACCATGACACATCATAAGGGAGCTCGGCGCCGGTTACAAATTCCCTAAGTTTTGTCTCTGCTTTGCGGTTTACCATTATCTGAATGGCGACAAGCGCAAAAGCCAGCGCCGCAACAATAACGGCAGCGACAGCAATGAATACGGGTCGCTTCAAGATACTCTTTGTTGGTGTATTTTGATCACCTTTTTTACTCATTAAATTATCCTTATCTAATCTGTCAAAAAAGTTATTTTTGACAGACCGTGTGCGATAGTAACAGATATTCTTGAATTTTCCTAGAAAAAATGTTTTAATGCATTAATTATTAAGGGGAAAGTATGCAGACTTTTTTGCTGACAGTTTTTATTTTAAGCGCTGCCGCTTTTGTAATACAAACAGTTATGGGGCTTGTCGGCGTATCTGATGATATTGACTCAGGGGATGGGATATTCGGTTTTTTTACTGTCCGCAACGTTATAGCATTTCTTTTGGGTTTTTCCGCCGCGGGTTATCTTATGCTACGTAGTGGCTATGCCTCTTTCGCCGCCATCACGGCGGGCATTATGTTTGGTATTTTTTTGTCCGGTTGTATGTTTCTATTGATGCGCGCCCTTATTAAACTTCAGCAGGAAAGCTCCGTTTCCCCCCGGGACTACAGCGGACTTTTTGCCTCAGTTACTGTCAGGATCGCTGCCAACCGGAAAAGCAAAGGTAAAGTGGAGCTTATTATCAATGAACGCTTGGAAGAGATGGCGGCGGTAACTGATAACGGGGAATATATTGCAAAAGGGATGCGGGTACAGATTGTCAGGCGGCTTGAAGACGGATTCCTTTTAGTTAAAAGAGTAACAGAATAAGGAGAGTATAAGGATGAATATTGTTGCGGTTTTGATTTTTTTAACCATTATTGCTGTGTTTCCGGTTTTTTTAGTACTTACGAAGAGGTACAAAGTTATCCCCTCAGACAAAATAATTGTTATTTTCGGACGTGTGGGAGGCAAAAGGTCATCACTTTGCCAGCATGGCGGCGCCAGATTCATATGGCCGCTTATACAGGATTTTAGATTTCTTGATCTTACGCCGATGACTATTGACATACAGCTTGAAAACGCCCTGTCAAAGCAAAATATACGTGTAGGCGTACCTTCGCGTTTTACTATAGGGATATCCACCGATCCCACTGTAATGCAGGCTGCCGCAGAGCGTCTTTTAAGCATGAGTTCCAGAGAGAGGGAGGATAACGCAAGAGATATTATCTTCGGCCAGCTTAGGGCTACAATAGCCACGATGAATATAGAGGAGATAAATTCAGATCGTGAGGCGTTTGAGCAGAAGATTATGGAAAATGTTGAGGTGGAACTCCGTAAGATTGGACTACGCCTTATAAATGTGAATATAACGGATATTTCGGATGAAAGCGGTTATATAAAAGCTCTTGGACGTAAAGCCGCCAGTGAGGCGATAAACCGCGCCAGAGTAGAGGTGGCGGAACAGGACAGAAAAGGAGCTATAGGCGAAGCTGAGGCGAAAAAAGAAGAACGGATAAGCGTTGCGCAGGCAAACGCAAAGGCAGTGGAAGGGGAAAACGTTGCCAAAATCAGCATAGCCAAATCCGATGCTGCGAGGGAAGAGGCTCAGGCTGAGGCAAACCGCCGCGCCAAAGCCGCACAGCTTGTTCAGGAAGCAAAAGCTCTGGAAGAGGGTTATGAAAGTGAACGTAATGCGGAAATGACAAGAAAAGCCAGAGAAGAGGCAACTATGCAGGCAAATGTTATTGTTCCCGCTGAAATTAAACGCCAGCAAACAGTAATAGATGCCGAAGCGGAAGCGTTGAAAGTTCGGAAACTGGCGGAAGGGGAAGCCGGTAAAATTGTTACCATCGCCGAAGCCGAAGCTATGCGTATGAGGAAGATGGGGGAAGGGCGCGGTAAAGAGATAGAACTTGAACTTGCGGGACGCGCGGAAGGTCTCCGCAGTATAGTGGCAAGCGCCGGCGGCGCTCCTGACAGCGCGGCAATGCTTATGATTGTGGAAAAATTGCCTGAGATTATATCAACTCAGGTGGAAGCTATAAAAAATCTTAAAATTGATAAGATCACTGTCTGGGATTCGGGAAACGGAAAAGACGGAAACACCTCTACGGCAAACTTTATAAGCGGGCTTCTGAAGAGCTTGCCGCCGCTGCATGATCTTATGAATTCAGCAGGGATAAAACTGCCGGACTATCTGGGCAGTAAGGATGAAAAAAAGTAATATGTCACCAACAACTTAAGAGATAAAAAAACCCGAAAAAATGCGGGATTGACGCAAACAAAAAGCCAGTAGGCAGACCGCCAAAGCCACGCATGGACAAAGCTGCTTTTGAGGATATAGCTTTAGCAGTTCCAGTTTACACTGTACTCAGAATTGGATTGCTTCATCACAATGTTTCTCGTAATTGACAAGTGGAACTGCCAAAATAAATCAGCGTCTTCTGCCTCTGGAATTTAAGCCGAAAAAACTCCGGAAAATGCCGGTCAGTACAGACCTTAACGCTGATTTTGCCGCGCTTTGAACAATCCCGTCACGTCTGCCTCCTCTTGGACCGGTGGAACCGAATACAAAGTCCTTCATTTCTTTTGAAAGGGCAGTGTTTTGCCGCTGCCGCGGCGCTTGTTCGCCTTTGTCGGACGCCGGCAGTTTTGCCGCTCTGTTTTTCAGCAGCTCGTAAGCTGATTCCCTGTCAATAGCTTTTTCATACCGTCCGTAAAAAATTGAGTTTTTCAGTAAAACTCCGCGTTCTGCTGGTGTCAGCGGTCCAAGCCTTGATCCCGGGGCTATTATTGAACATTTTTGCACAACGGAGGGACTGCCTTTTTCATTCAGGAAAGAGATTAACGCTTCGCCTGTACCCAGCTCCTGAATTGCCCGTTCCGTATCAAATCCCGGGTTAGCCCGCATTGTCTGGGCGGCGGCTCTCACAGCTTTCTGATCTCTTGGGGTAAAAGCGCGCAGAGAGTGTTGAACTCTGTTACCAAGCTGTCCCAATACTTTATCGGGTATATCAAACGGGTTTTGTGTCACAAAGTATATCCCTACCCCTTTAGAACGTATAAGGCGCACGATCTGCTCAATCTTGTCGAGCAATACCTGCGGCGCGTCCGCAAAAAGAAGGTGCGCTTCATCAAAGAAAAATACCAGCTTAGGCTGATCTATATCCCCGACCTCCGGCATACATATTGAAAGCTGTGACAGTAGCCAGAGAAGCGTTATGGCGTATAATTTAGGCGTACTATATAGCCTGTCTGCGGCAAGTATATTGATAATACCCTTTCCTGTAGCGTCAGTACGGATAAAATCTTTTAGATCAAGCATAGGCTCGCCGAAAAATCCGGATGCTCCCTGTTCGCTGATTGCCAGCAAACCGCGCTGTATTGCGCCTGCGGAAGCGGCGCTGATATTGCCGTAATTAGTCTTAAAGCTGTTCGCGTTATCAGCCGTATATTGCGTCATCGCCTGCAAATCTTTCATATCAAGCAGCAACATATCATTATCGCCGGCAATCTTAAATATCATCTGCATAAGACCGGACTGCACATCATTAAGATTCAGCAGACGCGAAAGGAGCAACGGTCCCATATCCGATATTGTTGCCCTTATGGGATGCCCGCTTTCGCCGAATACATCCCAAAAAACAGACGGATTTGAACGGGGCTGCCAGTCTGTTATACCAATATATTTGAGCCTTGCGTCAATTTTTTCGTTCGGGGAAGCCGCTACAGCTATACCGGAGAGGTCTCCTTTAACATCCGCAACAAAAACAGGCGTACCTATTGATGAAAAAGATTCCGCCATCTTTTGCAGTGTCACTGTCTTGCCTGAGCCTGTCGCTCCTGTTATAAGCCCGTGACGGTTCGCCATACCCGGCAACAAAAATATATCTTCAGAGTCAATGCTTCTTGCTATGCGTAAAGGCGTACTCATTATAATTATCCCTCTATTTAAGAGCATTATAATTTTGAAATGCTCTGTTATTTGCCGTCGTAAAGGCTCCACGGTCCGCGTGTTTTGGCATGCGTTGACGCATCTTTTTTCTGACTGTCAGATGCGTTTGAGTCTATTTTAAACTTCTGGTTCGGATAGATCAGATCCGGGTCTTTTATAGATGATTTATTAGCCCAGAAGATAAGCGGCCAGAAATAAGGGTTGGCATATTGCCTGACGGCAATTCTCCAGAGGCAATCGCCCTTTTTAACGGTATATGAACCGGAATCCGGATTTTTATGCGTTACCGCAAGACCTTCAAGAGCGCGCAGCTCTTTTTCTATCTCTTCAAGAATCGCAGCGGCGCCCTCGCCGTCACACTCCTCTATTTTCCGGGATACTTCCTTATGCTTTGCTGTAATATGCGCTTTAGCATTAGCGAACTTTTTCTTGTCTGATTGTTTGACATTGCTTTCCAGATCGCTCAGACGTGATTTCTGATCTTTCATCTTCGCCTCGGCTTTATCAACGGAACCTTTCATATCGTTGTATTTAGCAACATTAACATCAAAAAACCGCTTTGCTTCAAGCATAGCTTTATTGGCATCCTGAGACTTGCCCGCCTGTTTTAACTCTTTTGCTTCATTTAATTTGGCGTTTGTATCAACAAAGGCAATATCCGCGCATTTACCTTCATAATTTGCGAGTTTTTTTTGCCAATCATCATCTTTTGCAGGCTCACTCGGCACACAGCTAAATATTAGCGCAATAGCAAAACACAGTAAAAATTTTCTCATAAAATTTCTCCTTTTCACACATCACCGGCTATCTTAGCAAAATTTGTGCCTTACTTATTAAGTCGTCCGCTTCTGAAGGTTTGCAAAAATTTATCATATTTTCGGCATCTTTCAGAAACGCGGCGGCAGCTATTTTACCTGCGGAATCTTCCGTTTCATTCAGCCTTTGTTTCTGTTTGCTTAACGCAATCCTTACATTACCGACCCGCCCTTGAAGATTTATGTAATCAAGTTCGTTTTGATGGTATATAACATAAGCTTCTCTGTATTTCATATCAGCTTCCCGGGTTTGATTTAAAACCCTCAGGCGGTTTACTTCCTCCATTTTAGACCGGAAATTTTTGAACGCAACCTCTGCGCACACTCCTGTCCTGTTTTTAAAATTAGCCAGATAATCCTCTTTGTCCAGATTTATTTTTGCGCAGCTGACAGACAAAAGCGCCGCACAAAAAATGCTGACAAGAGTAAACTGAATATTATTCACTTTCGGCTCCATTTTTATATAATCTGCGGATAATCGCCGGACTGAATCCTGCGTTTTATATGTTTTTTTATGGTATCTTTGCGGAAAGACGGCAAATGATCAAGGAACAACACTCCGTTAAGATGATCCATCTCATGCTGCAAAGCGCGCGCCCTCTGTTCCACCGCCTCAAGAATAACACTCTCCCCTTTTTCATTTAACGCGGTTAATGTGACTTTAGCATATCTTTTAACAGGCGCAAACTCCCCCGGTAAAGACAGGCAACCTTCATCAGCAATGATCTCCCCGCTGAATGCAGTGATTTCAGGGTTTATAAAAACTTCCGGTTCCCTGACAACGCTTTTGCCACCGTTTCTGTCAACTACAAAAATCCTTAGTGAACGGTTCACCTGCGGAGCAGCCAATCCGTAACCTTTAGCATTATAAAGGGTCTCTATCATATCCGCTATCAGCGTTTTTATCTCTTCGGTTATCTCTTCAACCGGTTCCGCTTTCTTTCTGAGGATTTCAGCGGGAAAAGCCGCTATATTAAGAATCATATCTTTCTCCTGAAAAAGGCGGTGAGAGCCCCTGCATAAGCCTCTCTTATCCCATTGTTGCGGATTTCCGCCGCAAGAGCGCCGATTTTTTTTTCCTGCTCATTTGTCAGAGACTGTTTCTCCTTAGGCAGAGGAAGAACAGGTTGTCTCATTTTTGATAATTTGAACCGTATATCTGAAAGATCAATCCCGTAAGTTTTTATCTTGTTGATCATCCCCTCTTTTATATACGGAAATTCGGCTAACCATATTTGATCACAAACGGCGACGCTTAAAAGCCCTTTTTTAAGCCGGTAAGGGAAAGTGACTGTGGCTATCCTCTCTCCCATCAGCACAGACCACGCGCGCTGAAGACGCAAAATATCAGTTATACCGCGCTGAGAACCTCCAACTTCATCAAAAATCTCTTTCAGAGCTACAGGCTGTTTTTTGTACATTCCTCCGCCGCGCTTTTGTCTTGCAATATTTGATGTATCCATAACAACAGTTCCGGTATCCCCTCTTTAGATAAAGAGGAAATTTTAAAAAAGGGTTTGCCGTTTTTCAGTGCGTATTCCGCCAACCGCTCCAGATTCTCCTTAACCGTGGAGTCGGTTTTTGTGGCGACAATCGCCTCCCGCTTAACGGCTACATCACAGGAATACGATTCCAGTTCCTTGCGTATGGCAAGATATCTGTCAACCACCGGCTCCTCTGCACAACACTCAGGAATAGGGTATGCAGAAACATCAACAAAATGTAGCAGTAAATCTGTACGTTCTATATGTCGCAGAAAATTCCGCCCCAATCCGTCTCCCTTGCTTGCGCCCTCAATTAAACCCGGCATATCAGCGATCACAAACGAACTGCCCGTATCATCTTTTACTACTCCTAGTACGGGAGTGAGTGTAGTAAACGGGTAATCAGCAATCTTAGACTTTGCCGCCGATACTGTGGAGATAAATGTGGACTTCCCCGCATTAGGATAACCGATTATGCCTACATCCGCAATAAGTTTAAGTTCCAGCCGTATAATACGCCCTTCTCCGTCTTCACCGGTTTCGGCAGTCCGCGGGGCGCGTTGTGTGGAATTGGTAAAAGAGCTGTTCCCGCGTCCGCCCCTTCCGCCTTTTGCCAATAGAAATTCAGGTTGGCTACGGCTTATGTCCGCAAGAAGCATGCCATTTTCTTCGTCAAACACCATAGTGCCAAAAGGTACATATATGATGATATCTGATCCGGTCTGCCCCGTCCTATCCCTACCCCCGCCATTTTTGCCGTTTCCGGCATTGTACTTTTTTTTATAACGGAGATCAAGGAGGGTTTGCTTGCCGCTATCCCCTTTAATTACTACATCTCCGCCCTTTCCGCCGTTACCGCCGTCAGGTCCGCCTCGAGGAACATATTTTTCACGACGGAAACTTATTGCGCCGTTGCCGCCGCGCCCGCCGGTAGTTGTAATCGTTAATGCGTCAATCATATTTCAAAGCCATGAAAATAAAAAAGCGGCAAAAGTTTTCCCTCTGCCGCATAAACCGTTAAGTCTCCGCAAAATATTAAATTAAAGCCGCTCAAAATAAACAGAAACAAACTGCCCTTTGCCGCCTTTGTTTTCAAACTTAACATAGCCGTCAGTCAGGGCAAAAAGCGTATGGTCTTTGCCGAGCCCCACATTTGCGCCGGCTTTAAACGGCGTACCGCGCTGTCGGACTAATATATTGCCGGCGACAACACTCTCGCCTCCGTACTTTTTTACACCAAGACGTTTACTGTTACTGTCGCGACCGTTTCTGGAACTGCCTCCAGCTTTCTTGTGAGCCATAATACCCTCATCTGTCTGATTTATTAATAATCAGATAATTTTTGTTATCTTAACCTTTGTGTATCTCTGACGGTGTCCTATGCGTTTACGATAATCTTTACGGGGTTTTCTTTTAAATACAAGCACTCTGTCAGCCCTGATATTGCCGATCACTTCAGCCTCAACTGTCGCGCCTTCAACAGTAGGATTGCCTACCTTTACATTTCCGCCTTCCGCAATAAGTAAAACTTCACTGAACGTATGTACAGCGCCATTTTCAGCGTTTAAAAGCTCAACCTCAATAACAGAACCTTCTTCTACCGTATATTGTTTACCGCCTGTTTTAATCACTGCCAGCATTTAGCATACCTCCATAACTCAGAGCTAGAAAGTCTATAAGGGATACAGGCTGTTGTCAAGAAATATTTTGGCAATTATATACTTTGGCGCAAATTTGATGAAGAGTTTAAGAAAAATGCAGTGAAATTGAGTTATTTGAGTCCCCTTTATTTTTGTGCATTAGGAATTACTTAAGGCAACCTCCAGAAACCACATCTTTAATAATGTGTGTAAAACAATTATGATAAGTTTGATGTTAAATTATGAAAAAACAAAAACAACGTTACATATTTGGAGAGGAGATGCAACTTGAAAGGCTCACTCAA
>JAIRQX010000058.1 GCA_031256375.1 Deferribacteraceae bacterium
TATTTGGTTTGCAACCCCAAATATTATTTACAACATCACGGGAGGCTTTTATATCATCTTTTACGCTACCGCTTCTTATATTCTCACCGGCTCCGCCGGTGGTTTCAACATCCAATGACCAAAAAACAAGTCACGTAAGGCTTTACAGGCGCTGTGGTTTTTTTGCCGACGAGGACTACTATAAAACATATAACATATTGATAAATAATCACCTGCGTTGATATTATAGCAGTTCCACTTTACATTAACCGTCTTTGCGAGCGGAATGTTTTTTATGAAGCGCGGCAATCCATGCAGGTAAAAGCTCTAACTGGATTGCTTCGTCGCTACGTTCCTCGCAAAGACGAGTGGAACTGCCATAACTGCGATAAATAATTAGTTTTTAGTGCAAGATGTTTGACGCGATTGCCGAAAAATTTTGCAAAAAAATGAATTTACTTGTATTTACAGGCTTCTATATGCTTATAGACATCAAATGCTCTACGGCTCTGTCCGTATTGTAAAATCCCTTACAGTTACCCCGCTGTCTCTGTAATTTAATGAACTTACGGCAATCCGCAGTTTTATAAACGATATATTGTCTATAAATGTCCGACTTCCTGACGACAAATTAAAGATTTTTCCGCTTTTCCTCTCTTTAGGCAAGGCTGAGCAAACCGGCGCTGGACTGCTTACAGATGTAAAATAAGGGTTGTTTTCAAAAAATTGTATAATTGCGGCGCGTTCACGTTCATTTTCATTAAGTATTCCGATGCACACAATATAATCCGTTTCCCCGCCATGAAAAATTATATCTGTATTATAGCCGCTTCCTTTTTTTACGGAAGGAAGCGTTTTTGTTAATATATCAGGGGTTGGGCTGTTTCTGCACCGTAAATCAGCGCGGAAATCATCGTAACTTTTTAAATGCCGCAAGACGGGCGTGTTGTCAGAAGGCTCAAAATCCACCGCGTAAGCGTAAGGAACCGCAACCTGCTTATTTGCCGGGTCAGGCGTCAGCAGATGAGATTTATCGTACCTGTATTCGCAATATTGTTCCGCTGTGAGCATTCCAGCCAGTGCAGGGTTTATAAGATAAATATAACTGCCGTTGTTTTGTTTCGGCAGATTGAGCGTAGAAAACTCCTTTTCTGACGGTAGCCTTCTGTGCATAATGGTAAACTCCTCCAATGTGCGCATGGCAAGCTCCGCGTTAAGGCGCATCTCCTGAACTTCCCACGCCTGCCGCATCGCCCTTGCCCCCGATATGCCGATACCGGTTAAAATCCCCATTACCGCCAGCGCTATTGCAAGTTCTACTAAAGTAAACCCCCCGTTGTTTTTCCCCCTGTTTTTATATATATTTTTATACATAATCACTATGTTACAGCATTTTAACTATGAAATCATTGTAAAACTTACATAGGGTATTAACAACTACGTAAAAATATGTTAAATTCAACTGCGTGGAGTAATTCAAACAATAACTAGGAGGATATCTAATGCAGAAGAACAATGGGGTAATAGCGGCGATAGTTCACAATTTTATGGGTCAATCGCCGCAATGGTACAAACTTGCAATTCTGGGCTTTTTAGTAGTAAATCCGTTACTTTTGGTAAGTATAGGTAAATTTTGGACGGGGTGGATAATATTAGCGGAATTTATTTTCACTCTGGCAATGGCTTTAAAATGTTATCCGCTGCCCCCGGCAGGTCTGCTCGCCTTTGAAGCGATAATTATGCGGCTCACATCGGTGGAGCTGGTATATGAGCATGTGGCGGATAACTTACCGGTTATTCTGCTTCTTATGTTCATGGTAGCCGGAATACATTTTCTGAAAAGCGGACTTCTCTTTATTTTCACCAAAATAATAGTTTCAATCCGCTCAAAGGTAATGATTTCATTGGTGTTTTGTTTTATGGGAGCGATTCTTTCAGCCTTTCTGGACGCTCTTACTGTGACAGCGGTTATAATAGCTGTAGCTTATGGTTTTTACGGTATCTATCACAGATACGCCTCTAATGAGAAACGCAAAGGAGAGAGATCCAGCAAAGTTCTTGCAGATGACAGTTTGTTATCCGAAGAGAGCAAAAAAGACATTGTACAATTCCGCGGTTTCTTACGGAACATTATGATGCACGGAGCTGTAGGCACAGCTCTCGGGGGCGCTTTAACCCTTGTGGGGGAACCGCAGAACCTCCTCATCGGAAAAGTAATGGGCTGGAATTTTGTTAAATTTTTTATTATGTGCGCGCCTGTGTCCATTGTGGTTTTTTTTACAGGGATGCTGACCTGCGTATTACTCGAAATCGTGCATTTCAAAGGGTACGGCTATAAATTGCCTGAAAATGTTTACAACATTCTGAAGGCTGATGTGGAGGTGCAGAACAAGGCGCTTACAACCGAATCAATAGTAAAACTTGCAGTGCAGGCGTTAGTGGTTGTATTTCTGGTGGCTGCGCTGGCTTTTCACCTTGCGGAAGTGGGTCTTATCGGCTTAACAGTTATAATACTCGCCACTGCGTTTAACGGAGTATCGGAAGAGCATCATTTCGGCGAAGCCTTTAAAGACGCCTTACCGTTTACCGCTCTTCTAGTTGTGTTTTTCGCTATAGTGGCTGTTATACACGATCAGGGATTATTTAAACCCATACTTCACTTGATTCTGGGTATTGAAGGGCATAACCAGCTTATAGCGTTTTTTCTTGCCAACGGTTTGCTGTCCGCTATAAGCGATAACGTATTCGTAGCGACAGTCTATATTACTGAGATAAAAAGCGCTTTTGAGGCGGGAATGTTTGATCAGAACTGGTACGATAAGCTGGCTGTAGCTGTAAACATGGGGACCAATATCCCTTCAGTGGCTACTCCTAACGGGCAGGCGGCGTTTCTTTTCCTTTTGACCTCTTCGCTTGCGCCGCTGATACGCCTCTCTTATCTGGAAATGGTAAAATTAGCTTTGCCTTATACAATAACTATGACCTCTGCGGGGTTACTGGCAACGATATTTTTATTGTAAAGATTGTAAAAGTTTTTTTTAGGAAGCATTTGAACGTACCTTGTTAATAACTGAGGAAGTACGGTAATTCCAATTCCGAATTAAGCGTTACTTAATCTGGAATTGGAATATTTACAGGAGCATAGCGCATTCTTTTCTCTTTTTAGTATTTTAAATCTTTACGTCAATCAACTTGGCTATCCGGAAAAAATAAATTATAATATAAATAAATGATAAAAAAATTTTTATCGCTGTTTAAACTGAAAAAAAGGAAAACATATTATGAAATAGGAGCTGAAGCCGCCATGAAAGATGACATGAAAACGGCTTTTATCTGTTTTGAAAAAGCCGCTATCGGTGGTAACCCAAAATGTCAATTCTTAACCGGTTTCCTTATGGCTTCCGGTGTCGGAACAGCAAAAAATGAAAAAAATGCGTTGAAATGGCTATTAAAAGCCGCCGAACAAAATTACGCGGACGCTTTTAACAGTCTGGCGGATATGCTTGCTTCGGGGCGCGGCTGTAAACAGAATTTTTCACTTGCCATTCAATATTACCATGCAGCCGCGGAGCAGGGGCACACAGAGGCGCAGTTTAAGCTTGGATTTTATTATAAAAGCGGAAGAGGGGTCAGAAAAAATTACGGAACGGCGGCTCAGTTTTTCCGTGCGGCGGCAGAGAAAGGGCACGTCAAGGCGCAATATAACTTAGGGGTAATGTACGCCGCCGGGAAAGGGGTTGCGCGCAATGATGTGAAAGCCGCGGAGTGGTATCGCAGAGCGGCGGAACAGGGTTATTTAATAGCGCAGTATAATCTTGGTTATATGTACCAAAGCGGCAGAGGAGTTGAAAAAAACTATAAAGAAGCGCTTTACTGGTTTCATAAAGCCGGAAAAAATTTGTAACGCAAGATTAATAATAGTATTTTATTGTGATATATATTATAAAGTATTAAAAGGGTTTTTAATTGAGGTTTAAAGACACAATATATGAAATCTCCGCAGATTCACTGCATAATTAAGAAGGATAAAAACCAAATAGCCGATTATCTGAAAAATATAGGCGCGTTAGCTACCGATAACAATGACGCGAGTATAATACTCACCGATAACCCCGACAATATGCGCAAAGGGAGACTCTGTTTTTTGCTTGCCGACAAACCGCTGCCAAAACATATATACAAACATATAAATATATCACCGTCGCTAGGCAATCAAAAAATTTATGAAACAATCAGCCAAATAGTCAACGCTATCCAGAACTTTCAAAATGTTGAAGATATCAGACAGCACACTGCCATTTCGGAAGATGAGGTCGCTATAGTCGGCAGTTTTGCAAAACACTTTTCGCATAATGTACTTAACTCTTTACTTGCCGCAGTATGTTTTTTACGGCAGCTCAAACCGCTGACAGAAAAAACAGAGCATACTGACTCCCTCTGGAGGGTTGTTGATGAAAAACTCCGTTTTATAGAGGAGCTTGTAAACGGGTACAATGACTATAACCATGTTCTTAATCTTAAAATGACTGAAGAACTGGAAGTATCCGGTTTTTATAATGACCTTATAGTAGCCATATCGGAAAAAACATTCGGAAAAGCTTTCTCCGCTTATCTAAGCTTTTATACCAGCCGCTATAATATGACATACGATTTACAGAGTATGGATTTACGGACACTGACAGCAAGCCCGCTTTTTCTTAAACTTGCGTTTTGCTATATTATAAAAGATACTATACAGTATCTCAGTTTTGAAAATACGGTGGCAAAATTCCATGTTGTCACCCAAAGTCAGGAAGATAAATATACCATTCAGATAACAGTGGAAAATATCTCCATGCCGCAGGAAATTCTTAACACAATGTTCCGTCCATGGGATCATCAGATGTTTGCGCAGAGTTTTGACTATTGGGGAATGGCGATAGCGCATACCATTATAGCTGAACACGAGGGAACGTTTATAGCTGATAATATCAACGGTAATCTGGTGTACAAAATAACATTATAGGGGCGCAATAGTTTGCAAACTCCGCAGTTAAAGGCGGAAACGCTTATAGAAGCATTGCCGTATATGCAGAAATATTATAGTAAAACCGTAGTCATTAAATATGGCGGGCACGCCATGTCAAATGAGCAACTCAAATACAGTTTTGCTCAGGATGTTGTAATGCTGAAACAGGTAGGCATAAACCCTGTTATAGTTCACGGGGGCGGTCCCCAGATCGGAGAAATGCTTGAACAGTTAGGTATTGAGAACCGTTTTGAACAGGGGATGCGTGTAACATCCCCGGAAACAATGGATATTGTAGAGATGATCCTTTCAGGTAAAATAAACAAAGAGATAGTGGGTCTTATAAGCCGCACCGGCGGCAGGGCTGTCGGCTTTTCCGGTCGCGACGGGCATCTTTTGTCAGCTAAAAAGATGCAGTCAGACGGTAGCTCTGATCTGGGGCAGGTTGGGGTTGTCAGCGCTGTAGATATTTCACTTATAAAAGCGGTCGCCGATTTTATTCCCGTGATAGCCCCCGTGGGTATAGGAAGCGATGGGGAGGCATATAATATAAACGCCGATCTTGCCGCGGGAAGTATAGCGGCTGCCTTAAAAGCTGAAAAACTTCTGATGCTTACAGATGTTGCGGGACTTCTCGATAAAAACGGAGAGCGGATATCGTCTGTTACGCTGACAGATGTGGAAAAAATGCGTAAGGAAAATGTTATAACCGGCGGTATGCTGCCTAAACTGAAAGGGGTATTTGATGCTTTAAAATCGGGGGTGGCAAAGGCGCACATAATAGACGGAAGGCTTATGCACTCCGTCCTTTTAGAACTTTTCACTGTAGAAGGGATTGGCACGGAGATATTGAATGCTTGACTATAAAACAATGAAGGTGCCGGAATATTTTATAGACAAATATATCCGCCCGTCATGTCATGATGATCAGCGGATAGTTGAGGCGTTTAATACTGTTCCGCGTCAATTTTTTATGGATAATAACCCCAAAGCTTATACAAATGACACACAGCCAATAGGAATGGGGCAGACTATATCACAACCGTCACTTGTAGCGGAAATGCTTTACGAACTTGAAATTGATAAAAACCATAAATGTCTTGAAATAGGCGCCGGTTCGGGTTTTGTCACCGCGCTACTAAGTAAGCTGGCAGACGAGGTTTTTGCTCTGGAACTGTTGTCTGAACTGCGCGCCAAAGCGCAGGAAAAAATAAGGCAGATGAAGATAATCAATGTGCGCCTTTTTACTGCGGACGGCGCTTTAGGGTTTCCCGATAAAGCGCCTTATGACAGAATTCTCGTTTCCGCAGGGGCTAAAAATATGCCGAAAGCGCTGGAAGACCAACTTGCCGAAGGAGGAATTATGATAATTCCACTAAACGATATACTTACCAAGGTTATAAAAAACAAAGGGGAGTTGACCCAAAAACAGTTGGCTAAGGTCAGGTTTGTAGATTTTGTAAATAGTTAAAAGGAAAATATAAATGTCTATATTTGATCAACCTCTTATATCTATCGGGATTCAGGCGGATAAAATCAGGCGTAATCTTTGGGGGAAAGATACATTTTATGTAAAAAACCTTCATATTAATTACACCAATATATGTCTGAACAGATGCAAATTTTGTGTATTTTCACGCAGGACAGGCGACCCTGACGGTTATCTGATGAGTTCGGAAGATATATTAAATAATGTGCGCATACACGGAAAAGAAACAAAGGAGCTTCACATAGTGGGCGGTCTGCATCCGGACATAAAACTTGACTATTACACGGAGATGCTTTCTGCTCTTAAAAGTGAGTTCCCCGATAAAGCGCTGAAGGCTTTCAGCGCAGTGGAGGCGGAGTTTATGGCAAGACAGTCAGGATTGCCGCCTGAAAAACTTTTTTCACGGCTTAAAGCTGCGGGGCTTGATAGTATGCCGGGCGGCGGCGCCGAAATATTTGATGAAAAAGTCCGGAACATTATATGTCCGGAGAAGATATCCGGCGCTAAATGGCTTGAAATCATGGAAACTGCGCATGACTCAGGGATAAAGACCAATGCCACAATGCTTTATGGACATTTTGAATCATCTATGGACAGAGAGAACCATCTTCTTTTAATACGTAAACTTCAGGAGCGCACCGGTGGTTTTAACGCTTTTATTCCGCTGGCATTCCAGCCGTATGGTACGGTTTTTGACAGCAACAGCCCCGCAACAGCGGTTGACGATCTTTATGTGACCGCCGCCGCCAGAATTATTCTGGACAATGTTCCCCACATAAAAGCGTATTGGGTTATGATGGGTGAAAAAACGGCGCAAATTGCCCTTCATTTCGGAGCGGACGATTTAGACGGCACAATAGTGCAGGAAAATATAGCTTATGCAGCCGGCGCAAAAAGCAAGAGAGGGATGACTGAAACGGAACTGCGCCACCTGATAACAACCGCGGGGCTTAATCCTGTTGAAAGAGACTCTTTTTATATCAAAGTTGCATGAATTTAAAGATAATGTTATTCTAATGGCTATGTTTATAGAAAAAGTTGGTATATATAGAAATGTATGAATTTGTTTTTATAGATCCGTCCCCGAATTTGGAGATGCTTTCGACAACTCTGCGCAGCAATATGGGACGCGCCGTAAAAAATATATATACAAAAGATTTTACATCTTTATATCCCCAAAATTTATGGGTATTTATGGGCGGTAAATATTTTCGCCTGAGCTATCTCAAAAATATCATAGAGGCGGAAAACCCTATGATTTGCAAACTGAAAAAACCGTTTTTCACAATATTCTCTTTCAGAGAGATAAAAAGAAAGCTGTTAAATATTGATCCCATGCTTGCCTGCAATACCTTTCAGGATTACCTGCTATTCACCGGTCAGCTCAAGTTAAATGCAAAACGTTCGATAACCGTAAGTGACATAACGTACAATGATGCGGTTTTTAAATATCCGGAGTCAATAATAATAACATCCAAAGTGCCGGCGCCGGACGGCAAATATGCCATAACCCACTGGCGCACGGATTATGACTTTAGCGAAGCTCTGGGGGATGACTATTATCTCTTTTTTGACGGGAAAAATCGCCATGAGTTTTACAGGGAAAACAATTGCTTTGTAACAGTAAGCGAGCATAAAACAAATTTAGACTGGCTGAAAAAACTTAATCCTACATTTGCAAGATTTAATTTTGAAAAGGTTAAAAGTATTAACTTTCATCAGAACCAAAATCCGTGGATACAAAAGTATTCATCCAGAGTTTTTATTGTAAACGATTACTGTTGGCAGGAACTGGCGGTGCAGATGCCTGATGACTGGATAAAAACGTTCAGAAATATTATATGTTTAGAAAATAAGAGGAGATAATATGAAAATCAGAAAAGCCGTATTTCCTGTCGCAGGATATGGGACTAGGATGCTGCCCGCCACAAAAGCAATTCCTAAAGAGATGATCACCCTTATTGATAAACCGTTGATTCAGTACTCAGTTGAGGAAGCTATTGATTCAGGCATAGAGCAGATTATATTTATAACCGGTCGGGCAAAAAAATCAATGGAAGACCATTTTGATATGAATGTTGAACTCAATAAAATCCTTTTGGAAAGCGGACGGACCAAACTGTATGAAGATATGAAACGGATAAGCGAAATGGCGGATATTATATATGTACGCCAAAAGGAACAACTGGGTCTGGGTCATGCCATATTGTGCGCAAAAGATATTTTGAAAGGGGAGCCGTTTGCGGTTATACTGCCTGACGATATAATACTTTCCAAAGAACCTGTCATATCACAGCTTATCCGCCAATATGAACGGGTTAACGGAAACATAATATCCCTGATGCCTATAAAGGCGGAACACGCCCGCCGCTATGGAATAGTAAGTATTGATACCCGTGTGGATGAAAGGATGTACAAACTTGCGGATATGGTTGAAAAGCCAAAAGATACGCCACTTTCGGAATTTGCTATTATAGGGAGATATATTTTAACTCCCGATATTTTAAATATTCTGGAGACAACACAACCGGAAACCGGTAATGAAATTCAGCTTACTGACGCTCTACGCACCTTGGCAAAGAATGGGCATGTTTTCGGGTATGAATTTGACGGGATGCGTTTTGACTGCGGAGAGAAAATAGGTTTACTGGAAGCTACAATAAACTTTGCGGCGCAGAATTCTGAATTGGCGCCCGAATTAAGGCGTATCATGAGCAAACTGGATTATAAAGACTGATATTATAGCGACATTATAAAAACATTGACCGTTTTTGCGGGCGGAATGTTTTTTATGTAGCGCGGCAATCCGTGTATGAAAAAAATAACATTTCTGATTTTCCTGCTATTATTTGCAAAGGAACTCCTTGCGGAAGACCGGCGGGAAATCGGAGAGGGCGTTACCGCTTCCCATGAGTTTTTTCTGCTGGCATCCTCCTTGCCGGAGATAAAACTGGCATTCACAGAGCGTTTAATCTTCCCTTTTTTGCAGGGTGAGGGTTTTCTGACTAGAGACAACAACATCAACCTTGCCTTTGGCGCTGAAATATCCCCGGTTTCTCTAAACGGTATTGTTAATACTGTCTGGACACCGGTTGCCTTCTTTCAATTAATGGCAGGCGGCAGAATAGGGTCGGGCTGGAATATTGAATTATATGACAGTGAGTTTTACGGAATCGGGCTTAATCAGCCTGATGATGCAGGTAAATCCTCAGTGAACGGCGGGGGATTTGACGGTTTGCTCTGGGAGGTGCATACAGGAGCGGTTTTGCAGACAGATTTAAGCGCTTTATATCCCGGAGACTGGCATCATGTAGTTTTCCGGAGTTATCACGAACTTAACTATAAAGGTTATACCCGGGCGGCAAAAGGTGAATCGTGGTTTTTTGAAAATGATGACGGGGAAAATTGTAACGGTTTTAATTATTACGGTAATATGCTTGTCGGTTTTCAGATGCCAGTTTTTTTTAATTTAGCGGCGATTCTTGCGGAAGCGGATCTTTATTTATACGATACGCCGCAACGCGATAAATGGGGAGACAACAAAATACGCTGGACTTTTTCCGGTATATTTGGTTTTTACGCCGGTAAAATGATTGACCTCAAACTGATTGCGCAATGCGTGACACAGCGGAATTATCAGGAATCAAACTGGCAGGATTTATACTACCGGAACCGGAATATTGATAAGTCCAATCCTCTGCGTTTGGAATTTTATCGTATCGTTGCGGCTTTGACGTATAAATTTAATTGAATCAACGCGGTATTTATGCGTTTTTTGTGTTTGATATGTGAATTTACGTTGCAACAGCTATATGTCGGTGTTATATTAAACTGGAGAGCATTAAAATATGAAACAGACAATACTAACGGCGATAATTCTGATTTTTGCATTTGTAATTACTGTTGCGTTACTATGCAGAAATAGGAGGATATACCGCAGGCTGGATAAGATTGTCAAAGAGCGGACTCACGAACTTGAGCTTCAGACCCAAGCCGCACAAGTGGCATCCAAATCCAAAAGTATATTTCTTGCCTCAATGAGTCATGAAATAAGAACGCCGTTAAACGCGATTATCGGTATGGCGAGCATTGCCAAAAATTCAATACCGGATCCGGATAAAACCCTTGAATCTATAAACCATATTATAACAGCGTCCCACCATCTGCTGAGTATATTAAACGATGTACTGGATATGTCCAAGATAGAATCAGGCAAGCTGGAACTTGCTTCCAGACCGTTCAGTTGTCTGTCCGCCTATAATGATGTGACGAAAATTATCATGCCACGCTGTCTGGATAAAAATATATTATTGATAACCGGTATAGACAAGATGAAAGATTTAATCTTAGTCGGGGATAAGATGAGGATTGACCAAATACTGCTAAATCTCCTAGGCAATGCGGTTAAATTTACACACGAAGGGGGAGAGATAAATTTTCAGGTCAATATTTCAGAAGAGGATGACGAAAATGTCAAATTAAATTTTTCCATCTCTGACACTGGTATAGGTATGACAGAAGAACAGATGGAAAAACTCTTTGTCCCTTTTGAACAGACAAGCACCCATGTAGCGGCGAAATTCGGCGGGACGGGGCTGGGACTCTCAATTAGCCAGAATCTTGCAGGCATGATGGGAGGCGTTATTAAAGTTGAAAGTAAGTTGGGTATCGGCTCCAAATTTTTCTTTGATTTGAGGTTAAAAAAAGGGGAAACAATCGTTGATACAAGTACAGAAGATAAAGTTAAGGATTTTAAAGGGAAAAAAATTCTACTTGTTGAGGATATTCAGATAAACCGTATAATTATAAAAGAGATGCTCACTCCGGCGGGCATTATGGTGGAGGAAGCGGAGAACGGCAAGCTGGCGTTAGAGATGTTTAGCAAATCACCTTATAAATATTACGATTTAATTTTTATGGACATTCAGATGCCGATCATGGACGGCTATGAGGCGACAAAAGAGATACGTATGCTTAATCGTCCTGACGCAGGCGTTGTCCCTATCATCGCTATGACCGCAAATGCCTATAAAGAGGATATAGAGGAAGCTTTATACTCCGGAATGGACGGACACCTACCGAAACCGGTTGATATAACTAATGTTATGAAAACCTTAACAATGTTTATAATATAACAACTTTTCAAATATAATAAATTAGCTTACATTGATGGAATGAACAATGATTTAATGCATAAAAAACTGGTAGTGTTGATTGATGCGGACAATGCATCGCCCAATATAGTGGATCCTTTGCTGCAGGAGGTCGCTAAATTCGGAATCGCCACAGTTAAGCGCGTTTACGGAGACTGGACAGGCATTCATCTCAAAGGGTGGAAAGACATACTTCTGACTCACGCTATTCAGCCGATACAGCAATTTGGCTACACAGTTGGGAAAAACTCCACAGACAGCGCAATGATCATAGACGCTATGGATCTCTTGTACACAAAAACATTTGACGGATTCTGTCTTGTTTCCAGCGACAGCGACTTTACACGCCTTGCCTCCCGGATACGCGAGGCAGGGCTTACTGTTTACGGTTTTGGCGAGCGTAAGACACCAAAGCCTTTTATCAGCGCTTGTGATAAGTTTATATTTACAGATATACTTAAGTCCGAAGATATGGATGCACAGGAAAAACCGCCAAAGAGGCTTATTTCCAATGAACTCAGAGGGAACACAACGCTTGTAAATCTGCTGAGAAACGCTGTGGCTGCGACTATGGATGAATCGGGTTGGGCATATCTCGGCGTTGTGGGGCAGCACATAGCTAATCATGCGCCGGAATTTGATTCCCGTAACTACGGTTATTCAAAATTTGCCGAACTCATAAGAGAGAGTAAGCTCTTTATAATTGATGAACGTCAGGTGGATAAAGCCCCCAATACAAAACAGATATACATCAGAGATAAACGTTATAAACCCGACGGAGAGTAAATAACTTTAAATGCCGAAACTTGAAAACCTATTTGCGTCAAGATTTTTAAAGGCGCGGAAAAGAAATAAACTATTGTCATTCCTTTCTATTACGTCCGTGGTTGGTGTAATGCTCGGGGTGTCGGCTCTTATAACCGTTATAAGCGTTATGAACGGCTTCACCGCTAATCTGAAAGAGAAATTTCTCGGCGCCGAACCGCACATAACTGTTAATAATATGACAGGCGTCACTATTAACGGCTGGGAAGACCTGGCTGCTGAAATCGCCGCGTTGCCGTATGTTACAGGGGTTTCCCCGTATGTTACCGATCAGGCGGTGATAACCACCGAGCGCAAAGTGAACGGCGTTATAGTGCGCGGTATAATACCGGATGATGAGGAGTTTGGCGCTGGTTTAAACCTTGATATAATCCGAGGTTCGTGGGGAGACATTGCTGTTTCGGGAAATGACGACCTTCCGGGTATCCTTGTAGGCAAAGAGATCCTCTTCTCTCTGGGTTTGGTAACCGGCAGCAAAATAACTCTTATGAGTTCCGCCATAACGCAGGGTGCGTTCGGAATAATCCCTAAAATGCGCAGATTCAGAGTAGCGGGTTATTTTGACGCAGGGTTTGAGGCATACAATAAATCGCTGATATATATGGATTTGAAGCAGGCTCAAGACTTTTTCGGGATCGGGAACAGCATTTCCGGAATCGGCGTTATGGTAAAAAATCCTGATAAGGCGGAATCTATAGCGAACAGTATGCAGACTGAGCTTAACAGAGATGAGGAACGGTTTTTATGGGTAAGCGACTGGCTCAGCAGAAACGGCAAGCTGTTTGATGCCCTCAAGCTGGAAGAGTATGCTCTGTTTGTGATTCTTACCCTTATAATTATTGTGGCGTCGTTTAGTATTGTCAGCATGATTACTGTTACTGTAAAGGATAAACGCAAAGATGTGGCTATTTTGCGCGCTATGGGCGCTTCCGAAAAACTGATACGCAATATATTTACACGTCAGGGGATTATAATAGGCGCTTTGGGTACGGCTTTAGGAGATCTTCTTGCCTTTGTTCTATGTTTTGCGCTGAAAAATTTTAAAATTATAAAGGTACCGAAAGATATTTATTTTTCTGATACGATCCCTGTTCTTATTTCGCCGCGCGTATTTATAACTGTTACAATATGCGCGCTTTTAATAACCTATGTGGCGGCTGTTTTACCCGCGCGTATCTCGGCTAAAACCGATCCGATTGAGGCGATACGCAATGATTGAAATTAAAAACATATCCAAGAGTTTCTCTATGGGGCAATACAGTATTGAAGCGCTGAGGGAGTTTTCCATGGAGATAAAGGAAGGGGAGCTTATTGCCATAACGGGATCATCCGGGGTGGGCAAATCAACCTTAATGCATATAATAGGCGGACTTGAGCGTCCCAGCGCGGGGGAGGTGATGTTCCGCGGGAAAAATATATACGGGTTCAACAGCGCGGAACTGGATAGATACCGGAATGGTAACGTGGGTTTTGTTTTTCAGTTTCATTATCTTTTGGATGATTTTACCGCTTTGGAGAATGTTACAATTCCGGCTCTTCTGGCCGGCAAAGATAAAAAAGAGGCGCAGGCGCGCGCCGGAGAACTTCTTGAAACTGTAGGGCTGAAAGAGCGGGTTGCGCACTATCCGAAAGAGTTGTCCGGCGGTGAACAGCAGCGGGTTGCGGTAGCCAGAGCGTTGATGAACAACCCCACAATAATTATGGCGGATGAACCCACTGGTAATCTTGACCGATCAAACAGCCTTGCTGTACAGGAATTGCTTTTTAATCTGAAAAATACGGGAATTTCTGTCGTTATTGTAACCCATGACACGGAACTGTCAGAACGGTGTGACCGTATAATAAAGTTGGAAAAAGTATAAGAAATGTTATTTATTTATCTTTTTGATCTCCTTGGCACATTTACTTTTGCCGTAAGCGGCGCGCTTCTTGGGGTAAAAAAAGAGATGGATATATATGGGCTTTTTGTATTGGCGTTTACCGCGGCAGTGGGCGGCGGGACTGTTCGTGAAATTGCGCTCGGAAGTATTCCCCCGTTTCTTTTTACAGATCCGAATTATTTATATGCAACCGTGGCGGCCGTTATGCTTGTCATCTTTTTTAATAAGAAGGTAGAGCGGCATATGCGTTATTTTACAGTTATGGATGCAGTAGGGCTTGGCGTGTTCACGGTAATAGGAGCATCAAAAGCTATAAATGCCGGTCTTTCATGGTTTGCAGCATTGCCGGTAGCTTTACTTACATGCACAGGAGGCGGTATGTTGCGGGATATTTTTTCGGGCGAGATTCCAATCGTCCTGCGAAAAGAGGTTTATGCCTCTGCCAGTCTTACGGGGGCGCTGCTCTTTTTGCTGCTACGTGGTTTGGATGTACCGGACAGTGTGAACGCTTTTTTCTCAGCCGCGGCTGTAGTAGGGATACGTCTTCTGACTTTAAAAAAGAATTTTCATTTACCGAAAGTTTAGTAGTTTAAAAAATCATGGTTTTACGGTTATTACCGGACAGTGTGATCTGCCTATAATCTTTTCCGCCGTGGAACCGAATAGTACATGTTCAAGACCGGTACGCCCGTGTGTTCCTATCACAATAAGGTCTACCCCGGATTCTTTTGACCATGCCACTATTTCGGCGTAAGGGGTGCCCTTCAGAAGTTTGGTAGTAAATTCAACATCTTTAAGAATGTTTCCGCAGCTTTTCAAAAATTCGTTAAGATGCTGTGTAGCGCCCGCCTCAAGCTCTCCAAGAAAGCCATGTAAGGCTCCCTGCGGAACATACATTGTAATAAGGTAAGTTTCATCAAAAATTACATGGACTATTTCAAGCGCGGCATTAAAAACCTTCTGCATATAGACAGCATATTCCAGCGCATTTCGTGACGCGTCAGAAAAATCTGTCGGGAAAAGAATTTTTTTCACGTCCATAAAAACGCCTCCTTATAACAGACGGTTAATGTCATGTGAACTGCTATAAAATCAAATTGCCGGATTTATTGTACCAGTCAAATAAAGAGGCGGCAACAATAAAATTTATCTTCGTTTTTGGGCTATGCCATGTATCATGTCCGCCATTGCCATACATTTCAAAGTAGGAGATAAAACTTACGGGAGGTTGCCATAAATAAAGAGTGGAAATAATCCGGCGAATTAATTACAATCATAACTACTATTATGTATAAAAAAACTCGTATCAATAATGATGACGCTTTGGAACTATTTTCAGGGGTCCCGCTGCTTGAATTGGCGGAACGCGCCAACGCGGCGCGCGCCGCCATGCACCCTGATAATATAGTAACTTTTGTTATTGACAGAAACATTAACTATACCAATATATGCGTATGTAAATGCAAATTTTGCGCGTATTTCCGTGATAAAAACGCCCCCGATGCGTTTCTGATGGATTATGCCGTCTTGGGTGAGAAGATCCGTGAAACAATTGAGGCGGGCGGATCGCAAATACTTATTCAGGGGGGTTTGCATCCGGATCTTGATATAAATTGGTATGTGGACATGGTCCGGTACATAAAGAAAAACTATAAAATATGGATACACGGTTTTTCACCGCCGGAAATTACCCATATCGCCAGACAAAGCGGTCTTTCGCTAAACCAGACAGTTGGACGACTTATTGAAGCGGGGCTGGATTCAATACCCGGCGGAGGAGCGGAGGTTTTGTCAAACGAAGTGCGCAGGGAGATAAGCCCCCGCAAAATAGATGCCGATGAATGGATCGCCGTGATGGAAACAGCCCACGCTTTGGGCATGAAAACCACTGCCACCATGATGTTCCGCAGAGATGAAAATCCGGTACATTTACTTGAACATCTGCTTCGTATAAGGGATCTTCAGGATAAAACAGGAGGTTTTACAGCGTTTATACCGTGGCCGTTCCAGCCTGAAAACACGAAATTAGGCGGTACAGCGGCAACAGCGGCTGAATATTTGAGGGTTCTGGCAGCAAGCCGCATAATATTGGACAATATTCTGAATATACAGGTTTCATGGGTTACGCAAGGGGAAAAAATCGGGCAGATCGGCTTGTTTTTCGGGGCAAATGATTTTGGAAGCGTAATGATGGAGGAAAATGTGGTCAAAGCGGCGGGCGCCACCTTCCGTATGCAAACCGCGGATATAAGGCGGCAAATCCGCGCCGCCGGTTTTGAACCGAAAATAAGAAATATGGCGTATGAAATAATAGGAAACTGAACCTGAACCGGTATTTTGCAGTTGAAATATACGCAAGTTTTACTAAAATGTTTATTGTTGTATTATTTACCCCTTAATGAGGTTGCCCGAATATGGTTACCATTAAAGCGACGCCTGATGACGCGGAAAAAGTTCTGAATATTTTTTCTAAAGCGTATAATCTGGGTATAAACGATTTCACCAGCAAAACTTTGGATGATGGTTCCGTTGAAGCTGAAATCAACGACAGTGGGCGTAAATACGACTCAAAAGTTTTGATAACCCTTGAACAAAACGGAGTTGAAGCCTACATTTCCATTTATCCCGCTTTGGGTAGCGGAAAAAATCTTTCAAAGGATGAGATTTACGAGACAATTTCAGATGAAGGGATAAAGGTAAGTGTGGACAAGGTCGCTGTTGAAAAAGCCGCCAAAATGCATCATGAAAACTACATAGTTGATCATATTCTGTTCGCTACCGGTATCCCCGCACATAAAGGGCGGGATGCCGTGATTTCGGTTCAGTTCTCCGCAGCTGACAAAAAACCGAAGCTAAATGCGGATGGTACAGTAGATTTTAAAAACATAGACAATGTAATTCACGCCAAAAAAGGGGATATACTTATAACAAAACGCCCTGCCACTATGGGATTAAAAGGGTTAACCGTAAAAAACGCTGAAATAATACCGCACCCCGGCAAAGATGTGGATATTTTCCAAGGGGAAGGTGTAATGCTGAACCCTACAGGCACAAGCTATATCGCGCTTCAGGACGGGTATGTTGAATTTAAAAATGGTCTTTTGGCAGTTCATAACGTTTTATTTATAAATAAAGATGTGGATTTTTCCACAGGCAATATTAAATTTAACGGCACTGTTCATATAAGAGGGGATGTGCTCGCCGGCTTTAAAGTTGTTGCAAAAGATGATGTGATTGTTGAGGGGGTTTGCGGTGACTGCGAAATAATCGCGGGCGGAAATATAATCATAAAAACTGGGATCAAAGGGAACTTCAATAATTTATTCAAAGCAGGGAACAATGTTGTCATAGGTTATTCTGATAAAGCAAAGATTTTTGCTAAAAATAACTTAATAATCAAAAAATACTCTTATAACAGCGACCTGTATGCCGGCGATAAATTAGAGGCAACCGCAGGTGAAGGGATTATCGCCGGCGGTATGATAAAAGCCTTTTCTGAAGTCAACGCCAAACAATTGGGCACACAGGGAAATTCTAAATTTACAATATATATGGGTACTAAATACCATATGGATCAGGCAGTTGAAAAAATCCGTCAGGATAAAGCCAGAATGACTGAAACAATGGATAAAATGCAGGATATTCTTGGCAGGTTTAATCTTTTTAAACCCGAAGTTCTGAATAATATAAAAATAAAAAAGCTTATAGATATGAAAAATAATTTTGAGTCAATCATCTCGGAAATGGAGGATAAAGAAGAGGAACTGATTGAGCAGTCAAAGGCGAAAAACCCTAAAATAAAGATTAAAGGGATTGTATTCGGCGGCGTGACAGTCATGATCTTTAACTGTGCCACCACAGTGCGGGAGAAGATAAGCAACGCCGTATTCTACCTTGATGAAAAGTATGCGGAAGTTGCTTGGGTAAGCTTAAAGGATGCAAAAAACATTGAAACCGAATAACAATATTGTCATACGCGGCGCACGCCAGCATAACCTCAAAAATATAAATGTTGATATACCAAAAAATAAGCTGGTCGTTATCACGGGAGTCAGCGGTTCAGGTAAATCCACCCTTGCGTTTGACACAATTTACGCCGAAGGTCAGCGCAGATATGTGGAAAGTCTTTCCGCATACGCCCGCCAGTTTCTGGAGTTGATGGAAAAACCTGATGTTGATCTTATAGAATATCTGTCTCCGTCAATCAGTATTGAGCAAAAGTCTATCAGCCGAAACCCCCGGTCCACTGTGGGAACTATCACCGAAATTTATGACTATATGAGGCTTTTATATGCACGCGCGGGCGATGTATATTGTCCTGAATGCGGCAAACAGATAGAGGCTTTTACAGTCCAGAAAATTGTTGACAGTGTGATAGCTATGGGTGAAGGGGTGAGGATTGAAATCCTTTCCCCCATCATACGCGGCAAAAAAGGGGAATACCGCAAACTTCTTAAAGAACTTCTGAAGGAAGGGTTTGTCCGCGCGTATATTGACGGAGAAATGGTCCGGCTTGAAGACGATATAACATTGGACAAGAACTTAAAACACTCCGTATCCATAGTGATAGACCGTATTAAAATTTCATCCGACAGCATTCGCAGAATCACTGACTCAATAGAAATCGCCCTTAAACGTTCTGACGGGCTTGTAGAGATTAAAAATGACGAAAGGCTTGCGCTTTACAGCGAACGGTTCGCCTGTACATCATGCAACATCAGTTTTGTTGAGATAGAACCGCGGATTTTTTCATTTAACAACCCTTTTGGCGCCTGTCCGGAATGTGAAGGGCTGGGCGAACTGATGGTATTTGATGAAAACGCTATTATTCCTGATCCGACCAAAAGTATAAGGCTCGGCGCTATTCAACCGTGGCGTCAGATTGACAACTTCCACTTTTATAATACCATCAACACTGCGGCGGCAAAATATAAAATAGATATGAACGCTCCTTGGAACACTTTAACCTCGCAGCAGCAATCGGTTATGATGAACGGGACGGACGAACCGTTAGAGCTGTTTACAATGAACGGTGACAAGAAGATACCATATAGAAAGCAGTTCACAGGAGTTATGGGGTTCCTTAAAATGAAGCTATCCTCGGGATCCCCGTCTGACGCGGAAGACGCGCGCGGTTATATGCAAAGCAGGACATGCCCTGAATGCGGCGGCGCGCGCCTGCGTAAAAACAGTCTCCATGTTAAAGTCGGCGAAAAAAACATCTACGAAGCATCCCTTCTGAACATACAAAATGCTTATGATTTTTTTTCATCAATCAGATTAAAAGGGTTTAAGCGTGAAGTCGCGGATAAGATAATAAAAGAGATACTGAGACGGCTTGAATTTATGCTGTCAGTCGGAATTGACTACATTACACTGGAAAGGAAATCTGCTACCCTTTCGGGAGGGGAGGCGCAAAGAATACGCCTTGCCACTCAGATCGGTTCCGGTCTGACAGGTGTGCTTTATGTGCTTGACGAACCCTCAATAGGCTTGCATCAGCGGGACAATAATATGCTTATAGACACTCTGAAAAAGCTCAGGGATTTAGGTAACACCGTTATTGTCGTTGAGCATGACAAAGACACGATTATGACTGCCGACCATATTATTGATATGGGACCGGCTGCGGGCGCTCAAGGCGGGGATGTAATTTTTAGCGGCGTTCCCGAATTTCTGCTTAAAGAGAAAAAATCGCTGACAGGCGCTTATATGTCGGGAAAACTGGAAATCCCGCTGCCTTCCGTGCGCAGAAAACAAAATAACCGGATAGTAACTATTTCAGGAGCCTCACAGCACAATCTTAAGAATCTGGATGTTGCAATCCCTCTTGGGCTTATGGTCTGTGTCACAGGTGTGAGCGGATCCGGTAAATCCACACTGATTCTTGATATACTCTATCCCGCGCTGATGAAAAAGCTGCACGGCGCTAATATAAGGGTGGGAAACCACACCGCTATAACGGGGTTTGAACATATAGACAAGGTTATAGACATTGATCAGGCGCCTATAGGTCGCACGCCCAGATCAAATCCCGCTACATACACGGGATTATTTACTGAGATACGGGAATTGTTTGCGTCCACGCAGGAATCTAAGATGCGCGGTTACGCGGGGGGGCGGTTTAGCTTTAATGTCAAAGGAGGGAGATGTGAAACATGCCAGGGTGACGGTTTTATAAAGATTGAAATGCATTTTCTCCCTGATATGTATGTAAAATGTGATTCATGCGGAGGTAAACGCTATAACAGGGATACGCTTGATATACGTTACAAAGGCAAAACAATAGCTGATGTTTTAGAGTTGACAGTTGACGATGCTGTAGATTACTTTGAAAATATACCGAAACTAAAAACTAAACTTGCGGTATTGGCGGATGTGGGGTTAGGGTATATAAAACTGGGGCAGCCGGCGACAACTCTGTCCGGAGGTGAAGCGCAGCGTATAAAACTTGCCAAGGAGCTGATGAAACGCCCTACGGGCAAGACACTTTACCTGTTTGATGAACCTACGACCGGTCTGCACTTTGACGATGTAAAAAAACTGATGGTTATATTTGACAGGCTTGTAGCCGCCGGTAACAGTATTGTGATAATAGAGCATAATCTGGATGTCATTAAATGTGCCGATTATATACTTGATCTGGGACCCGAGGGGGGCGCGAGCGGCGGAGAACTGGTATTTGCAGGGACGCCGGAAGAGTGTGTCAAATGCACAGATTCATATACAGGACACTTTTTAAAAGAGACTTTAAAACCTTTTAAAAAAACGGAAAACAATAAGGATATTTTTGTTACGGCGGACAAGGGGAGAAAATGAAACGGGAAATCGGTTTATTTGTACTTTTTTTCTTACTGTTTATGCAGTTCTGTATTATTCTTTTTCCGGACAGCGTTTGTGCCGCAGACACTTACGAATCGCTGAAAGCTGAGTACGATATAGCGGAGTCCCTGAATTCTCCGCGCAAATCTTACACATCTCTGGGCGATCGTTTTTACCGCGTATATGCTTCAAAACCCGGAGCCAAAAATGCTGATATATCTGTCCTGTTTGCGGGAAAATGCTATAAAAGGAGTTATGAGTTGTACAGCGACAACGCTGATATGGAACTCGCCATGAAATATCTGCGTATTCTTTATACAAACTATAACACAGAGGCTGCCGCAGAAGGGTATCTGGAGTATGCCGAACTTTTTACTATGAAACGCGATTTAGCGTCAGCGCAGTTTGTTCTGAAACAGCTTAAATTGCGTTTCCCGGGTACGCCTCAGGAAACCGCCGCAGACAGTATGTTGTCTGATCTGAACAAAATGGCGCATAAATCAGGCGGACAGACTGGCGCCACTTTCACAATTCCTTCGGTTATTATAAATAATCCCCCGTCATCTGTGGCTGAAGAGCCGGAATCTGCCGCGGAATATAATATCCGAAACGCGGAGCCGGCGGATGAATTTTCCATATATTCTGAAGATTCAGCCAATATTGTTAATAATCCCGAATCAAACGGAAAAATTGTTATTAAAGGGATAAGAAACTTTTCAACGGACGATTATACCCGGATAGTAATAGATATTTCACAGAACACAAAGATAGATTACCGGTGGCTAAAAGAGAACCCGCAGCAGAAAATGCCTCCGAGACTTTTTATAGATATTGAGAATTCTGTTGTGGAAAGCAGGGTACCCAGAGAGATCCCTATAAAAGACGGTCTTTTAAAATCGGTTCGCTGGGCGTATAACCGACCGGAGGTTACAAGGGTTGTTCTTGATTTTGAAACGGTTAAAGAATATACCGTGTTTCAACTGGGAAGCCCATCTCGTATAGTAATAGACGTAAGCGGGGAAGGCAAGCGTACCGCTGCGCCGAAAATACTGCCGTTGCCGGGAGGAACAAAACAGCCTCAGGATAAAGCGGGCAATATGACCATATCCGATGTTTTCGGACTGAAAATACGAAATATTGTAATAGATCCCGGACACGGGGGTAAGGATCCGGGCTGTACATATTTTGGACAGAAAGAGAAAGATATAGCGCTTGATATATCTAAAACTCTGCGTGATCTGCTTAAACGCAGCCATCCCAATATAACAGTGTATCTGACACGGGAAACGGATATATTTATTCCGTTGGAGGAGCGCACCGCAATCGCAAATAAGTACAAAGCGGATATTTTTATCTCTGTGCATGTTAATGCGGCCAGGAATACCGTTGCTCAGGGAGTTGAGACATACGTTTTGAACGTTACCAATGATAAAGCGGCGTTGGAAGTAGCCGCCTTTGAAAATCAGGCGACAACAAAGGCTATGTCTGATTTGCAGGGTATTCTGAAAGATATAATGACTAATTCAAAACTGGAAGAGTCGCTCCGGTTGGCAAGTTCAACCCAAAATAATATGGTCAGTACGCTGAAGCTTTCCAAAAAAGAGAATATGGGGGTTAAACAAGCGCCTTTTTATGTCCTTGTAGGAGCAAAGATGCCTGCAATACTTGTAGAAGCCGGTTTTCTGTCAAACAGCTCCGATGCGAAAAAACTTGCAGCCCCGGCTTACAGGCAGGAGATGGCAAAAGGGATACATAAAGGGCTTGCGGAATATATAAGCAAATACAATAAATGAGGTAATAATGTATCTTGAGAAGAATCTGGCGAGCCTTGGGAAACGTTATCCGCATTATGCGGAAATGATACGCAATGCCGCGGTGCGTGGCAGATATGTGACACAGACGTCATCGCGTAAGGACAAACTGCCCAATATGATTGACCGCCACGCGGAATTTATGTTTTACAATAACATTGACCCGATGGCTCACGCGGAGCAGCAAATACGCGCCCACAACATACGGCTCTCAAATGTTACTGTATTTATGGGGTTTGGGTTGGGATACCATATACCCACATACACAAAGGTTTTTAATAACAAATTTGAACTTTTAATATTATTTGAAAAGGATGCGGAACTTTTAAAAACTGCCTTAACTGTTGTGGATTTTGGAAATATTTTTGAAGATCCGCGTTTGTTATGCTGTTTCGGACAGCATCCTGTGAAATATTACCCCATGCTGTTCGGCGGTCTTCAGCAAAGCAACGCCAAGATGTATATGCAGGCTATAAACTTTATAGACAGCGGTCAAGCGATCAAAGCTGACAAAGAG
Source organism: Deferribacteraceae bacterium (assembly GCA_031256375.1). Classification (GTDB taxonomy): domain Bacteria; phylum Chrysiogenota; class Deferribacteres; order Deferribacterales; family JAISNW01; genus JAIRQX01. The sequence continues at coordinate 23,485 of JAIRQX010000058.1, forward strand.
TATTATATGACCTGTATAAAGACACTTAAAGACGCGGTAGCCGGAATTTTGAACTTATACGGAAACGACCCTGCGGACTCTCTGATCGGAATACAGAACACATTTTACAATATTAAAACAATCATAGAAAATCCCGGCATCAAAGACCTGAAAGGGGCATTTAAGGGTAAACCGGGAGTTGTGGTCGCCGCAGGTCCGTCACTTGACAAAAATATCCATCTGCTGAATGAAATACCGGATAACGCGGTGATTGCCGCCGCTGACGCTTCACTGAAAATTATGCAGCATAAAGGGGTTGTAAAGCCTCACTTTATTACATCCCTTGAACGTGTAATAGAATGTGTGAAACTTTTTGAAGGTCAAACGGAAGAAAGTCTGAAAGATATCTTTTTTGCCGGCTGTCCGGTTATACGACCGGAAACCTACACTGCGTTCCCCGGTGAAAAAATTATAGTTTACAGGGATTTTGCTACATTTAAGTGGCTAAATATTGAGAGGGGGATTCTTGATATAGGTCCTTCCTCCGCTAATATGGCGTTTAAAATCCTTGAATATATGGGTTGTAACCCCATAGTGCTTATAGGGCAGGATCTGGCGTTTTTGGACGATTTAACCCATGCCGAAGGCGCTACCTTCGGAGAGAAACAGGAAGGGGCATGGGTAAAAGATTCATTTATGACGGAAGGCAATTACATTCCGCAAATCCGTACAACCCGGATATGGTACTCTTTTAAGAAATACTATGAGAACGATATTTCAAAATACAATGGCAGGTTAATCAACGCTACCGAAGGCGGGGCAAAAATTCAGGGAGCGGAGCTGATGACATTCAGGGAGGCGATAGACACTTTTATGAAAAAACCCCTTAATGTTATACCGACTATCAGAAAAAAGCTGAATAAACCTTTCTCCGCCCAACAGGAGAGAGACCTTCAGGCGGTGCGTAAAAAGGTTGCCGATGCTATTGAATACAACAATACTGTGATTGCCAGAATGAAAGAAGCGGAAAAAATCTGTATTGACTTTTTTAGGGAAGTTTATGAACCGTGGCAGAACGGCGGGAATTTGCCGGAAGAGGATATAAAGCGGCGGTATGACAAATTAGAGGGTTATCTCAGCTCATTCAGCGAGGAGAAGTTCTATCTTATATTTATGCACTATATTCAGTCAATCTTTATTAAAACTATTGTTGAAATAAATGGAATAAAAGGCAATGAAGAACCTTCAATAAACCGTACCGCAAAACTTTTTGAAAAATTCGGGATATTTTACAATTATATGGTGAATTTAATGGAGACTATGAAAAAAGAGTTTGTAGAGCTTCAGGAACAAATAAAATGACGATAAACAGGAGATTGTAATGTCAGGGCACAGTAAATGGGCAAATATTAAGCATAGAAAAGGGGCTCAGGATGCAAAAAAAGGGAAGATTTTTACAAAGATAGGCAGAGAGCTGACAGTCGCCGCCAAGACAGGCGGAAGCGATCCGGGCGCTAACCCGCGTCTTCGTATGGCGCTTGATAAAGCGCGTGAAGCTAATATGCCGAAAGATAATGTGGAACGCGCCATAAAAAAAGGAACAGGAGAAGGAAACGAACAGAATTTTGAGGATGTCACATATGAAGCTTACGGTCCCGCAGGTATTGCATTGCTCGTAAAAGTGCTTACGGACAACCGGAACAGATCAATTACCGATGTCCGTTCGGCGGTCACTAAACGCGGCGGTTCTATGGCTGAAGCTGGCAGTGTAAGCTGGCAGTTTGAAATGAAGGGGATGCTGGAAATTCCTGCGGATGCTGTCAGCGAAGACAGTCTTATGGATGCGGCGCTTGAATCAGGGGCTGAAGATGTGACTTCTGACGGAGATCTGTATGTTATTATCACCTTGCCTTCAGATTTCGAGAAGGTAAAATTTGCGCTGGAAACAAAAAATATAGCGATAAGCTATGCGGAAATCACAATGAAGCCTAAAAATACTATAAAGGTTGAATCTGCCGATGCAAAAAAAATTCTGGCTCTTGTGGACGCGCTGGAAGACCTTGATGATGTGCAGGATGTTTACGGAAACTACGATTTGGATGATACCGATTTGGAAGATGCGTAATATAGCATTTCAACATTAAAATGCTATAGTAGGCGCGAAGCGCCGACCACGAAACAAACGAAGCAAGTTTCCTTGCGCAGCGCCGCTGAGACGAAGGCGCGTAACGTAAGCAGGCTTCGCCTGATGAGTATATAGCGCCGTCTCATTTATGGATTGTTTCTTCACTGCGTTCCTCGCAATGACAAGAAGAACTTATATTAATTAGGAAAAAATCGATTGTTATTTTTTATGGGTATAGACCCCGGTCTGAATAAAACCGGAGTAGGGGTCGTGGAATGGAGTAAGGGGAAGATTTTGTATGCGGGGCATGCCCTTATCGCTCCTGCGGTTAAAATGTCACTGCCTGACAGACTGAACGTCATTATTAACGGTATTAAAGAGTTTACAGAGCAGTACAGTCCGCACTCCGCCGCGGTTGAAAATGTGTTTTATTCTGTGAATGCCAAAAGTTCTCTCCTGCTTGGGCAGACAAGGGGGGCGATTATAGCGGCGCTTCTATTTTCAAAGGTGCCTATATATGAATTCAGCGCCTTGCAGATAAAACAGTCTGTTGTAGGTTATGGTAAAGCTGAAAAGGAACAGATAAAGAAGATGGTGGAACTTCATCTTAACCGCGATTTTGATAAAACGCCGCTGGATGTGACAGACGCATTGGCGTGCGCCATCTGTTTGGCTTTGCATCAGACAAGCAAAATATACTGACGCTATAACGTTTTATAAAATCAAAAAGCTGAATTTATAGCGGCGGCAGCCATTTTACCTGCACCCATGGCGGAAATAACTGTTGCCGCGCCTGTTACTGCGTCTCCTCCGGCATAAACGCGCGGTTTTGTTGTTTCCATAGTGTTATCATTTACGATAATGCCGCCCCACGGATGGGTTTCTAACCCTTCTGTGGTCATGCGTATCAGCGGGTTTGGACTTTGCCCGATAGCCACAATCACGGTATTAACAGAAATTATATATTCGCTCCCCTCTACAGGCGAAGGGCGTTTTCTCCCTGATTTATCCGGCTCTCCCAGTTCCATCCGCACACACTTTAAGCCGGTTACAGTATGGTTATACCCGACAACCTCAACGGGAGCTGTCAGAAGGATCATTTCAACCCCTTCCTCTTCGGCATTTTCAACCTCTTCACGGCGGGCAGGCATCTCCTCCATACCCCTGCGGTAAACTATAAACACCTTTTCCGCCCCGAGCCGCAAAGCGGTACGCGCCGAATCCATCGCCACGTTGCCGCCGCCGATTACGGCAACCCTGCCGCCGCGCTTTATAGGGGTGGGCGATGCGGCGTCATACGCTTTCATAAGATTTGAGCGGGTAAGATATTCGTTTGCTGAATACACGCCATTCATATTTTCCCCGGGAACATTCATAAAGGAGGGAAGCCCTGCGCCGCTTCCAATAAATACTGCGCTGTAACCTTCCTCCTGAAGGCTGTTAATGGTAACCGACCTGCCTACAAGGACATTCAGTTCAAACCGTACCCCCAGCAGCTCAAGGTTATTTATCTCTTTTTTTACCAGTTCCTTAGGCAGACGAAACTCAGGTATGCCATAACTGAGTACTCCTCCGGGCTTATGCAGAGCCTCAAACACAGTTACATCAAAACCGTATTTGGCAAGATCCGCTGCGCATGTGAGACCTGCCGGTCCGGCGCCTATAACTGCCGCTTTTATCCCTTTCTTTTTTATCACAGAGGGTTTGGGTTTACAATTTTCCATATACCAGTCCGCTACAAAACGTTCCAAAGCGCCGATTGATACCGGTTCTCCCTTTACTCCGCGCACGCACATCTTTTCGCACTGGTCTTCCTGAGGGCAAACCCTGCCGCAGATTGCAGGGAGGTTGGAATCTTCCGTAAGTTTGTTATACGCACCCTCAAAATCACCCTCTTTTATAAAATGTATAAATTCCGGAATTTTAATATTTACAGGGCAGTTTGCCTGACAAGGACGGTTTTTACACTCAATGCAGCGTTTGGCTTCACTCTGCGCCATCTCCGCGGTATAGCCGTATGCCACCTCTTTGAAATTATGAGACCTTTCTTCCGGCAACTGTTTAGGCATCAGGATCCTTTTCAGAAAATCTTTCATAATAAACACCAAAATTTTATATCCGGCATTATAGCAATACAATAAATTATTTCAATGCACAGTTTGCAAATAACAAAAATTCATCGGAATCACCCCTTATAGCACTCGTCACTGAGTTCCTCGCAACAGGAATTATGCGCACAGATGAATGCTACTTTAGGTTTGTTCACTTGGGAACTATACCTTTTAACTTCTTATTCCATTTTTAAATAAAAATTGCATCCTGCAATTTTTATTTAGGAAATGTCTTAAAATAATATAGACAAACAATTAATTTTGTACTATGCTAAAAAGCATGGTAGTTGTGAATATAAACGCTCTAAAAATTCGCATTGAAAATGTTTTACCCACATTAAA
>JAIRQX010000009.1 GCA_031256375.1 Deferribacteraceae bacterium
GCCAGAGATGAAATGGCAAGGTCTATCGGCGTAAAAGTCAATAATATGCTGAAAGATTTTACTCAGGTAACCGGCATAGGCAATGACGCTGTGGTGGATAAGGTTACCTCTTCCGTTTCCCAGCAGGTTGCAAGTCAGACACTGCAAGGCTCTGTTCAGAAAGGTTCATGGGTATCCCCCTGTAACGAGCTTTATGTACTGATGGCTTTAGACGCGGCGGTTGTGCAGGCGGCGGTTAAACAGCAGGTTAATTCAAGCTATAAGAATGAAAAAGCTCTTTGGCAGCAGTTTCAGGCTCAAAAAGCTCAGGACGAACTTGCCTCAGCCATAGAAAAAGAATTTTCGCCGACGCCTCAGCCAGTTGCGCCTGTTCCGGCGGTTGTTATACCTGTGGCTCAGCCTTCTACGCCCGCCAATATGGTTTGGGTAGAGGGCGGTACGTTTACTATGGGCGATGATAATTTGGGTATAGGGGGTCCTAAACACAGCGTGACTGTCAGCGGTTTTTACATGGGTAAATATACGGTTACACAGAAAGAGTACAAAGAGATAATGGGGAATAATCCCAGTAATTTCATAGGCGATAATCTTCCTGTGGAGAAGGTAAGCTGGTATGACGCTGTTGAGTACTGCAATAAACGCAGTATAAAAGAGGGATTAACCCCGGCATATGCTTTGATTGGCGCCAAGGAGACCTGGGATAAGGAGGATGGCGTAAAATTAAATAATGGGTCTAACGGATATAGACTGCCAACTGAGGCTGAGTGGGAATACGCTGCCCGCGCGGGTACGACCACAGCTTTTAGTGTAGGTGAGTTTATTAAAACCGACCAAGCCAATTTTGCTGACCCTCATGGGGTATATCGTAAAAAAACGACTCCGGTTGGCGCTTTTGCTCCAAACGCATGGGGGTTATACGATATGCACGGTAACGTTTGGGAGTGGTGCTGGGACAGATATGGCTTTTATACAACTAACGCGCAGACAAATCCTCTTGGAGTGCCTCTAACCACTCTCCGCGTGATTCGCGGCGGCAGTTGGGCAGACCCTGATGCACAGGTGCGTTCGTATAACAGAGGACAGAACCCACCGGCGGAAAGACATCACAACGTCGGTTTCCGTGTGGTACGTCCCAAGTCATAATTGTGATAAAAAAAGAGGATTTTGTGAGAACAGTTTTTAGTTTTGTTGTTTTGGCAATGTTATTTGCTATTTTTGGCTGCGGCGGTAAAAGCGCGGAAGCGCCAAAAGCGCCTGTAAACCAGTGTTTGGTCGGCGCTCCTGATTGGGTTGTTTCGGGCGGCGGTGAGGCGGGCAGTTTTTCAGCATCCGGTTCCGCAAAAATTTCCGCGGCGGGTATGTCGTTTGCCCGCACAGCGGCGTTAGGTAACGCCCGAGACGAGATGGCAAGAGGGCTCAGCGTTAAGGTAAATAATATGCTGAAAGATTTTACGCAGGTTACGGGCATAGGGGATGCCGCTGTAGTTGATAAAGTAACCTCTTCTGTTTCCCGGCAGGTTGCAAGCCAAACATTGCAGGGTACTGCACAGAAAGCGACATGGACTTCTCCTTGCAACGATTTGTGGGTTTTGGCGGTAATTGACGCAACGGCAGTACAGGCGGCTGTGAAACAATCTGTCAACTCAAGTTACAAGAATGAAAACGCTCTTTGGCAGCAGTTTCAGTCTCAAAAGGCTCAGGGTGAACTTTCTGCCGCTATAACGAAGGAATTTTCACAAACTGCTCTGCCAGTTGCGCCCCCCGCGGCAGTCGCTGTTCCGGCGGCTCCCCCGCCTCCTGCGCTGGCTCCGCTAGTTGTAACTCCCGCTCCTCAGCCTACTGTAACCATACCTCAGTCTGTGATACCCGACAATATGGTTTGGGTGGAAGGCGGCGCGTTTATGATGGGCAGCCCCTCAAGTGAAATAGGCCGCGGTCGCTACAGTATTGAAGGACCTCAGCATAAAGTCACTGTCAGCGGTTTTTACATGAGTAAATATGAGATAACGCGAGCTGAGTATGAGGAGTTAATGGGCAGCAATCCTTTATATTTTCAAAAAGGCTGGTCTCATGATGAGGCTGAGATTATTTACGAGAGGCATATTGGGAAGAAGGTCGCTGGCAGCTTTCCTGTGACTTATGTAAGTTGGTTTGACGCAATCGAGTATTGTAACAAACGCAGTATTAAAGAAGGATTAACGCCTGTTTACACTATTGACGGCTTTAATGTGAAATGGAATAGGGGAGCTAATGGTTACAGATTGCCTACGGAGGCGGAATGGGAGTATGCCGCTAAGGGGGGGAACAAAGATAAAAAAACGTTTCTTTATTCCGGAAGCAATAACCTAGACGAAGTAGCGTGGCACAGCGGCAACGCCATTACAACCATCGCTAACCCTGTGGGTCTCAAAGCTCCCAATAGTCTTGGTCTATATGATATGAGCGGCAATGTTGCGGAGTGGTGCTGGGATTGGATGGATTATGATTATTATAAAGTTTCGCCTGATACTAACCCTGTCGGACCGGATACCGGTTCGGGAACTTACGATTCGCGCGTGTTGCGCGGCGGACAAGTTACTGAAGGAATAAGCTGGAAGACGGTTTCTGAGTATAATAAATTATTCAAAACGACTGATAAAGACTTGTGGGATCAGTTTCGTTCTTCAAGCAGAAGTAGCTTGTATCCAGGTCAGCAAAACAACCGCGCCGTAGGTTTTCGGGTTGTGCGCAACTAATTTTTTACTGTTTAAAAGGAGCGTTTATTATTTGTCAGTCGCTTTGCCACTCATAAGCGAAACTGGTATAACATAGACGGTATTTAAAAATAAAACTTAAGGTGAGACTATGAAAAAGTTATTTTGGATTGCCATGACAATGTTAATCGCAGTGGTTGGCTGCGGCGGTAAAAGCGCGGAAGCGCCCAAAGCGCCCGTTAACCAGTGTATGGTTGGCGCTCCGGGTTGGGTAACAGGCAACTCGGATGGCGGCGTCACATCAATAGGCACAGCGACAATAGGGAACGCCGGAATGTCAATGGCGCGCACAATGGCGCTGGGTAACGCCAGAGATGAAATGGCAAGGTCTATCAGTGTGAAAGTCAATAATATGCTGAAAGATTTTACTCAGGTAACCGGCATAGGTGATGCCGCTGTAGTTGATAAAGTAACCTCTTCCGTTTCTCAGCAGGTTGCAAGTCAGACACTGCAAGGCTCTTTTCAGAAAGGTTCATGGGTATCCCCCTGTAACGAGCTTTATGTACTGATGGCTTTAGACGCGGCGGTTGTACAGGCGGCGGTTAAACAGCAGGTCAACTCAAGCTATAAGAATGAAAAAGCTCTTTGGCAGCAGTTTCAGGCTCAAAAAGCTCAGGATGAACTTTCCTCAGCCATAGAAAAAGAGTTTTCACCGGCTCCGCAACCGGCGGTTCAGCCGGTTGCGCCGCAAGTTGCCCCCATTCCGGCGGTTGTTATACCGGCGGCTCAACCTTCCGCGTCCAACAACATGGTTTGGGTTGAAGGCGGCGCGTTTATGATGGGAAACCCTGACGCTAAGATAGGAATAAATTTTCATGAAGGTCCGCAGCATCAGGTGACTGTGAGCGGTTTTTGGATAGGTAAATATCCTGTAACGCAGGCTGAGTATGAAAAAATTATGGGTACAAACCCTAGTAATTTTAAGGGCGGCAACCTGCCTGTGGAGCAGGTGACTTGGTTTGACGCTATAGAATATTGCAACAAGCTGAGTCAGAAGGAGGGCTTAACTCCCGTTTATAAGAGAAGCGGCAATAACGTCACAGCGGATTGGAAAGCCAACGGCTATCGTTTGCTTACTGAGTCTGAGTGGGAATATGCTGCCAGAGGAGGCAAAGCCAATTCCGCTTATAAATATTCCGGAGGGAATAATGTTGACGATGTCTGTTGGTATAAGAACAACAGCGGCGGAAAAACTAACCCCGTTGGCGTCAAGAAAGCTAATGAACTTGGAATACATGATATGTGCGGCAATGTATGGGAATGGGTATGGGATTTGTATGATCTTTATAGCGCCAGCGCGAAGAGTGATCCCCGCGGTCCCGGTAAAGGCACAACCCGTGTGAGACGCGGCGCTGATTGGGACGAGGATCTTGAGCGTGATAATTTGCGTCCGGCTAGCCGGAGTACCAGTAAACCATCAGAGCGGTACAACTGGATCGGATTTAGAGTGGCTCACCCATAAAGTTTTGTGGCGAGCATAACCCTTGGCTCCCGAGTTGTGCGATTATAGCAGTTCCACTTGTCTTTGCGAGGAACGTAGTGACGAAGCAATCCAGAATAAACAATCTGGATTGCCGCGCCTAAGGTGCGGCAATAATGGTCAATATAAAGTGGAACAGCTATAGCAGTTCGCGTTAGTCCGCTCTAAGTCATGGGTAAAAAGAGGAATGCAATGAAATTGTTATTTATTTTGGTTTTTGTTTTTTTAAACGCGCATCTTTCATTGGCGCAGGAACTTAACTTTCCTCAAGAAATAAACCTTTTCCAATACTCTAAATCAGTATCGGAACGCCCGCTTTTTATGAATCGCAACGCCAGGATATGGGGCTGGTCAAATAGCGGTAAAGTCGCATATTCTATCGAAACGGCAGTTGACGGAAGAGGCGGACAGATAATTGATTTCGCTGTTTTAGACTTAATTTCTGATAAACCAATTTTCAAACTGAAAATGGACTCCTTTGATCACAATGACGCTACAGATGAAGCCTTATATAATCTATTTAAAGCTAATATATTTGACGCTCTGAAAACACATAGCATTATAGGGCAAATGACAGAGTTTTCAAAGTTTCCGATCAGAAAAAACGATATGACGTACAACGGTCAGATTACTAATATTGATTATAAAAAGGATAAAGACGGGTATTTAGGCTATGATACTGTGACAAAATATACGGTAGTAGCTACAGCGGATAACAAAAGAAAAATAATCGGAGATTTTACTCCTGTAAATGCCACAACTGGATATATATACGTTTGCGGTTATTTTTTAAGTCCGTTTGAGAACAGAGCCTTGGTAGTTGTTGCAGAAGAACATTTTGGGCACGAAGGAACAGAACTGACTTACAGATTAAGCGGTTGTCATTTAGGTACAGGTTTTAAATAAGACAATAGGAGATACCGGAGGATATATGTGTAAATATGCCGTCTGCTTATGCTGTTTTTTTCTTATTCTCTTTATACCGCAACTTTCTTTTTCGGCAAATGCCGCTATCTCAAAAGCGGAATGGGCTGAATTGATGCAGGATCAGGAGTTCAAAACGGCTGATCAAAAACTTGGAGAAGCTTACAAGCAAACTATGTCGGCGTTGTCTGACGCGGGTAAACAGAAGCTACTTACAGAACAACGCGCTTGGGGCGCAAAAAGAGAACAGGAAGCTTTTGCGAAATTCGGCAAAGGTACGCCCAATTATAAGCGTTTTCTTATTGATAAGGCATACGCGCGTATTACTGAGCTTCAATCTTATACCAATAATAAAGCTGGTCTGGCAAAGGAGTCAAAAACTGATCGCACCGTAGAATTCAAAAATGAAAAAATCCCTATGACTGTTTATGTTACCTACGATGCTGATGAACAGGAAATTTTAAACAGGTTGGTCTTTAACTACAAAGGCATAAAACATACAGTGCCGCTTACCAATTTTGAGGAACCGCTCCAATGTTGGACAGATATATCCGCCGCCGATTATAATTTTGATAATTGTATGGATATTGCCATTGATGTAAGCTGCGGATCATATAACCTCTCGCAGAAGATTTTTCTATACGATCCCCAAACAAAAAAATATGAATATCACAAAGAACTTTCCGAAATTCTGGGCGTATGGGTAGACAGCGAAACGAAAACAATAAAATCTCATGCAAAGGGCGGACATGCAGGTTTGATCTATTATTTCAGCGAATATAGCTGGAAAAGCGGAAAATTAACGCTAATCCAAAAGGAAAGTCAGGATTATGATGATAATTTAGGCATATATATCCGTATCACCCGGACTTTGCAAAACGGAGTATGGAAAGAAAAGACAGAAAAGTTTAAAGAAGCGGATTTAATGTGAAGTGAAGAGAAAAATCAAGAGTGTTATAAATACGGTATCTCCTAGTTTAACAAAGCCAAAGTATAAGTTTTTGCTTGAGAAGAAACGCTTATTTGTCTTGGCGCAGGAGATATAACATACGGCAAAGCCAAAGGTTATGAGTTTATGAGTAAGGTTCATAACGGTAGTAGTGGTGAAATGCGTCTCGGTCTCATAAGAAACGGGCGTATTGCAAATCCTCATAAGACTTGATAATGTTTTAAATGCCACTATAATAAAACTTTTTAAGTATAAAGATGATAAGGCGGGAAAATATCAGACGGCGGATATGAGGAATGACTTTAAAGGATTTAACTATTGGAAAGAGCGGTCGCGTTCTGTCAGTTTACGGTGAAAAACCGCTCAGGAGACGGCTTTTAGAAATGGGGATTACGCCCAGCACGGTTATAACGGTAAAAAAAGCGGCGCCGATGGGTGATCCGATTGAATTATTGCTCAGGGGATATGTTTTGACATTACGCCTGAAAGATGCGGGAATGATTACGGTTGAAGAGGTCACTGAATGATATTTGCACTTGCCGGTAATCAGAATTGCGGCAAAACAACGCTGTTTAATCAGCTTACAGGCTCAAACCAGCATGTCGGGAACTTCCCCGGACTGACTGTAGAGCAAAAGACAGGACATTTAACAGACCGCAATGATATATCTATAGTTGATCTGCCCGGCATATATTCCCTTTCCCCCTATACAAATGAGGAGATCGTTACCCGCGATTTCCTTCTGAAACAAAAGCCGGACGTTATTATCAATATAGCGGACGCCACCAATATTGAGCGTAACCTCTACCTGACCCTTCAGTTGGTAGAGCTGCAAATACCTATGATTTTGGCGCTTAATATGATGGATGAAGTTCTGGCTAACCACGGAAGCGTTGATATTCAACTTATGAGAGATGCGCTTGGCATACCTGTGGTGCCTATATCCGCGGTAAAAAAACAGGGGTTGCCTGAACTTTTGGAACAAGCCATAGATACGGCGCAAAACCGGAAAAAGCCGGAACGGATAGATTTCTGTTCCGGCGCAGTGCATAGGGCTATTCACGCAATTACGCACCTTATTGAGGATCACACCCAAAAACACGGTATCCCCGCACGTTTTGCCGCAACAAAACTCGTCGAGGGGGATGAACCTATCCTCAAATATCTGATGCTTACGGAAAATGAAATTGAAACAGTGGAACACGCTGTCCGTGAAATGGAAACAGAATCAGGCACAGACAGGGAAGCTGCCCTTGCGGATATGCGTTACCGTTTTATTGAGAATATTTGCAGGGAGTGTGTTGCAAAAGCGAAAGAAAGCCGTGAATACCGGCGCAGCGTCAGATTTGATTTTATACTGACACACAAAATATGGGCATTCCCGGCTTTTTTGGGGATAATGTTCACAGTTTTTTGGCTGACATTTGGCGTTATAGGAAACAGATTAAGCGGTTTGCTTATATTGGGGCTTGACGCTTTAAGCGGTATCGCGTGCAACGCTTTAATCAGTTACGGTCTGAATCCGATTGCCAGATCCCTTGTTATTGACGGCATATTTTCCGGCGTCAGCGCGGTTTTAAGCTTTGTTCCCATAATCATAACGCTCTTTTTCTTCTTGTCCATACTGGAAGACAGCGGCTATATGGCAAGGGTCGCCTACGTAATGGATAAGCCGCTACGCGAAATCGGGCTTTCGGGGCGCAGTTTTGTGCCTATGCTTTTCGGGCTGGGCTGCACGGTCCCGGCGATCATGGCTACACGGACATTGTCAAGTGAACGTGACAGAAAAATGACTATTTTGCTGACTCCTTTTATGAGCTGCAGCGCGAAACTTCCTGTATATGCCTTGTTTACCGCAGTTTTTTTTCAAAAATATCAGGCATTTGTAATGATCGTTGTCTACATGATCGGCATATTTCTAGGTATTCTTTCAGGATTCATAATGAAAAAAACTGCTTTTCAGGGAGCGCCCGTTCCGTTTGTAATGGAACTTCCGAACTACCGGTTACCGTCCGTCAAAACCGTATTGCTGCTTTTGTGGAATAAAACAAAAGATTTTATTCGCAGGGCATTTACAATTATCTTTTTGGCTGTTGTTATAATCTGGTTTTTGCAATCGTTTGACATACGCCTGAATCATGTTGCAAACAGCGCGGACAGTACGCTTGCTGTTATCGGGCAGTTTATAAGCCCTGTGTTTGCGCCGCTCGGTTTTTCTGACTGGTGTGTTTCAACAGCGCTGATTACTGGTTTTGTAGCGAAAGAGGCTGTTATCGGGACATTAGCGGTATTAACCGGCGTTACGCTCACAGAGCTTGACGGGGCGTTGCATTCGTTATTTTCTCCGCTCGCCGCATTCAGTTTTTTAATATTTACGCTGCTATACACGCCGTGTGTCGCTACCGTGTCCATTGTAAGACGCGAACTCGGCAACCTAAGGGGGACGGTTTTTATCATACTTTACCAGACAGGGTTGGCTTGGCTGATCGCCGCCTTAATCTATCAAACAGGGTTATTACTTCTGTAAAAATTTATTTTATTTCAGTATCCATACTGCTTTCAAAAAATTCAGGGCTTACGAAATTTATCTCAACGCGGCGGTTTTTAGCCCTATTTTCCTGAGTTATATTGGGCAGATACGGGTGGTATTCCCCGAAACCTGTAGCTGAAAGTTTATTCGGAGGCATCCCTCCCTTATACATATATTTTAAAACAGACAATGCTCTGTTGGCGGACAAATCCCAGTTTGACGCGGCATACTGCCCCGAAGGCATATCATCGGTATGCCCGTCTATATTAATATAAAAAGGGGATGTTACGGCAATGGAGACAATCCTGTCTAAAACGGGGAAGGCTGCGGGGAGAATAGTATAGCTGCCGGGCTGAAACAGCACGACATCCATAATGCGTACTGTAAACCCTTTGTCTGTTTGGATGATGGAGACCATCTGCTGCAAATTTTGCGCTTCAACATAGCTTTGCAGCGCCTTTTCAGCCTGTTGCTTGATCTGAGCGGATGATGAGGCTGAAGATTGTTTTGAAGTAATTAATTGCTGGCGTGCGCTTTCATCGCTGTCCCTTGTATTCAGAACCCCTTTAGATCCTGCAAGGAGACTGTCCATAAACCCCATTACAACTATTTTATCAAAGGAAGCCATAGCGATAAGGAGAACAAAAAAGGTAAGCAAAAGGCTGTTCAGATCAGAGAAAGTTGTCATCCACTTTGGCACTGACGGACATTCAGGGCATTTCTGCTTTGCCATAATATATAATCCTTATTTAGTCAAACTGTGACTTTCTAAGAGAAGGCGGTAAAAATGCGTTCAGTTTCTGTTCAACAACGCGGGGGTTATCTCCCGCCTGTATGGACATAATTCCCGCCAGCATAATCTGTCTTGATTTCTGTTCTTCCGCTGATCTGATCTTAAGACGGGTAGCAATAGGAGTTGTAGTGAGGTTTGCAATTATCGCTCCGTACATAGTGGTTATCAGAGCAACCGCCATTGCGGGACCGATTGCGGAGGGGTCATCCATGTTTTGTAACATCGCAACAAGACCTATCAGCGTTCCCACCATCCCCATCGCCGGAGCCAAATCTGTAGCTGAACCGTACATAGCTACGTTCTCTGAATGGCGCCCCGCCATATTTTCCAGATCGGCTTCAAGGATCGCCTGTATTGTCGCGGGTTCAGTGCCGTCCACCGCTAGGCGTATCCCTTTGCGCAGAAATTCATCTTTCATATCCTCTTCAACGGATTCAAGGGACAGGATACCATCGCGCCGCGCCCTCACTGCAAAGTCCACAAGCTGAAGAATCAGCTCCGCCTGCGACTGAGGTGAGTAAATAAACGCTTTCATACCGGCTCTTAAACTGGTCATAAGAATTTTCGGAGGATAGGCTCCTATAATAATGCCTATAGTCCCTACAACAACGATCAGAAAGGAAGGGAAATCAATATAAATGCCGATGGTGGCGCTCAGCATCATACCTAAGATCACCATTGCATATGCCAGACCAATACCGATAATTGAACCAATATCCATTGACTGCCTCAGACCCCAAACATTAGTTTAAAAAAAGCCATGAGAATATACCAATATTACTTAATATAATCAATACTTTTTATTTTCCGGCGCCAGTATGAAAAAAATACATAAGGGGAACGGGGGTGCGTGACCACCCCGTTCCCTTCATATGACCTCTCAGGTCCTTTCAAGACTTAACCCTTATCGGCATTAATGAGCAAAAACTTTAGAAGTTTTTTTATAGCGCTTGCGAGGTCATATCCTCGTCCTCTCTCAATTCCAGAAAATCCCTGAGTTTCGGGGAGATAAAAAAGCCCGAAAGGTCAAAAGATTTCAGCGCTCCGGCAATAATACCCGTTTTAAAATCATCTGAAGATTTTGGGTCAATTATTATTTTATATGTTCCATGATGCAGACAGAGACCGCCTCTGGCAGACGTTTTCTCATACCTGACACGAATACCGAGCTGTTTCGCCAAATCTTCAAGACTGTGCAAAAGCTGTTTTTTGGGGGACATCAGTTAACCGCTCCCCGCCTGTTGATTATATATCGGAGATATCTGTCTCAGCTTTTCAACCCCCGCCTTGAGAAGATCAACCGCCCTGTTTACCTCTTCCTCGGTATTAAAACGACCAAAACTAAAACGTATTGTACCGCGGATATCCACAGGATCAAGTTTCATGGCGGTCAGTACATGAGACGCCATTTCCTGATCAGAAGCGCAGGCGCTGCCGAGGGAACAGCAAATCTGCGGCAAATAACCTATAACAGATTCCGCGTCTATATATTTGAACGTTATACTGGATATGGACGGCACGCGAAGCTCAGGATCGCCGTTTGCAACAGTAAACGGTATTTCGTTCAGAACCCTTTTTTCAAAAAGATTGCGTAACGACCTTATTCGTGTGTTTTCATCGTATCCGTCCTCCATAATCAGCTCCGCGGCTTTAGCAATACCGATTATATACGGCGCGTTTTCAGTTCCAGCCCGCAACCCGTCCTCCTGCGCGCCGCCGTGCATAAACGGGGTCAGCCTCTCTTTAAGTTCCTTACGGACAAATAACACACCTATCCCTTTCGGCGCGTATATCTTATGACCGGAAACCGAAAGCATATCAACGCCAAGATCGTCTGTGTCTATTTTTATTTTTCCGACAGCCTGTACAGCGTCTGTGTGGAAGAGAATATTACGCTCTTTAGCTATACAGGCGGCTTCTTTTATAGGGAAAAGAGAACCCACTTCATTATTTGCCATCATCAGGCTTATTAATATAGTATCAGGGCGTATGGCGCGTTTCAGATCATAAAGGGAGATCATTCCTTTGCCGTTCACGGGGAGATATGTAATATAGCATCCCTGTTTTTCAAGGAAATGACACGTTTCAAGTATAGCTTTATGTTCAATGGCGGAAGTAATTATATGTCTGCCTTTACCTTTAAACAGTTCAGCGGTCTGAATAAGGGCGAAGTTATCCGCCTCTGTACCGCAGCCCATAAATATAATCTCATGCGGGGCGCAGTTAATCAATTTTGCCACTGTCTGCCGCGCTTTGTCAAGGCAGCCGTGCATTTCCCGCCCTAAAACGTGCGCGCTGGACGGATTTCCGTAAATCTGTGTGAAATATGGTATCATAGCTTCCGCAACTCTGCTGTCCACTCTGGTTGTCGCGCTGTTATCAAAATATATAACATCTTTATTATTATCAGTTATGTTGCCGTTTAAGCCGATACCGTTCACCGACATATTGTAGTTATCCTCCGTCTGTTTATATACCCCATTTTTTAAGAAAAATAAAACATACAATATTTAATGGTGCGGCGTTTTTTCTACCACAATCATGGCTTTTTTCAACTGTTCAAATATTTCAGTATCAGATATTTTTTCCTGCGCAGCTACCATATTTTCTTCACACATATAATGCGCGGGAATACTGTTAAGCGTGATCGCGGCGACATCCATCAGGCATATTGAACAGGTACAAATATCGTTTATGTTATTGTCGTCCACATATTCGGCAAGCATACTCCAAACGCGTTTTTCATTTACATTCTTTAAATCGTTTATGTAGTGGTAAAGATTTAGCATTTTTATCTCTTTTTGTATAATTTATGTTCCTACCTCCCATGAAGTGAGGTACTTATGCTGTTCTTCCGTCAGGGTATCTATATTAAACCCCATTGACGCCAGTTTTGTTGCGGCAATCTCGGTTTCAAGCGCTTCCGGAAGCAAATAAACTTTATTTTGCAGCTTACCTTTGTTTTTAACAACATATTCGCAGGACAGGGCTTGAGTTGCAAAGCTCATATCCATAACAGACGCGGGGTGTCCCTCTGCCGCGGCAAGATTAATAAGTCTGCCTTCGCCAAGCAGATAAATAACCCTGCCATCATTCATATAGTATGCGTTTACAAAATTGCGTATATTTTTTTCCACTTTTGAAGAGGCTTTTTGCAGAGCATCCAGATTTATTTCCACGTCAAAGTGTCCGCTGTTGCATATATAGCAGGAATCTTTCATAACTTTAAAATGATGAGCGTCAAGCACATTTGTGTTCCCTGTTACTGTGCATATAATTTCCGCCTCTTTAACGGCATCCAGCATAGGCATAACGCGGAAGCCGTCCATGGCAGCCTCTATCGCTTTTATATAGTTTATTTCAGTCACGATAACATTGGCGCCGAGACCGCGGGCGCGGTCTGCCAGCCCCCTGCCGCACCATCCGTAACCTGCCACTACAAAAGTCTTGCCCGCCAAAAGTACGCCTGAAGCCCTGATTATACCGTCAATAGTTGACTGACCGGTGCCGTAACGGTTATCAAACATATGTTTTGTCTGCGCGTCATTTACGGCGATAACGGGAAATTTAAGAATATTATCTTTTTCCATCGCCTTCAGGCGGATAACGCCCGTTGTTGTTTCTTCCATACTGGCAAGTATCTGTTTGTGCAGTTCAGGGTGCTTTTTTAGTATTTCGCTTACCAGATCGGCGCCGTCATCCATAGTTATATGAGGGCTGTGGGCGATACCGGACTCTATATGGCTGTAGTATGTCTTGTTATCCTCACCTTTTATTGCAAAAACGGGAATTTTATAATCTATTACAAGGCTTGCGGCAATATCATCCTGTGTAGAAAGCGGATTTGACGCAACAAGCGCTACTTCCGCGCCGCCCGCCTGAAGTGCGCGGACAAGGTTTGCCGTTTCAGCGGTAACATGTAGACAGCACGACATACGAAGCCCTGCAAACGGTTTCTCCTTTGCAAACCGTTCACGTATAGCCGCCAACACAGGCATATCTCTGTCTGCCCATAATATGCGTTTTTTCCCGGCGGGGGCGAGTTTTTCATCTTTGATATCAAATTTCATAATTATGCTCCTAATTTTCCTGCAAGTTCACGGATAGCGCTTGCTTTATTGGCGCTTTCCCACGGAAATCCGTCTCTTCCGAAATGCCCGTAAGCCGCTGTTTTTTTATACAAAGGTTTTCTCAGCCCAAGTTCGTCAATAATCCCTTTTGGCGTCAGATCAAAAAGTTTTTTTACGATTTTTTCAATTTCGCCTGAAGGGATAACCCCTGTATTAAAAGTATCTATAAATATAGATACCGGTTCGGCAACGCCTATGGCGTAGGCAAGCTGAATTTCGCACCGCTTTGCAATGCCTGCGGCAATAATGTTTTTGGCAACCCATCTTGCGGCATAAGTGGCTGATCGGTCAACCTTTGTAGCGTCTTTTCCGCTGAAAGCTCCTCCACCGTGGCGTCCCATACCGCCATAAGTATCAACAATAATTTTACGCCCTGTCAGACCGCAGTCTCCCATAGGACCGCCCACAACAAAACGCCCCGTAGGATTGATATGACAGATAATATCTTTGCCGCCTCTCAATTCGTCAGAAATTACGGTGTTTATAACATGACGTATTATGTCCCCGCGGATATTTTCCATACTCACAGAAGCTGAATGCTGGCTTGATACGACTACAGTATGAACACGCACAGGTTTGCCTTCACAGTATTCAACAGTTACCTGTGTTTTGCCGTCAGGACGGAGATATGGCATCACCCCGCTTTTGCGTACTTCTGAAAGACGCATTCCCAGTTTATGGGCAAGAGTAATCGGAAGCGGCATAAGCTCAACCGTTTCATCGCAGGCGAAACCGAACATAAGTCCCTGATCTCCCGCGCCGCCGGTATCAACCCCCATTGCAATATCCGGAGACTGTTTGTTGAGTGATGTCATAATGGCGCACGTTTCACTGTCAAACCCGTATTTTGCGCGGGTATATCCTATCTCCCTGATCGTTTTTCTCACTATTGACGGGATATCCATATTGGCTCTGGTGGTAATCTCGCCTGAAACTATACACACTCCTGTTGTAAGCAATGTTTCACAAGCGACGCGGCTGAACGGGTCCTGTTCAATCGCCGAATCCAAAACAGCGTCTGAAATCTGATCCGCCATCTTGTCCGGATGACCTTCAGTTACTGATTCAGATGTAAACAGATAACTATTTTTTCCCATAAGCTGTACTCCTGATTATTTTATTATATATTCTGACATTTCATTTGCAGCGCGTCTTTATTTTGTCCGTAATAATTTTTTATAACCCTCATCTTATGAAATTTATATTTTTCATATAAATTAATGGCTAAAATATTATCTGTAGCTACTTCAAGGTACCATTCCCTTATATTGCCGTGTATTCTGAAAATATAAGCGAGCAACTCGGAAGCTATCCCCTGATTGCGGAACCCTTTGTTTACCGCAAGAGAAACTACCTCCCCCTCGCTCTGCATCGCCCATATTATCAGATAGGCTACCAGTTGTTTATCTTTTACATACACATATATTTCAGTATGCTCCTTCAAAAATTCCGCCTCAAATGAAGCGGCCGACCATGTTACATCAAACGAACGCTGGCATATCGCGAGCATCACAGGCATATCATTTATATCTGCTTTTCTTATCAAAGTTAATCTCCGCCTCTGAGCATTTTACATATAAAGGCGAGGCTTCCTGTATAAATATTTCGGAGCGTATGTCTGCGGCTGATTCAGCAAGATTCATAGCGGAATCCGCCATAAACGCATCTTCCGGTAACCCGTCAGATGTTACAACTGAGAGAACGGAATACACTGACGAGATAAAATTATATGTTCTTAAAACATATTCATCAAGTTTAAGTTTTGCCGCTACAGTAAGAATCGTTTTCCCCGAAATCAAAGCGGCGGCGTCAAGGGCGGAAATCCCTGAAAGTTTTTTCCCTAAAGCGGCGCAAATTCCGCTTAGCCCCGCCATACCTATCCTTATGCCTGTGAATGAACCCGGACCGGTTATTACCACCCATCTATCTATATCGCAAACAGTCAAGCGGTTTTCTTTAAAGAAACGCTCAACAGCAGGGAAAAAAATCTCGTTCACCCTCCCCCGGGCAGGATAAGACCCCGCCCCCAGAAGAACCCTTTTACCGGAATCTTCCGCCGCTAAAGCATATGTAAAAAACGCTCCTGAACTGTCTGCGCAAAAGATCAGCATACACAAATATAAGTTATGAAAAATTTCCGGTCAATCATTAAATCACTTGAATCCGATTTGCCCTACATAAAGCGTGCCAGAGCAATTTGCAAATGAGGCGGCGCTATATAATTACAGCAGTGTTAAATCACCTGCAAACGGGCATCATATCGCTTGGTTTGTTCACCGGCAACTGCACAAAACTAATCCCGCCCGCTCTTTTCAGCCGCGCGCATAACAGCCTAAGATCTTCCGCGCTCACTGCGGTGCGGTTATTGTCAAACAGTCTGACCTGAATCTTAAATACAGTCCCAGCATTATTTTTTGCGGCTGATATACTGTGCCTGCCCAACCTTTCCGCAAAATCAAGGAACTCCGTCTTCGTCAGTCCCATCTCTTTTATAATCTGTTCCTGATACATCATAACGGCGAAGTAGTCTATCCCCGCGCCCCGCAGCATATTCATATCCTGAGCATACCATGAAAGCCCTTTTTCCGGGTAAACGGGGGTTTCATAATAAATATTCACCGCCCATTTCTGTCGCGGGTTTATAAGCCTAGCCCCGTAACGTATTTCATATAATAAATCGCTCAGTTTTTCTGATTTCCACTTTATCCATGTCTGATATGCCGCTGTACGGGCGCCGAAAACCGGTTTCCTGTCCGGTCCTGCAAAAGATGAGGCAAAAAAAGTATCCGCTGTGCAAGCTATCCCCGTCTCTTTTGTAAACGCGGCGCACGCGCGGGAGTCAGCCCCTTCATTATACTTTATTATAAAATCATCCTGAATAAGTATTCCGTCCGCACTGCTCGCCGCCAGATCAAAAAAGAGTTTTTTTATGGTTCCCCTGACTTCAGGGTTAAATATATTCGCACCGTAACCCGCTACTGTCCCCCCCCCCGGAGAGAAACTCCGGGACAGCGTCACCTCTTTTTTCAGGAAAGAAAGGGAACGTGTCGCCATCCACGCATATACTTTAATACCGTTAGCGTGTCCCGCCGCAACGGCGTCTTTCAGGATATCCGCTACCACACAGACGTTTTTGCTCGCAAAATAAACCCCGCCGTCCGGACATGGGTTGGCAAGCCCAAGATGCACACGGTCATTTACATTGTGAAACACACGGAGATAAACAGTATCTGCGCCGCGCTCTTTAAGCTCTCTGAAAAAGCGGTTTAAATCCCCGTTATATGCGGGGTCTAATACAAAAATCTGCGCTCCGTAAACCGGAGTCTGTTGTTTTTCAACTATCTCAACGGCATATACTGTTGCGGGTAAAAACAGCGTCAGCAAAAGCAACGCAATATGCCGCATCGCCGGGTTACTCGGCTTTAACTACATTAGGTTTTAATGACTTGAATTTTTGTTCCATAGCAGATTTTATTTCCTCAGCCTCCTCTTTTGTTTCAGCGCTGCAACAGCGGGCGCGGAACCAAACCCCTTGTGCGCCCAGATTAGCGCGCATAACAAATATATCAGGGTACTGCGTCTTATACTTTTTAGCTTCGCTTTTGGCTTTGTTTTCGTCTTTCAATGCAAATAGCTGAATCTGATATTTCCCTTTTGACGGAGATACAGACGGGATATCATCTTTTGATGTTTTTTGCGTTTGCTGCGCAGGCGCCGGCTGTGCGGATGGTTTAGGAGCTGGCGTGGATGTTTGTGGTTTCGGCGTTGGCAAAGGCGCCGGCTGTACGGGCGGCTCTACCGGCGGCGGAGCTACCGTAACTGGTTGATCCGCCGAAGGTTCAGGATCATCGTTTATGTCGTCAGTGTTATTGTCTATGCTGAACCGCACCATACTGTCGTTGTCCGTATCATCCTGAGTTGCGGTTGACGTAAAAACGTTGCCGCCCAAAAGAAAATTTGTTAGATACACTATACCCGCAACTGTTAACCCGAATGCCAGTACAACAGCCACAATTATCATAATTATCTCTTTTTTTGTTGTTTTCCCTTTAACTTCTTTATCGTTGTTTTCCATACTTATATCTCCGAATTTATTTTTTACATTTTTTCCGGCGCAGATACGCCCAGCAATCCTAACCCAAACTTTATATTTTTAGCAACTCCCATACACAAATTAAGCCTAGCGTTTGTGCGCTGAAGGTCTTTGTCGTTCAGAATAACAGTATTATAATAATAGCCATGGAACTCTCCCGCAAGCTCCTGTAAAAAATATGCAACACTGTGCGGTTCATTATACGCCGCTGCAGTTTCAAGCACATAGCGGAAATCCATCATTTTTTTAATTATTTTTTTCTCCGCAGGAAGTGTAAGCAACTCAATATTTTCCCCCTGTACCGCCTTTAAACCGCGTTGCGCCGCGGTTGCAAGTATGCTGCACACCCTTGCATACGCATACTGTACATAATAAACAGGGTTATCAGTACTTTGAGTCTTAGCCAAATCTATATCAAACTCAAACTGCGAGTTTGCTCCACGCATATTATAGAAAAAACGCGCCGCGTCAACCCCTGTTTCATCAAGAAGCCAGTCTAAGGTAACAAATTGTCCCGCGCGCGTGGACATAACCAGCCGCTCCCCCCCTTTTTTCAGACTCACCATCTGCACAAGCGCAACATCAAAACTGCCTTCGCAGCCTAACATATTCAGGGCGCATTCCATTCGTTTTACATATCCGTGGTGATCCGCCCCCCACACATCTACAAGAAGATCAAATCCGCGCCTGTACTTGTTGCGGTGGTAAGCTATGTCGGGGGCTAAATATGTATATGAACCGTCCGATTTTTGTAGCACACGGTCCTCATCATCTCCCATACGTTTTGTTGACAGCCACAGCGCCCCGTCATGAGAGTACACGGCGTTACGCTTATTCAGATCGTTCAGCGTTTCTTCCAACTCTCCGCCAGTGTAAATAGATGTTTCCTGAAAATAGTTATCCAAATTCACACGGAAACGTTTGAGCGTTTTATCAATATCGGCGAGGATTAATTTAATACCCTCTTTTTTGCAGATTTTAACAGCGTCCCCCTCTTCTATTCTGAGAAGTTCGTCTTTATGAGTTTTGCGCAGCTCTTCCGCAATTTTGGTAATATACTCTCCGTAATAACCATCTCCGGGAAACGGATATTTTTTGCCGTAAAGTTCAAAATATCTGCTGAGTATGCTTGCTGCCAGATTGTTCATCTGGTTTCCGGCGTCATTTACATAATACTCTCTATATACACTATACCCGCAGGCTTCCAAAATAGCGGCAATGCTGTCGCCCAGCGCGGCGCCTCTGCCATGCCCTACGTGCAGCGGACCTGTAGGATTGGCGCTGACAAATTCCACCATAATTTTTTTCCCTTTGCCTATTTCGCTTTTAAGAGAAGAGTCCGATTTCAGAAGCTCCGAAAGCCATCGGTGAAAAGCGCTGTCGTTAATAAAAAAGTTCATGAAGCCAGGACCGGCTATTTCAATATGTTTAATATCTTCATGGATAATAGTCTCAGCCAGTGATTCCGCAATAGTTTTAGGATTTTTTTTTAAGGTTTTGGCAAGCTGCATAGCCACATTGGTAGCATAATCCCCATGTTCGGGGTTATCTGACGGACTTACCGTAAAAGCAAGCTCTTCCTCTTTTATTCCTGAGAACTGTTTATTTACAACCTCAGTTATTATATTCCGTAAATCTGTTTTCATATTAATTTTCCTGTATAGCTGATCTTATAGCAGTTCCACTCATCATTGAGAGGAACGCAGTGATGAAGCAATCCAGTTAGAGCTTTTACCTGCATATATTGCCGCGCTTCATATAAAACATTTCGCTCGCAAAGACGGTTAATGTAAAGTGGAACTGCTATAGAGCGTTTAAATTGCATATTTTTTTATGCAGGCGGAAAGCGCTTTAGGGTTAAAAGGTTTTGTAACGTAGTCCTCAGCCCCCATCAAGCGTATATTTTCTTCATCCATAGTTTCAGTCAGCTCCTTAAGGAAGATTACCGGGATATCTTTTGTTTCCGGTTTTGATTTTAATATTTTTATCGCCTCATACCCGTCCATTTCCGGCATATTAATGTCCATAAGGATCAGAATCGGTCGGTTATTTTCCAAAAGGCTGAAAAGCTTTTTAGCGGACGGAGCGGTGGCAACTGTGTATTCATCTGACATAATGTTCTTTCCGATACGGAGGTTCGCAGGGTTATCATCTACCAATATAATACATTTTTTTTCACTTTCTATATCTTTTTCATCTGTAAGGTTTTTCTGTGAATCAATCCCGCTGTCAGGCGCTGTTTGCCCTAAAGCGGCGCGGATATCTTTTATCAGCACAGACAAACACTCTGTGAAAACCGGCAGATTTTCCTGTATAAACGGCATATCTCCTGATTTTCCCGCGGCTTCAAGCTGTGCTGCCTTTGCAGAGGCATTCGCCGCGCCGATAGACGCCGATGCGCTTTTAATAGCGTGAACCTGAATGGTAAAGTTGTGAAGCTCTGTTTTATCAGGTATTTTTTGTATCGCGGCAAGTCTTTCTTCCACATCTTTGCGAAATATTGCCAGCACCATACGGTAACCGTCAACAGTCCCGCCTGTCAGGGCTATGCCCTGCTTTGCGTTAACGTTTGGTATAGAAAGAATTTGCGGTTTAAGGGGCGGGGCGGACGGGGCTACAGCCACTTTTTTCTCCGGAGCTTCTGACACCTTTTTGCCTCCTCTTTTCCCTTTCGGTATCCATTTTATTAAAATTTCGTCCAGTTTGTAAAGATCTATCGGTTTTGGCAGGAAATCGTTAAACCCTTTTGATATAAACATTTCACGCATCCCAGTTACAGCGTTGGCAGTGAGTGAAATAATCGGCATATCTTTAAAACGCTTCCCGTTCAGCGCTCTGATAGCTGCGGTTGTTTCAATGCCATCCATTCCGGGCATCATGTGATCCATAAACACCAGATCATAATGTCTGCTTCTTACCATCTCTATTGCCTTCATACCGCTCTGGCAGGTATCTACCGCTGCGTTATACGGAGCAAGAAGCCCCTCCGCCACTTTCAGGTTTGTGGCAATGTCATCCACCACCAGAAGCCGCGCATTAGGCAGAGAAATATGTACCGCGCCGCTGCAGCCGGAATCTTTTGTAAAATTCATACCGGTTGTTTTATCGTTGAGAACATTGGCTATTGACAGGGTGTTAGCCGGCAGTGACAAAAAACGCACATCCGGTATTAATAATTCAAATTCCGGTTCCACCATCAGAACCAGAGAGGGTTTTTTGCCTCCCGAAAAAGCTCTATCAGGGCGCTCCATTAAAGGGCTAATTTTTTCATAAAGTCCGGGACTGGCAAACACAAAAGCCCACTCATTTTTGAACAGCGCTCCATAAAACGCCGCATTGTCACTGACAGCGGCGTGGGGCGTCTTTAAACTTTTAAGTGACCATAACGCCGACTGAGCATAAAAGGGACGGTCCTCATAAAGCAATACGCTCTTTTTATCCGGTTCGTCCACTGCCGCGAACGGTTTTTCATCACTTATAACCTGAGGGATAAGAATTGTAAAGGCGCTGCCTTTACCGTATTCGCTTTCCACGGTAATATCCCCGCCCATAGCGACACAGAGGCGTTTGGCTATAGCAAGCCCCAATCCTGTGTTTTTACTCCCCTTGCGCTTATTCATATCTATCTGAAAAAAATCACCGAACAGTTTTTTCAGATCATCATCATTAATACCGCATCCTGTGTCGGCAACCGTTATCCTGAGCCAAATTTTTTCTTTTTCACGCCTTTCTGTAATAATTGTCAGTGTAATATGCCCGTTTTCAGTGAACTTTACCGCATTGGACAGAAGATTGGTCAGTATCTGCCTCATACGCACTTCATCACCGGTAAGGCTGTTCGGGATATTTGAATCAATATTGGTGAATAATTTGACTGATTTGTCTATAAGCCACGTTTTTACAACGCTTACGGTATCATTTATGAATGATGTAAACAGATATTTGGCGGGAATGATTTCCATTTTCCCCGCCTCTATTTTGGAAAAATCCAGAAGATCGTTAATAATTGAAAGAAGGTTTGATGACGCCTGTTTTAGATCCATAACATAGTTTTTGGATCTGCCCGGAAGCTCACCGCGAAGCAGCAGTTCAGTCATACCGGTAATAGCATTCATGGGGGTGCGTATCTCATGGCTCATACGCGCCAGAAATGATGATTTAGCTTTGCTTTCCTCGTCAGAGCGCATCCTGTTAGTAGAAAAACGCAGAAGTATAAAACAAAGAGGCAGTGAAAGGGCGAGACCTAAAAGAAACAGAATCAAAGCGGAAAAATACAGATCCCTGTAAAATTGTGAACGGGGGGTAACACTTCCCACATACCAGCCGTTAAATATCTTTTTGAAAAAAACTATGACATCCTTTCCGTCTGAATCCAGTATTCTGAGGGCAGACACATTTTCACCGCTTCGCAAAATACGGGCTATATCTCCGTAAGAACCGCCTAACTCCTGAAGCTGACTGCCCAAAAAGTTTTTATCCGGATGTGACATAAGCGTCATATTCTGACTCAGGAGCATTCCGTAGCCTCCGGCGGCAAGTGCAAAGGAAGTTACATACTGCTCAAGCCAGCCGATATTAATGTCAACTGAAATAACCCCCGCTTTGCTGCCGTCAGCGTTATCTATGGTGCGGACTGAGGAAATGACGGTTTGTCCGCTGAGCGAGTCTTTATACGGCGCGGTATATGCCACAGAGCTGCCGCTGCGTATTGCTGTCTGATACCACGGACGTTTCTGAGGGATAAAATCGGAATCCGGACTAAATCCTATACCATCGTAAAATTCCCCGTTAATATATCCGTATATCCCGTAAAATCCGAATAGTCCCTGATCCTTGCGGCGCATCCATTCTGTGGTAAAGATCAGGTAATCAAGTATCTCCTGTTTAGAGGCATTCCGATATAACATACCCTCTAAAATATAGCAGGAGTTAAGGAGCGTTGTCTCCGCTTCAGAAAGACCGGCTTTGGCATTTGCCTCAACGGAGGTAAGTATCGCCTCCGCGCCTGCCAAAAGACGATACCTCAAAATATGCCCAATAAAAAGGTAGGCTGCCAGCGCCATAATCGCAAAAGCCGCAATCACAAAGATAAGTTCGCGGTAATTACGGCGCAGCGCCATACTCAGTTTATTTTTATTCATTATTTTTTAACTCTATAACATTTACGTAATACCAGTCAATGCCACTGAGAATAAGATCATCAGGCATATTTTTCCCTGTCTCCCCCACAACCCTGCCGTCATTAGTTTTCATAACTCCGTAGAATACATCTGATTCCCCCGATTTTATGCGCTCCCGTTCATTATCAAGCATAGTAAGGGCGTCAGTTTCCCATAAGAGATCTTTGTTCAGCGGGGAGATATCCACAATACCGTTTTTTAGTGAACCTAACCACGGATTGGAGGTGTAAGAGCCGGTTATAATGCTTTTTATGAGTGATGTGTAATACACCCCCCAGCGCCACATAACAGAAGTGAGAAGCGTTGAGGAATATCCGGCGCTTGTATCGCTGTTGTAGCCTATCCCCCATACCCCCGCTTTTTCCGCCTCTACTTGAGGAACAGTTGTATCACAGTGCTGGGCGATAACATCACAGCCTGCGGCGATTAACTCTTTTGCAGCCAAGGTTTCCTCAATGGGATCAATCCAACTGTAGGTAACTTTGACATATATCTTTGCTTCGGGGTTTATCTTTTCCGCCCCGAGAGCAAAAGCGTTTATCCCACCGGTTACTTCACTGTTTTCTTTCCCCATTGCCGCAACATAGCCGATCTTACCGGTTTTGGTCTGCGCCCCGGCAACAATGCCTGAAAGGTAACGCGCCTGATATACCCTGCCAAAATAATTGGTAAAGTTGGTATTATTATATTTTGTGCCGGAGGCGTGGGCAAAAACTACCGAAGGGAATTCTGCCGCCAGTTTTTCGCAAGTGTCCATATAACCCCATGTTGTAGCGATAATAACATTTGCGCCTTCGGCTATGCAGTCCCGCATCGCGCCTTCAGCCGCCGCCGCGTCACCGTAAAATACATCAAATTTTAAAATAATCTGTGAATCCGCAAGACCTAAATTCTTCTGCATCTCTTTTAGCCCGTTGTAATGAGCTTTATCATAAAGCGAATCATCGCCGGAACCGGATGAGAAAATAACGCCTATCTTTATCTTTGTTTTTTGGAAAGGTTTTCCGAGTTTCCATGTTACATCCTTTTTGCAGCCTATGATACAAAAAAGGGATATTATGACAAGTAGCGATAACAAACCGTGTAAAAATGCGTATGTGTGTATTTTTTTCCCCATAATACAACCCCTGTTATTACATCTCTGTTACTGTACGGTAATACCAGTTAATGCCGCTTCTTATTTCGTTATCTGAAAGGTTTTTCCCCGTCTTGCCGATACGGCGGCCGTCATTGGTTTCCATAACCCCGAAAAATACATCATGCGCCCCCGATTCGATGCGGTCGCTTTCCTCTTTAATTGTTAGAAGGACATCCGTTTTCCAGCGGGTGTTTTTGTTAAACGGAGACAGCCCCACAATACCGTCTTTCAGGGAACCGAACCATGGAACGGAGGTAAAGGTGCCGTTCACAATACTTTCAGCAAGGGCTGTATAATATACCCCCCAGCGCCATATTACCGAAGTAAGAACCGCGGCGGGCGCATCGGAAGTCATATCGCTGTTGTAGCCTATCCCCCACACCCCCGCCTTTTCCGCTTCTATTTGAGGGGTTGGGGTATCACAATGCTGGGCGATAATATCACAGCCTTCGGCAATTAACTCTCTTGCAGCCGAGGCTTCACCAATGGGATCAAACCAACTGTAAGTGACTTTGACATAGATTTGCGCGCCGGGATTTACTTTTTCCACTCCAAGAGCAAAAGCGTTTATTCCTCCGGTAACTTCGCTGTTGTCTTTCCCCATTGCCGCCACATAACCGATTTTGCCGGTTTCAGTCTGCGCCCCGGCGGCGATGCCGGAAAGATAGCGAGCCTGATATACCCTGCCAAAGTAGTTGGTAAAATTGGTATCGTTATTTTTTATACCGGAGGCGTGGGCAAAAATCACCGAAGGGAATTCTGCCGCCAGTTTTTCACAAACGTCCATATACTTCCAGCTTGTAGCGATAATGACGTTTACTTTTTGAGCGATAAGCTCCCGCATCGCGTTTTCCGCCTGTATAGGATCAGCATCGTCTATATCTGTTTTGTAGATGAGCTGATTGTCCGCCAGATTTAACTTCTTTTTCATCTCCTGAATGCCGGTTTCATGGGTATAGGCATAGCCTGATTTTTCAGTAAACGGGTTGGAGATATGGACAACCCCTATCTTAAGTTTATCCTTTGACATAGGCGTTCCCGGTTTCCAGTCCGTTCTTTTACAGGCGGTAAAGGCAAATGTCATAATAATGACAAAAATAACCGTATTAAGTAAATTTTTGTGCGTAGCCATAACTATTCTCCCTTATTGTTTATTATGTCGCCGATAATCTCCTCGGCGCTTTCAAATTCCGTCATAAGTATATAATCGGAAATCCGCTCTAACTGTTCTTTGATTTTTGAATCCAGCGGTTTTTTGTTAAGCTCGTCCAGCGCGTGGTCTATATCCGCGGTTTTTTGCAGTTTAAGCGCCGCGGCAAGTTCATTAAAAAGAGGAAGGTAAACGGAAGCGCCCTGTTTAACATCTGCGCCTTGAATAACAGAAACGGAAACAGGGTCAGCCCCGCTTTTTTTTGCCCCTTCTGAAACTCCCTCCTGCGCCCTTTTCTCTTTGCGTATCCATCGGGTCAGGATGTTATCCAATTTGGTTATATCTATAGGTTTAGCCAGAAAGTCATTAAACCCATTCTCAATAAACATTTCCCGCACTCCGGATACAGCGTTGGCTGTGAGGGCAATGATAGGAACGGTCTTGAAACGGTCGTCCTCCAGCGCGCGTATCGCCGCCGCCGTCTGAACGCCGTCCATCTCCGGCATCATGTGGTCCATAAATATAATATCATAGTCGTTTACTTTCACCAGATCTATGGATTCCTTCCCGCTCAGGCAACTGTCCACCTTTATGTGATATGGGGTTATGAGACCTTCGGCTACCTTCAGATTGGTAAGGATATCATCTACAACAAGGACCCGGGCGTTACTGAAGTTATAGCGAACTGTCCCGGTATCCGCCGGGGTTTCAAAAAAATCCGATTTGTCCGTTTTACCGTTTAGAATGTTGGCTATAGATAATGATTGCGTCGGAACTGACAAAAAACGTACATTTTGGATGTATAATTCCTTTCCCCATTCCACAAGTAAACCAATAAGCGGTTTTTTGCCGCCGGGGAAATGCGTTTCAGGACGGTTCATTACAGGCTCAATAGTATCATAGCGATCATAACCGGTAAACACGTAGAACCATTCCTCTTCGAACAGAGTTTTAACAAAAGCGTTAAAATTTTCAGTCACGGTATATGGGACTTTCATATTCTCCAGCGACCAGCTTATTGACTGGAGATATACGGAGCGCCGCTCATAAATTAAAACTTTTTTCCGCTCCGGTTTATCCACTGAAGCGAACGGTTTTTCATCGTGAATACCCTGAGGGATAATAACCGAAAAGGTACTGCCTTTACCATATTCGCTCCGGAAGGAGATATCTCCGCCCATTGCATTACAAAGCCGTTTTGTGATCGCAAGACCCAAACCAGTACCCTCAATCCCTCTGTGTTTCTTTATGTCTAACTGAATAAACTCTCCAAAAAGTTTTGCCTGATCCTCCGGTTTTATGCCGTAACCTGTATCCTCCACGGATATATTCAGCCACACGCGCCCCTTTTCCCGTTTCTCCTCTTTAATGGAAAGTCCTATGTGACCTTGTTTTGTGTACTTTACCGCATTGGAAAGAATGTTGAGAAGTATCTGACGCAAACGCACCTCGTCTCCTATCAGACCGCTGGGGGTGTTTGCTTCTATGTTTGTGAACATACATACCGGCTTATCCATTAACCTCATTCTGATTATGCTTATAGCATCGCTGACAAGGGATGCCAGAAGGTATTTTCCCGTGATAATATCCAGTTTACCCGCCTCAATTTTGGAAAAATCCAGCAGATCGTTGATGATGGCGATAAGATTTGTCGCCGCCTGTTTAATGTCACCGGCATAACCCCGCATTTCTTCTGACAGCCCTCCGCGAAGCATCAGTTCCGCCATACCGGTTATCGCGTTCATGGGGGTGCGTATCTCATGGCTCATACTGGCAAGAAAGTTACTCTTAGACAGGTTCGCTGTCTCCGCCGCCTCTTTTAGTTCGTAGAGCCTCCGGTTCTGAAGCCTTATCTCGTCAACTATGCTGAACACATACTCCCCTGTTTTCTCAACATTGTTCTGATAAACAACAAGCATTTTCTCTATATCCTCTTTGGATACATTTGACTGATTTATCATCGCTTCCATGCTTTTCATAATGAACTCATAGTTTTCTATGCCGGTCTTGCCGGATGCCGCGTCAACGCTTCCTTTGAGATAAGAGATAGTGATATTCAGAAGTTCGCTGCGGTTTATAATATCAAATACAAGCGATTTAAACTTACTGTTTGTGTAGTGAAAAAGCCTCTTGGTTTTGTAAGGATCAGCTACGCCTTCATCTAAC
The DNA here is from genome assembly GCA_031256375.1 of Deferribacteraceae bacterium. Classification (GTDB taxonomy): domain Bacteria; phylum Chrysiogenota; class Deferribacteres; order Deferribacterales; family JAISNW01; genus JAIRQX01. Next base: position 27,287 of record JAIRQX010000009.1, read on the forward strand.
GGCTTGCCAAAAAATACTGCCGTCAGCGTTTGGTTATGATGGATAAACAGTTCCTCACCGTAAGTGTTAAAACCGATCATAGGATACTTGCTGAATACACTGTTAAATGCGTCCAGCTTATCTAGCTCTTTAAGTTCAAGGTAACGCAGGACGCAGTTAAAAAGAAGGCATCCCTGTATGCTGGGGAGGAATTGTTCCGCGGCTTCAAGACTTTTCTCAGCGTGCGAAATAATATCACCCTGATTGAGAAGATGTACTCTTGCGCCCGCCTCAATAGAACAGTAAAATTGAAGCCCGGCGCCGTCTATCACCGCGTTGGGGCTGCGAACATATACACTGTTGCCGATCTTTAACCCTAACGGATGTTTGGCAAACATCTCCGCATTCAGTTTGGTTATATCATCAACGCCAATCTGTTTTGCGTAAAATATTGCAGCGGGTTCCCCGTCTATCTCCCAAGCTATCCTCCTAATAGTTTCCACGCGGGTAATAATAAAAGAGGTTTCAGTGGGAATGTAGTGTACATAGTGGCTAAAGAAGAATGGTATCTTCATCTTGAGGATCACCGCGGCAAGCGCGTCGCCTGAAATATTTTCGCCGGAACAGATTAATGTTTTTTTAAATTCAAGCCTGTCAGCCGCAGCCCCTCCGACAAAAGCCATGTTAAGTTCCTGTTCCAGAGAGAACTCTTTTATTATAAGCTCTCCCAGACAGAGGCCGTCAAAAAATATAAGCCCAAGATATTCGTCCGGGTTGATATTTTCACCCGCGGTTTTATCTTTCAGCTCGGATATGGCTGCCCTTGCGGCTTTAACCGGATTGGTCTTAACCCCTTCCTGAAATGATACATACACATCCGCTACTTCGTCTGAGGAGAGAGACATTGCCGTTATACCCGTTTCAAGCGCGCCTTGCGCAGACCATCCGCCAATCATTGACGCGCCGATACATTTTGCCTCAGGAAAGGCTTTTGTGAAAGACTTCTGTATTTCATCCGTCTCAAATTCAGGGGAGAAGAAATATAGAACGATCTTGATATCAGGCTGGTTTAACTCACTGATTATCTCATTTACAGTGTATCTTTGACAGGTTGCAACCTTTATTGCCATACAGAGTTCCTTTTTTTTATTATCTATGAAAATTTATTAAATAATGCTACAGTATGATATATTTTATAATACCATATTACAATCCTGATTTGGTATAAAAAAGAGGCTTGGTGATGAAAAAACTGATATATTCAATGTTTTTGGGTATAATTGTTTTATTGCTTTCCGCCTGCTCTTTTATGGTTGGAGAAGGGAAGACGGTTACGTTCTATGACGGAAATCACCTTGTCCTTGAGCTTAGAGAAACGGTCAGTAGCGGAACGCAGATTACCCTGCCCGATATATCAAAAACCGGATATGAATTTGACGGTTGGCTGCAAAACGGTATGGGAACACCTTTAAAGGGGCAGTTTACCGTTACGGATGATACAATTTTCCGCGCCAAATGGACGCCTCTTAAATGCAAGCTTAAATTTTTTGAAGACAACGGGGATATTATTGATGAACTGACTCAGATACGCGATTACAATGAGGTATTTACTCTACCGGAAAGATTAAAAAAAGATATGAATTTTGACGGCTGGCTGTTAAACAATACAGGAGCACCTATAAAAGGGTCGTTTACTGTTAAGGGTGAAACCGAATTTTACGCCAAATGGTCAGATATTGAGTACACTGTAACTTTTTATGATAGAGGACAGATTGTTGATAAGCTGACAGTTTATAATAATACACAGATTACCCTGCCGGATAGGGAGAGAGCGGATTACTATTTTAACGGCTGGCTGTTGAACAATACAGTTGAACCTTTGAAAGGGGAATACGTTGTTAATGATAATACTACTTTTTACGCTCAATGGTCAGGGTACTGCGATATAAGATTTTTTGATGACGCAAAACAACTTTTAAGCGCTTTAACCCTAAGAGTTCCGAACGGAACAATAATTGATTTACCTGACAGTTCAGAAACGGGTTTTGATTGTGACTGGCAGATAAAAGGTGAGGGAAAATTTTTATACGGCAAGTATACGGTTAACGGCAGCGTAGATTTTTACGCGGCAAGTGTGATTGCTATCACTAACTTTACCGGACTTGACAATATCAGAAATAATCTTTCGGGAAATTACAGATTAACGGCTGATATTTCAGCGCCCGCGGGAAATTGGGTTCCGTTAGGTTCACCCGGCGCGTATTTTAAAGGGAAATTAAACGGCGACGGACATGTAATAAGAAACTTAAGAGTTACCGGCGCGGCAATGTATTCAGGTTTGTTCGGTTATATTGATAACGCTACGGTAATAAACCTTGGTCTGGAAAACGCTGATATTAACGGCGTGCAATACGCCGGAGGTATAGCGGGATATGTAAATAACGGCACAATAACAAACTGTTACAGCGCGGGTAATCTTTCTTCCGTTTCAGTATCTTCTGATTCCTACGCTGGCGGTATAGCGGGATATGTAAACAACGGCACAGTAACAAACTGTTACAGCACAGTCAATATTACTTCTTCTGCAGGTTCCGCAAGCTATGCTTACGCAGGCGGTATAGCGGGGGCGATATCAGCGGCTGAATTTCCATATCGTTCTGTAAGCGAAATAACCAACTGTTACAGCACAGGAAATATTACTTCAACTTCCTCAGTTACTAACAATAATTACGCAGGCGGTATAGTAGGGAAAGTAGTATATAGGGAAACGGTAAAAAACTGTGTAGCTATAAATCCACCAATAATCACTTCAAATTATGGGCGCATAGTAGGTCATACCGTCTTTGTACCTGAAATATCTAATAATTTTGCGTTAAACACTATGCCGGTTCCGCCAAAGTCAAATGAGTTTTGGTATAAAGTTACGGTTAAAACAGATGCACAGTTAAAGACATTTAACACATACTCCGCCCCCATAAACGGTGACGGTTTGGGCGGGCTTGGCTGGAGTTTCGGCAATAACGACAACAGTCCGTGGAAGATGCCCGCCGCGGGCGGATACCCGATTCTATATTGGCAGACGGAGCCATGAGATAGGCAATGGAATATATAAAGAAGCTGTTTTTATTTATGACGGTTGTAATCTTCTTTACTCAGACCGCTGTGGCGCAGGATGGTATAGCGCAGAGGGTTACGGGGTACGGCAAAACAAGGCGGGAAGCGTTAAAGGACGCTTACGCTTATGCGGTGCAGTCGGTTGTGGGCGCTTTTATATCCGCGGATGTTTATATAGCAAACGGTGAACTGATTGATGATAAAATTATTTCACACTCGGAAGGGTATATAGAACGGTACAGTGTAATTTCGGACTATGACGGGGAAAGTATCACAATAGAAGCTGTGATACGGACAAAAACCCTTAACGATGAACTTGTTTTGTACACAAAAACAAAGACGGATGAAACAGGAAAAGTAATCAAAACAGAATTTGACGGCACATCTATACTTGCTAAATTTGACAGCCAAGCCAGCAGATTGAAGAGCGGAATAGAGCTTCTGGAAAAAAAAGGGGAAGAATATTTTAACGAACTTCTGATGACGCGTAATTATCTTATGATAGACAGCGGGCATAGGAAACCTTATGATAATCTTGATCTTTATCAATTTGATATAACGACCAACCCAAGCATTAATAAGATACGATACGCGTCTGTTATCGGGAAGTTCGGCAGATTATTCGCCGAAGTGGGCGCTGACATTCAGGAATGGGATAAAACAAAACGCCTTCCATCGGATACCGTAGTTCTGATGATTGATAATTCATCAAAATCTTATACTTTTGACAAAGAGATGTTTAAAGGGGTACATGAACTGTTTTATAAATTCCGGGCATTAAATAATATCAAGGCTGCCAAAATTAATTTTAAAACGGAAGACGGAACAATTGTACACAGTGAAAATTATAAAGTAGCCGGTACATATTTCACAGAAATTGATTCAATGTATCCGAATTCTTTTATTATAGCTAATGTTACTACAGACACCGCCTCTACGGTTACAGTCAAGGTAACGCGAAATGTTTTGGAGCAAATGAAAATTTTGGTGTTGGACTACCCTGATAAAGAGTTAAACAAACAGATTCAGGACACAAAAGACAGGATAGTCTATGAAACCAAATTCAGCAAATACGGTTATAACTTTTTTTCGGTTAAAGTAGGGCTTGTGTCTGTGGTTGATCAGCGGGACGTGGACAGGGCATCGGGAGGCGGTCTGGAGTTCAGCAAATACTACAATGATTTCCCATACATCGGCGTTGGGGTGGAATTTTCCAAAAATGAGAATTCAAACAGCAATAATACATATAAAAGACGGAAAGATAATATCAAAGTAACCGATCTCTGTCTGAAAGGGATTGCTAGATATCCGGTAAATCCGTTTGAAGCGTATGCCGCCGCAGGCGTTTCTTATATAATGATTGATGTACAGATAGGCGATAATCAGTATGAAAACTCGTTTTTCAACGCCAATGTTGAAACAGGGATTAATGTATTTTTCCGGAAATCTATGTTCGCGGGATTAAAGTATAAATACTACCAGCCTTTTACCGATAAATACTCATTTATGGATAAGATTGAGGGTTATGTGGGGATGGGATTCTGATTACTATAGCAGTTCTTATGTGCCCTTTTGTCAAGCATAAAATATCTAAAATGTTCATTTTCTCCATTAATCGTTTATTCCTTACGAGTGCACACCCCACGCCCGTTTCTTATGAGTCCTTTTGTCAAGCGCTAAATGCTTTATTTTCATAAATAATCAACATATTTGTGTTTTTTCTTTGCTCACTTCAGGCAACAATTCACCATCTCGCGTAG
>JAIRQX010000113.1 GCA_031256375.1 Deferribacteraceae bacterium
TGCGCTAACTGTCTTTGTTTGATGCCATTAAACTCTTCAAACGTAAGATCAGGTAAATCCTGTATAGTAAATTCAGGCAGTTCAATACACTGACTCATATCAATCACACCATAGGGAGATTGCTGTTTTCTTTTGATAACTTTCATATATTTTTTCTCTTTAAGAGAATTGTATATAATCAAAGGAATATGCGTAGGAACGTTATACTGTATATATTTTTGTATATAAGCGGCAGAATTTCCCGCTGCATGTAAATCTCCGGCTAAACTGCTTTTAGCGGGATTATTGCATACAACTACACAGCGTATATTTCTTGCCATTTCTTTATTATTAAAATATTTTTGCTGTTCAGGCGTAATATCTCTTGAAATAACCAAATTGGAGGTTTTATCTTCTTCAGGTGTTTTGATATTATCTTGGGATGAATTTGTCATCTGTGATGATTCTGGTGAATCTGGAGAGGGTTTAGTGATACCATTTATTGCATTCCATTCCGCTTCTTTTTCTTCAGTGGCTTTTTGCAATTTAGCTATTCCTGTATTTGGGTGTATGCTGTCAGCTATCCCAAAGGTTTTAGCTTTATTCCATAATAATTCTAATTCTGGCGATCTTTCACTCATATAAACTCCTGAAGGGGAGACTAAGCTCCCCAAAATTTTACCAGTATGTACCTGCTGCCGGTGAGTTGCTGTGTATTGGCATACCCGCTGTTTCAAACATTTTTCTGTATGTCTGGCGTATAAAATTCTTTGCTTCAGCGTTGTGCATTTTCAATCTGTTCTCAATCCACCATACCGCTGTGGACATAGGCGTCATAAGCCAGAATTGCACAGGTTTCAGAGCAAACGCTTTTTCAATCTTTTCACATACACTTATGTTTTCTTTTGCTATTTCAAGCATCTTTAAGTTCATTCCCTCTTCTATCATGGCAGTTTCCTCCTTTTACATTTCAGCTACGACTTTGATAACGCCTATCCGTTCAGGACGGTAACAAATAAAACCGTATCTCCATCTAATAGACCAGAATCCCTTTTTACCGAAAGGTTCAATCATACTGGCTGTATCTCTGGACGGAGATTTATTGATAATATCAAATTTAAACTGTTTGCCGTCTGTCTGAAAACCTATCGTGGAAAACGATTTGTTCCCAACAACCAGCATTGGATATACATTATAACGCTCTTCAAAAGAACCGTTAGGAGAACCCTGACGGAAACCTTTATTGCTTCCGGGAGTAACAACTGATCCCGCTCCTTCCCAATACTTCATTCTGGGAGTTTCAATGAATCTGAATGAATCAATAGATCCTATCTCTCCTATAGCTGTTTTACCTGAATATGCGTATTGCTGTACAGGTTTAAACGCTTTCTCTCCGTGGTAGTCTTTCATCTTAAGCAGAGTGGATTTTAATTCCGATCCTATGTAAGCGTATCTTGCTCCGGCTATGGTTACAGTATTGGTATTTTTAGACCCTGTAATAATATCAGTATCCATTGGAGTGTTATTATTGTTCAGAATAGTATCCAGACGTCTGAGTAAATCATAGGTAAGAACACACGCCGGATCAGTGGGATGGTCTTTATCATTGTTACCGTGCAATCCAGCCATTGACATAGCATTTCCGCCATACAGCGCTACTCCTGCGGAATTAAGTATATCCAGCTGCAAAGCGTCTTCTGTTATATCATGCGCTCCGTTAAGCGCTTCTCTTGCGATATGTTCACGAAGTTTATCGTCAGAATCAAACAGGTAACTGTCTTCAGTGTATTCATAAAAGAATCCGAACTCATTCATTGTACTTTCAAGGGTATAACGGCTGAAGCCTACACGGTTTGCTCTTCCGCCGTTTTCGCCAAGAATAGGTAATTTGTCTCTGACTCTTCCGACATCATTTAATGAACCATAAAGATTACCTGAACCCGGAACTGCCTTATTAACATCATCACCAGTGATTATCCACCCTCTTGTTAAAAGGTTAGTTTTAGTGGCAGTCCAGTCAACCCCCATACCATTAGCGGCAGAGAGCGGTATATTACGGAATATATTCATTGCGGAGTTTTCAGCGGCTAACAAAGCGTCTGCTGCATTAACTCCTCCGCCTACCGCACGAAATACCATTCCATCAGGATTACGCATAAAAATTGTAATCTGATTAAGTATAATCTGTCCAGTAGCGTCTATCCCCTGATCGTTTATATTCCTGTCATCCAGCAGAGGCACATATACGTCTCTTTTAATGGTTTTACCATGATGAGCAGGCATTGACACAGAATCAGCAAGCTGTGTAAATATCTCTTTTTTACGTGTTTCAATCAGAGCTTTACGGATGTAGAAAAAATCCTGTCTCTGTCCCGCCTGTGTTGCGTTATCAATGCTAGAAGGGTCTATAACGCTTCCAGCTTTATACTGCATTACATTTCCATATCCTACAAATGGATCTCCCATATTTTTATCTCCTTAAATCGGCTAAATGTACTGACTCTTATTAACCTTCATAAAAGCCTCATCATCTAAAGCCATTAACGCTTCTATACCCAGCTTACCAGAGGACGGTTTAGCTTTTCCTCCTATTGTCGGACTTGCTCCTGATTTTTTTACAGCTGGATCAATAACAGACGCAAAAATAAATAAAAAATATTTTGAACCTTGATAATTTTCAAAGTTTATGCGTATCCGTCGGTTTAATTGTTGCTTTGTGTTTTTAGCCTTGATATAATTCACAAATAGATATCGTTAACACTGCCTGAAATTAAAAATATCAGGGAAAATAAATGAAAATAGCTATTATTGGTACAGGGTATGTGGGACTTCCCACAGGGGTGGGCTTTGCAGAATTGGGGAACAATGTGGTCTGTATTGATCAAATTGTAAAGAAGATAGAAGAACTTAATAACGGCAAAATAACTCTTTATGAAACCGGATTAGAGGAACTTTTCCATAAAAACAGAGCGAATGGCAGACTTAAATTCACAACTAAAATGAAGGATGGGGTTACCGGCGCAGATATTGTTATTATTGCCGTCGGCACTCCGACTCACCCTGTCACAAAAGAGTCAGACATGAAATACATTTACGCGGCAGCGGGTGAATTGGCGCAATATCTGACAGATTATACCGTTGTCGCAGTAAAATCCACAGTTCCGGTCGGAATATGCGATGATATTGAGGATATTATATTAAAAGGTAACCCCAAAGCTGATTTTGATGTTGTGTCCCTGCCTGAATTTCTACGGGAAGGTTTTGCTGTGGAAGATTTTTTTAATCCTGACAGAATTGTGATCGGAACTGAATCTGAAAGAGCAAAAGCTTTAATAGCAAAACTTTACGAACCTTTTGAATGTAAAAACAGATTTCTTTTTGTTTCCAGAAAATCGTCCGAAGCTATCAAATATGCCGCCAACTCATTTTTAGCCGTTAAAGTGCATTATATCAACGAAATGGCTGATTTTTGTGAAAAATCAGGGGCAGATATTAACGAAGTCGCCAGAGGCATGGGGTTTGACTCAAGAATAGGGATGAAGTTTTTACAACCGGGACCCGGTTACGGAGGTTCATGTTTTCCAAAAGACACCATAGCGATGGTAACTATGGCAAACAACTACGGGGTTAAATTAAATATCATTGAAACTGCCGTCAAGCATAATCATTTGCGCAAAAAAAAGATGTCGGAAAGGATAACAAATGCGGTTGCTCATATTTATAACCCGGTTATTGCAATATTGGGGCTGACATTTAAAGAAGGTACAGACGATGTAAGAGAATCTCCAGCAATGGAGATTGTTCAGGAGATATTAAAAAACGGATTGTCTGTAAAAGTTTATGATCCTAAAGGGATAAAAAACGCCGAACCTATTTTAAAAGACACAGTTTATTATGCCGACAGCATAGTAGATGCCTGTAAGGACGCAGATATTTGTGTTATTCTTACAGAATGGCAGGATTTTAAAAAATTTCCGTTTGAAGAGGTGAGTAAAGTGATAAAAACCCCTGTCATAATGGATTTACGTAATATCTTAAACAGGGAAGAAGCTGTGGGAAAAGGTTTTATATATCATTCTCTTGGTTCAAAAAGATAAATAATCTCGGGCGCGGCGATACTGTTATTGTAGTATTTATTAAAATTGCAAGTCGGTATTACATAAAAAAGTAAGGATCTTTGTCAATTTTCATTGTCATTGTGCCGGTTTTAAACTTGCCGAAAAGATTTCCAGATTGATACAGCAGTTCATCCAGATATTTATTGGTTTTACATTTTATTATAACTGATAGACGGTATCTATTTTTGATCTTATAGATCACTGCCTTGGCAGGACCATAAAACACCGCTTCAGGATACTCATTTTTCAGTCTGATTATTACGTTTTCCGTAACCGTTTTTAACTCCGGTTCTTTGGAATAAGAGAAAATCAGTCTGCCCATTCTTACATACGGAGGATACTCAAATTGTTGTCTGCGGGAAAGCTCATATTCATAAAACTTTTCAGGTTCCTCTTTAATATACCGGAAAACGGGGTTATCCGGCATGAATGTCTGTATCTGCACTTTCCCTTTACTCTCCCCTCTTCCGGCGCGACCTGATACCTGCATTATAAGCTGATAAACTTTTTCTACAGCCCTGAAATCAGGAATAGCCAATATATTATCAATACCAAGTATCCCCACATATGTGACATCGGGGAAATGCAGCCCTTTTGCTATTAGCTGTGTGCCTATCAGTATCTGCGCCTTTTTTTTACGGAAATCTTCCAGCAACAAATTCATTTGTTTAAAAGTCTTGATCTTATCAGTATCTAACCTGAGGCTCTTGCCGGGAAACATCTGTTCAATAAGCTCTTCAACCCGCTCCGTACCGAATCCGGCGTCAACAATCTCTTCGCTTCCGCATTCAGTACATTTAAGATTTTTATACTCTGTACCGCAATAATGGCAAACGCATCTGCCGCTGTTTTTGTACATAGTCAGAGCCACAGAGCAGTTTGCGCACTGCTGCAGCGCACCACAATCACGGCAAAACAGTGACGTGGCATAACCTTTCCTATTCAGAAACAGTATAGCTTGGTTCCCTTTACTCACAGTACGAGCAACTTCATCGTACATATACTCAGTCATAATTCCTCCAACAAGGGAGGATTTTTTTATATCTACCAGTTCAATAGCGGGAAGTTCCGAACTTCCCGGTCGGGTTTTAAGAAAGTGAAGATTATATTTGCCCGCTTTGGCGTTGGCTATTGATTCCGATTGCGGGGTGGCGCTTCCTAGTATTACAGGGATATTGTTCATACGGGAGTACAACACCGCCATATCACGCAAATGATAAGATGGTGATTCCTCTTGTTTAAAGGTGTTTTCGTGTTCCTCGTCTATTATTATCAGACCCAGTTTGGATGACGGCACAAAAAGCGCGCTGCGTGCGCCGAGAAGCACAGGCTGTTCACCGTTTACAAACCTCCAGAAAGAGTCGTTGCGTTTATTATCTGTAAGTTTGCTGTGATAAATGGCGGGCAAGTAACCAAGACGGTTCTTTATTCTGTCTATAAGCTGCGGTGTAAGCGCTATTTCTGGAACCAGATACATTATCTGTTTGCCCTGTGCAACTACCTTTTTTATCAAATCCAGATAGATTTCAGTTTTCCCGCTTCCGGTTATCCCCTGAATAAGATGTACCGAAAAGCCTGTAAGCGGGATTTTTTCTGTTATAAACCTCTGTTCCTCCGTTAATTCTAAAGGTATTAATGGAAAAGTTTCCCGATTAAACTCATCTTCAGGCGGCTCTGAAGCGATGACCTTACTTGATATTACTCCGTGAAACGTCTGTCCTAAAGATGTTATATAGTAATTTGCAAGCTTTTTAATGAAATCTATCCATATTACAGGAAATATAGGTAAAGAATCCGGCGCGGAGAGAATATCTCTGCATTCAAAATCGGGTTTGTCAACCGCACCTAGAGAGATACCCATGACGTTACGTTTGCCCAGCGGCACAAGTACGCGACGCCCAATCGCGACATTCTCTTCTGATCTGTATGTATAAACCCCCTCGGTAGCCACAGGAAGGAGCACATCTATATAATGGCGTTCGGAAATTATATATTTCACTTGGAATTTTTAAAATTTAAAATTGACTCTAAAGTATCTGTATCAAGTTTTTTATACTCAATTTGGATTTTTGTAATCTGTTGAAAAACATCCATACTATTTGATAAAAATACTTCATCAATTTTCTTGAAATTACCTTTATTCAATAAATCCTGCACTAAATTCCTCCCAAAAAGTATGGTTGTTTTTCTTCTTAAAATATTTTATGTTTTTTTCCGCAAGCAAAACATAATCAGAATTTATCTCATAAGCAATATAATTTCCAACATTATTTATAACTGATATACATTCCGAGCCACTACCACAAAAAGGAATTAAAACATTATAGTCACCGAATGGCTTGCAAGAATTTATAAGTTTATTTGTTAATTCCAAAGGTTTTTGGGTTGGATGAATTATTAACTCATGTCCATCATGTTTTTTTCGTTTTGCTGGTTCAACAATACGTTCACAATCTTTGCAATATATTATCCGCTCTTTTAACGCCGCCCCGCCAGCTAATGTTGATTGTGAAATCACATCTCTTGGCAATGCGCCGTTTTCATTTGCTTGATATATAGTTTCTTTACCTCCATTTGCAGCAAAACGCCCGTTGCCGGCGGGACGTCTTCGACCTGCGCTACCATTTAAAAACTCAACAGTATAAGGTTCACGCACGGCATCACGATTAAAAATGGGTTTGTCTCGCCAATAGCAAATAATAGATTCGTGGCTTCTTTGCCAAAAATTTAATGACGGAATATTTTTGTTTGTATAATGCCAAATAAGCCAGCGTTGTTGTTCAATAGGCAATAAAACTGAAATATGCGCAAGAATTTCATCAAAACCATAAATAAACATTGTGCCTGTTAATTTTAGAACTCTTTGACACTCGGACAACCATGATTGTACCCATTCTATATAATTCCGAATATTGCGTTTATCAGAATCATTCCCAAAATCTTTTCCTATATTATACGGCGGATCAACAATAATTATATCGATACTACTGTCTGGTAATTTTTTTATGCCTAATACACAATCTCGAAAATAAATTCTATTTTTTTCTATCATACAGAATATACCTATTTACGCAGTAGATTCATTTTGCCACAAGATAAATATAAACAATACGTTTTACAAAATCCAAGGATGTCAATATTTTCCCAAATTTCCAATCGCTTCCCTTACTTTCTCCATCTGTTTTTCAATACCAGATGCTTTAGCGCGGTCTTTAGCGATTATTTCCGGCGCGGCTTTGGCAAGATACCTTTCATTATTTAATTTCCCGCTATAGATATTATAATCTTTTTCCAGTACTGCAAGCTCTTTTTTAAGTTTTGCAAGTTCCGCCTCTGCGTTGACAAGTCCGGACAGCGGTATATATACCGCATACAAGGCGGATGCCTGCGATGCGGCGTCATCCGGAGCCGCGTCAGTTACAATTATGTCAGACACCTTTGCCATGCGGCGTATAATAGAAAGCTTTTCCCCAGTCATCTTTATTATGTCGTCATCGTCGGTTGTAAGATAAACGGGCAGAATCTGTCCGGGATTAACGTTATATTCACCCCGTATATTACGGATAAGGCTTATTAAATCAATTGTACTATCTATTACTTTTGTTTCTGTAGAAAATTCCCATTTCGCCTCAGGAAAAGAGGTCTTCATAATGCTTTCTTTACCGGTGAGGCGCTGCCAGATATGCTCAGTAACAAACGGCATGGTTGGGTGCATTGCCACAAGCGATTGTTCAAGTACATAACCTGCCGTCGCTATAGCGGCGTCTTTTCCGTCATCTTTAAATATCCGGTCTTTAATAAGCTCCACATACCAGTCGCAAAACAGCATCCAGAAAAAATGGTAAAGCTCAGACGCGACAGTGTTAAATTCATACCCTTCTATAGCTTTTTCCAAGTTTATTAACATTGCCGAAAGTTTGGTTAAAATCCACTTATCTTCATCCTTAAGCTCCGATTCGTTAATTTGCGGAACAGTTTCCTCCATATTCATTAACAGAAAACGGCTGGCGTTCCATATTTTATTTACAAAGTTACGGGACCCCTCAATACGTTCTTCGCTTAGCCTTATATCCCTACCCTGAGCGGCTAAAGCGGTCAGGGTAAAACGGAAAGCGTCAGCGCCGTATTTATCTATCATTATAAGAGGGTCTATGACATTTCCTTTTGTTTTGCTCATCTTCTGACCATGCTGATCCCGTATAAGCGCATGAATATAGGCGTGACGAAATGGCGTTTCGCCCATAAATTTCAACCCCATCATCATCATCCGCGCAACCCAGAAGAAAAGTATATCAAATGCGGTTACGAGCGCGTTTGTAGGGTAAAACTTTTCAAGCAAGGGTGTTTTTTCCGGCCAGCCCATTGTTGAAAACGGCCATAGCGCAGAAGAGAACCATGTATCAAGAACATCGGTTTCCTGCTCAATATTTGCGCTTTTACAATCCGGACATACGAATATATCAGTGTCAGAAACCGTTGTATTGCCGCACGATTTGCAATGCCACGCGGGGATCCTATGCCCCCACCATATCTGACGGGATATGCACCAGTCGCGGATATTAAACATCCACTCCAAATAACTGTTTTCCCACATTTTTGGAACGATCTTTGTTCTTCCGTCCTTTACAGCTTTTATCGCCGCATCCGCCAGAGGTTTTACCCTAACGAACCATTGCAGCGATATCATCGGCTCCACAACGTTGCGGCAGCGATAGCAATGCCCCACACTGTGGGTGAGAGGTTCTTCAGCCCCCATCAACCCCAGCTCTTTGAAACAATTTATTATCCGCATACGCGCGGTAAACCTGTCCAGCCCTTTAAATTCGCCGACAGTTATCAGACCTGATTCATCTACACATGATATCTCCTGAAGATTATGACGTTTACCTATCTCAAAATCGTTCGGATCATGCGCGGGGGTAACTTTTAAACATCCGGTACCGAACTCCCGTTCCACATATTTATCAGCAATAACAGGTATCTCCCTGTTAATAACCGGAAGGGTGACTGTTTTGCCGATCAGATGGGCATAACGTTTATCTTCAGGGTGTACTGCCACTGCGGCATCTCCAAGATAAGTTTCAGGACGGGTTGTCGCTATTTCCAAAGCGCCGGAACCATCTGAAAGCGGATAACGCATATTATAAAGAAAATCCTGTTTATCCTCAAATTCCACTTCGAGGTCCGAAAGAGCAGTGCGGCAATGTACGCACCAATTAACCATATAATTCGCCCGATAAATAAGTCCTTCGTTATAAAGCGTAACAAACTCTTTACGTACCGCGCCGGCGAGTCCCTCGTCCATCGTAAACCGTTCCCGCTCCCAGTCACAGGCGGAACCCAGCGCTTTAAGCTGATTTATTATTGCGCCGCCGGACTCTTTTTTCCATTTCCATACCTCCTCAATGAATGCGTCACGCCCCATTTTAAGACGGGATTTGCCCTGAGCGGCAAGACGTTTTTCAACTACATTCTGTGTGGCGATCCCGGCATGGTCTGTTCCCGGTAACCACATAGTTTCGTAACCTTTTAACTTATAAAAGCGTATAAGTATGTCCTGAATGGTGTTATTAAGCGCGTGCCCCATGTGAAGTGAGCCTGTAATATTCGGAGGCGGTATAACTATAGAAAACGCGGGTTTCTTTGAGTTTTCATCCCCATGAAACAGCCGTTTATCCAACCAAAACTGATACACTGCCGATTCATAGTCTTTAGGGTTGACTCTCGGCGCTAACTCTTTTGACATCTTTAAGTCCTTTTTTCAGTTATTTATTATCTGACCTTGAAGAATAACATCAGGGAAATGATTATACAATAGAGGAGTTTAAACAGTATTAATGTAAATTCGCTGTAAAACTTACACTGGATTTTTCCGGGAGCATGATATACACCATATAATATTTACAGGAGTTTACCGTGATTTATAAAATATCAGGCAATATAATAAGCAAAGAGGGGGGGAAGGTTGCAATAGACCTTGGCAGCATTGCTTTTGAAGTTTTTGTTTCTATGAACTCTTACGCGGAGTTGCCTGAACAGGGCAAACGCGTTGAACTGTTCACCCACTTTGTAATGAGGGAAGACGGCGTTGCGCTGTACGGGTTTACTACTAACGATGAGAAGTTGCTTTTTTTAAAACTGAATACCGTAAGTAAGATCGGACCGAAAATGGCGTTAGCTATCCTCGGGAGCGTGGGTAAAGACGAGCTTATTACAGCCATAACGGCGGAAGATGTCAACCGGTTAAGCAGAATACCGGGAATAGGCCGAAAAACTGCTGAACGGATTATAGTGGAGCTAAAAGACAAACTTAAAGAGTTTACCGTTACCGGGATGGTTAAAACGGGTTCAAACTCAGTAAGGGATGATGTTATAAGCGCTCTTTGCGGGCTTGGCTACAAGCTGTCAGATAGTGAAAAAGCCGTAGCGTCTGAGAGCGATAGCAACGATTTTCAAACGCTTTTAAAAAAATCACTTTCAAGATTGGCAGGTTTACAGCCATAATTTAGGATATTAATATGAACGAACTTTTTGACAGAGGTGAACGCGGAGAGGATAAACAGTTCACCGCGCTGCGACCCGCAACATTCAACGACTATACAGGTCAGCGTAAACTAATAGAGAAACTGTCCATATATGTGCAAGCAGCCAAAAAACGTAATGAAAGCCTCGACCATTGTCTTTTTTTCGGTCCCCCCGGTCTTGGCAAAACTACCCTTGCATATATCATAGCGCATGAACTCGGAGTAAATGTACGGGTAACCAGCGGACCGACGGTAGAACACGCAGGAACCCTTTCCGCTATACTTACCAATCTTAATGAACGCGATGTCCTTTTTATAGACGAGATACACCGCCTGAATCCTACCGTGGAGGAGAAACTTTACCCTGCAATGGAGGATTATAAACTTGATTTAATCATAGGTCAGGGTCCCGCCGCACGGACTGTGCAAATAGGTTTGCCTCGGTTTACGCTTGTCGGAGCGACTACCCGCAAAGGCTCTTTAGGACATCCTTTCCTTGACCGTTTCGGGATAGTGGAACGGCTTGATTACTACGATGAAAAAGACCTCGGCGCTATAATTAAACGCGCCGCAAAGTTACAAAATATTCAGATAGAAAAGGACGCCGCTATTGAGATAGCCCGCTCCAGCAGAGGCACGCCGCGTATAGCCCACAGAATACTCCGCCGTATGCGGGACTTTGCAGATGTATTTAATAACGGTATAATTAATTTACCTATAGTAAAAGATGGTCTTAACCGCCTTGAGATAGACTGTGAAGGGCTTGATTCTTCGGACAGAGATTATCTTAAAGCTATAATAGAAAAGTATGAGGGGGGACCGGTAGGGCTTGATACCTTGTGCGCAACCTTGTCGGAAGAGCAGGACACCATAGAAAGCGTTATAGAACCGTATCTTATTATGCGAGGTTTTGTAAAGAAAACCCCCAGAGGTAGAATGGCAACGCATATCGCTTATAAAATGCTGAACATACCCGTTACCCAAAGGATATCCACAATAGAAGAGTTTCTGGAAGAGTAAATGTTTAAAATAAACCTTTCCGACATCTCCGCATCTCCGGGCATTTACCTTTTTCTGGGCAAAAATGAACGTATTCTTTATGTGGGAAAGGCTAAATCTTTGCGGCAGCGACTAGCGTCATATTTCAACGCCCAGAAGAAAAGTCTTAAAACGGAAAAAATGCTAACTGCCGCGCAGGGATTGCGCACAATCATCACCAAAAACGAAGTGGAGGCGTTCCTCCTTGAATCCAATCTTATAAAAACAGAACAGCCTAAGTATAATGTCCTTCTGAAAGACTCAAAGGGCTACCCTTACGTAAAACTGACCAACGAAGAGTATCCCCGGCTGATCTATACACATCAGACGGACGATCCGAAATCTTTATATTTTGGACCTTTTGTCAACGCGGGAGAATTGAAGGTTATACTTGAATTCTTAAAAGACGCCTTCCCTTTGCGTACATGTTCCATGCAGGAGTTTAACAAGGGGAAGATTTGCCTGAAATATCAGATACACAAATGCCCCGGTCCGTGTGAAAAATTTATAACCAAAGATGAGTATGATAAATTTACCGGTGAGGTAAAAAAGTTCTTCAGCGGCGACACCGAAGAGGTTCAGAAGCAACTTAAAGAGCGTATGGAGTGGTATGCGGTCAATATGCTCTATGAATACGCCGCTTTTTACAGGGACAGACTGGCGGCAATAGATACATTATTTGCCAGACAAAGAGCAGTAAAAACCGGCGATGAACGGAACCTCGATCTGTTTTACAGGCATGAATTACGGGGGGCAACAGGCGTTACTTCGCTTTTTGTGCGCGGAGGGAGGCTTATCGGCGTTAAAACACACTTTTTTTCCCCTGATGAAAACGATTTATTGGAAAGGTTTATTATGCAGTTTTATTCCAACGTCCGTCAGTTTCCGGAACTGATAGTCGCTGAGGGGGATGAGGTTTCTGACGCTATTGCGGAGGCCGTATCCTCAATGGCAGGCAAAAAAGTTACTGTACGCAAACGGGGTTATGCGGACCTTATAGCGCTTGCGGCAAGCAATGCAGAACACGCCACAGAGGAATACCTGTTAAAAGCCGCGGCAAATAAAGACCTTTTCCCAAGGCTGGTAAAGATAGCGGACAAAAACAGTATTTACAGGGTTGAATGTATTGATATTTCTCATTTGGGCGGCGATAACACTGTAGGGGTGTCTGTTGTCAGTGAAGATGGTATCTTTATTAAGAAGGAGTACCGCAAATATAAGATAAAATCAGCGGGAAACAACGATGTGCAAGCTATAAAAGAGCTTATGTCCCGTAAAATGACAAATGTCAGCGATGGGAGCGAATCAGCATCTGATCTCTACATTATTGACGGCGGCGTATCTCAGCTTAACGCGGCAGTGTCTGCTTTAAGGAGCGCCGGATCGGATTCCGCCTGCCTGTCTATCAGCAAAAGCCGTTCCTTGCGCAATATTAAACATGAAACACCTGAAAGTATTGAGGAAATACATGAATATGGCAGGAAAAACCCGCTTAAATTCAGAAAAAACGATCCGGCGCTGCTTTTTATGCAAAAAATGCGCGATGAAGCGCATAGATTTGCGATAAAATATTCACGCGCTTTATCATTAAAGAAAAGGCATATATCCCCGCTGCTGACAATAAAAGGGGTGGGAGAAAAACGCGCCAAAGCTATTTTACAGGCTATGCCTGATCTTTACAGCCGCAATGAACTCACACCGGAGATGATACGCGCGGAAACGAAGGTACCTATGGATTTAGCGGAAAAGATTGCGGCATTCGTAAAAACCGTTATATAATTTTGTGTCAAATATAGCAGTTCCTTTACATCAACCGTCTTTGCGAGCGGAATGTTTTTATGAAGCGCGGCAATCCATGCAGGTAAAAGCTCTAACTGGATTGCTTCGCTTTGCTCGCAAAGATGAGTGGAACTGCTATTATGTTCAAAATTCATTATTTTCCGGGCAATATTTTCACAGATTGCAAAATATTGTCGCTTCTACACTCCGACCTATTAAAGAAATACTGTTCCACCTGATATTTTATAGATACTTTATCGCCTTTTTTTACTTCTTTCAGTACCTCTATAATATCCTCATGTATTACAGTTATTTCCGTGCCACCAGCTAAACGAAAAGTAGCATTGTAAAAATTTCCTTCATGAAGTTCCAAAAATGTAGCTTCCACTGTTTGTGGTGAACCGATTTTTTTATTGGGACACGCTTTTAAAAATGAAGTAGATACATAGCCTTTGCTTTTGTTATATTGAAATTCAACCCAGTCCCCTTTTATTTGTGTAGGACAAACCGGAGTTCCATTGTCCAGTTTGCCTATTACCGCACACTCCGTACCAGCGCACTTCCTAACCATGAGTTTACCTGTCTCTATGTTCACAGAGCCGCAATCAAATTCAGCTACAGATGTATGAATAAAGAAAAATGTTGAAACAAATATAACGCCCAGACAAACACAAAATCTATTAATCACAATGCCTCTTAAAGATTTTTTACTATACCGACTATGTAAAGCTATTTCAACTATTACCCAATCATGTGAATCTGTTATCCTCCGTGTCCCAGATATGCGGAACGGACGCTTTCTTTTGTCAATAAAACTTTGGCGTCATCTTCGCCCGTCACATAGCCTGTTTCCATCACATACCCTCTGTTGGCTATTGAAAGGGCGATATTGGCATTTTGTTCCACCAGAAGGATAGTAGTTCCGCGGTTGTTGATCTCTTTTATTACTTCAAATATATGCTGTACAAATATCGGCGAAAGCCCGAGGGAAGGTTCGTCAAGCAGAAGCAGTTTAGGTGTGCTCATAAGAGCCCTGCCTATTGACAGCATCTGCTGTTCCCCGCCGGAAAGGGTTCCCCCCATCTGTTTTCTGCGCTCATAAAGCCTTGGAAAAAGCGCGTGAATACTATCCACGCTCTTTTTTATCTCCGCCTTGTCTTTACGCAGATATGCCCCCAGCATGAGGTTTTCGTGTACGGTAAGCTGCGGGAATATCTGTCTTCCTTCCGGCGCCTGCACAACCCCTAGCCCGACTATTTTATCTGTAGGAAGGTTTGTTATATCGGTATCTTCAAAGAATACCTTCCCTTTTGTTGCGCGTACTAAACCGGAGATAGTATTTATTGTGGTGGTTTTGCCCGCTCCGTTTGCGCCTATTATGGTTACTATCTCTCCGCTGCGGACTTCAAGCGAAATCCCTTTCAGCGCAAGAATATTGCCGTATTTTGTTTCAACGTCAATAATCTTTAACATACGTAACCTCTTTCCCCAGATAAGCGTCTATAACTTTCTGGTCATTGCGCACTTCATCGGGCAGCCCTTCAGTGATCTTTCTGCCGTAGTCAAGTACAGCTACCCTGTCGGAAATACCCATAACCAGCGTCATATCATGTTCTATCAGGAGGATTGTTTTATTCATATCGTTGCGGATTTTTTTAATGAAATACATCAGTTGAATTGTTTCCTGCGGGTTCATGCCGGCAGCCGGTTCATCCAGAAGGAGCAGTTTTGCGTCAGTGGCTATGGCGCGGACGATCTCAAGTTCGCGCTGTTTACCGTAAGGCAGATTTTCCGCACGCTCGTTTTTGGCTGAGAGAAGATTTACATATTCAAGGTAACTTTCCGCTTTTTTGGTTACATCTCTGCGTTCCCTGAAAAATTGAGGAAAACGCAGAAGCGATGCCAGCAAAGATATATTTCTCAGCGGATGCATGGCAAGTATAAGGTTTTCAGTGACCGTAAGCTGTTTAAACAGCCGTATATTCTGAAATGTACGCGCTATCCCAAAACGGGTTCGTTCATAAGGTTTTTTCCCTGCAAGATCGGCGCCGTCCAGTATAACGGCGCCGGCAGTCGGCTGATATATCCCAGTTATGAGGTTAAACACAGTGGTTTTTCCGGCCCCGTTTGGACCGATAATGCTGAATATTTCCTTCTTTTCAACTGCAAGGGTGACATCATCCACTGCTTTAAGACCGCCAAAGTGTATAGAAAGGTTTGTAAGCTCCAGCACTGCCATCCCGCCGCTCCTACATATTAACTTTGATCTTGCCGAACAATCCCTGCGGCCGGAAAACCATTATCATAATGAGCGCTATGCCGTACATAATCATGCGGTATTCAGAAGCAAAGCGCAAAACTTCCGGAATGCTTGTGAGTATAACGGCGCCCGCTATTACCCCGGCAATACTGCCCATTCCTCCGAGAACAAGCATACACAGCTCTTCAAATGAACGCATAAACCCAAAATCCCCAGGGCTTATATATGTAATCTGACAAGCGTACAGCGCGCCTCCAACCCCTGCGAATAGTGAACCTGTCGCAAACGCAATTATCTTATATCTAGTTATGTTAATCCCCATCAGCTCGGAAGCTATTTCATCCTCGCGAATACTGCGCAGAGCCAGCCCAAAACGGGAATTTTCTATGTTATACATCATTATAATTGCTATAATAGTCAGCGTTACAGCAATACCCGGCGTGGTATAGTGAGGGATGCCGCTTATACCAAGCGCGCCGCGAGTAATTCTAAGATTAAGGAAAAGCACCCTTATTATTTCGCAGAATCCCAGCGTAACTATGGCAAGGTAATCCCCTCTTAGGCGCAGTATCGGCACGCCCAATACAAAACCGGATATAGCTGATACAAGCGCGCCCGCAGGCAGCGCCAGCCAAAACGGCATCCCCAGCTTTAATATAAAAAGGGTGGAGGCAAACGCGCCTATGCTTACAAACGCGGAATGACCCAGCGATAACTGCCCTGTTATCCCCGAGACAAGATTAAGACCAAGCACAATTATTATATTTATACAGCACATGGTAACGATCTGCAGGACATAGTTGTTAAAGATAATGTCCATACAGTCAAACCTTTTCTTTGGTTTTTATTCCGAAAAGCCCTGTGGGTTTAACGATGAGGATTAAAATAAGTATAGCGAAAGCTATAGCGTCTCTGAATGACGGTGAGATAAAAGCTACGCTTAATACCTCCGCTACTCCCAACAGGAGACCGCCTACCATTGCGCCAGGAATGCTTCCTATACCGCCCA
>JAIRQX010000031.1 GCA_031256375.1 Deferribacteraceae bacterium
GGGGCAGTTATGGATATAAGAAGCGTTACCTTGATAACGATCCGGTGACACTGATATATTACAATTATCACAATGTTGATTTGATATTGTTAAGTTCCGGACACATAACGAAGAAGAATATAGCCTGCGAGCGTATAAAAGGATATTTACGCCGCTGGGGGGGTGGAAGAATCGTATAAATTTATCAAACAATCGTTTGGACTGGAACGAGCCGCAATAAAGAAATTTGCCGGTATAAAATGTCTTCTTGGGATAATCCTATTTGCTTGTAAGGTAGTTGAGGATGTGTCACATGACGAAGATATCCGCGCTGTAGTGGAGAAATCCGCAAGAGTAGTAAAGAAAAAGATAATCTTCTATTATTACCGGATAATAAACGGTATAAAGAACATTTTGAGCCAATGCAAGATGATATACCGGTTCAGAAAACAACGAAAATATAACGAACAATAAACCATTGAACACTTTCTACAAAAATCCAATGACTTTTCACTATGTTATAGCAGTTCCACTCGTCATTGCGAGGGACGCAGTGACGAAGCAATCCAGTTGGAGCTTTTACCTGCATGGATTGCCGCGCTTCATAAAAAACATTCCGCTCGCAAAGACGGTTAATGTAAAGTGGAACTGCTATAATAAAATGGGCAAAAATTTTGGGGGTGCGCGAGATATTTTATGCTTGACAAAAGGGCACATAAGGAACTGCTATAATGAAAATATTTTGACAACTACATTCATCTAATATATGAAATTTATGGACACGACTGAATTTTTACCACTTCCGAGCGGCTGTTTTTACTTACCGAAACAATGGTAAATTCCGTGCATCTGTTCGCAGATATAATATCACTGTTAAATATGGTAGATTTTGTCCAATCGCTGACTACCTTTCCGCTGCCGTCAGTTGCAGTTATTTCGTACCTTTCAGCTCCGGCGACAGCTTGCCAGCTAAGGGTAATCCGCCTCTCCATACGAAGAATTTTTATATTCTGCGGAGGTAGCGGATCTATTTCCGAAGCAAGGTTTATAATCTCCGAATATGCGCTGCCGGGTATGCCACTGTCTGAATAAGGCACTACTACAAGAAGAAGTGACGGGGTTTTCGGGAATTGGTGGCATTTTTGCTTCGCATCCATCTCTTTTCCGTTTATCATTACTCTGTGGTTTGCCACATCGCGGCTCAACCCGATATCAAGGCATAACAAACCGCTTTCTATACTCCATTGCAACGATTCAACCTCTATAACTCCTTTATAAGAAACCACCCGGGTAATCGGGGAGGAATACTCATTATACTTATTGTGTATTGTCTTTATCCTGTATATATAACGCACATTTTTCCGCGTATTGTTGTCAACAAAAACGCCATTAGGTTTGATAGTAGCCAAGGTTTGATAGATAGGGAAAAAAAGGTCGCCCACCTCAGATTCGGCGCGCTCTAAAAGTACCGAATAATCATCAGAGTTGTTTTTCACATATACACTGCTCTCCTCTACAGATATTTCAGCCCAGACCGGCTGTGGTATATTCAAAGATTCGAGAGGGCGCGGGTTTGTCTTTTTGCCGCATGAAGAGGATAAAAATATACTCAGAATAAGAAAAGAGTATAGTAACTTCATTTCAGGCTGTTTAAAAACTTATTTGCATCATTAATCTGTGCCGTTACTGATTCCTGCGATGTTCCCCCGAAAGATTTGCGGTTATTTACCGAGGCTTCCACGGTTATATATCCGTAAATATCGCTGTCAACAAGAGAAGAAAAGAGACAGAATTCAGGCAATTCCAATTCTTGCAACAGTTTACCCTTTTCAGCCGCATAACGCACAGTCTGACTGGCGGCATTGTGCGCCTGCCTGAACGGCAACCCCTTCCTTACAAGATAATCCGCCAAATCCGTAGCAGTGGAGTAGCCTTTTGATGCAGCTTTCAGCATATTCTCTTTATTTATACCCATTTTGGGAAGCATAGCGGCAAATATCCGCAAACTTGCAAGCAGTGTGTCAAGGCAATCAAAAACAACCTCTTTGTCCTCCTGCATATCTTTATTATACGCAAGAGGAAGTCCTTTCATAGTGACCAACAGCCCTGTAAGTCCGCCGTAAACCCGACCCGTTTTGCCTCTGATAAGCTCAGGGATATCCGGGTTTTTTTTCTGTGGCATTATGCTTGAACCGGTGCAAAACCCTTCGCTCAATTCAATAAAAGCAAATTCAGATGAGGAAAACAGTATTAATTCTTCCGAAAATCTTGACAGATGCATCATACATATGGCGGCGGCAGACATAAACTCCAGTGCAAAATCACGGTCGCTGACAGAATCTATGCTGTTTGCGGTGGGAGCGTTAAAACCAAGTTCTTTCGCCACATACTCCCTGTCTATGGGGAATGTTGTCCCCGCAATGGCGCCCGCCCCCAAAGGGCAGTTGTTCATACGGGAGGAAAGGTCAATAAAACGGTCGTAATCTCTGCGCAACATTTGAAAATAAGCCATTATCCAATGGGAAAAAAGCACCGGCTGAGCGGTCTGAAGATGTGTATATCCGGGCATTACGGCATCCATATTCAAAGACGCTTTGCTTACAATCTCTTTCTGTAGCCCTGCAATCGCAGACAGCACATATCCGGTCACGTCCCGCATATACAATCTGAAATCCAGCGCTACCTGATCGTTGCGACTACGCGCCGTATGCAGTTTGCCGCCGGCAGGTCCCACAATCTCCGTCAGCCGTTTTTCAACGGCCGTATGAACATCTTCGTATTCATCACTTAATTGCAGTACGCCTGTTTCTGCTTCTTCGGCTATCAACAGCAGCGCTTGCTCTATCGCTTCTGCATCGGCGGCGTCTATAATCCCCTGTCTTCCAAGCATACGCACATGAACTACGCTACCTCTTATGTCGTGCAGCGCAAGCCGTTTGTCAAAAGATATAGATGCGTTAAACTCTTCAGCAAGTTTGTCCGCCGGTTCCGAAAAGCGTCCTGACCAAAGTTTTTTCATAATCTATTCGAAAACTTTAATGGTGATTTTGCCGATAATATCTGCCAAATATTCATCAGTTTTTAACTGTTTCACTATTTTGTCAACGGCATAACTTACCGTAGAGTGATCTTTACCGCCGAAATTACTGCCAATTTCTTTCAGTGACAACCCCATCTTCGTTTTCATAAGATACATTGCAACCTGGCGGGCGTACACTATGTGCTGTATTCTCTTTTTAGAGGTCATATCAGGAAGCTTGACGCTAAACATATCCGAAACTACAGCCATAAGCTCCTGTGCGCTGACATACTTGTTAAATTTGCGCAGTTGTCCGCTGTCTTCGAGTGTTTTTCTGGCAAGATCCTCTGTCATCGGCACGTTGTGAAAAGACGCATAAAGGCTGACACGTTTTAATGCGCCTATCAACTCGCGGACACTTTTTGCGGCGACATTTTCGGCAAGGAATATGGCAAGGCGATTGTCCAGCTTGATTTCGTACTCTGAAGCTTTTTGCATTAATATGGCGGCGCGCTCTTCCGTTGACGGAGATTCAATTTTAACCTGAAGCCCGCCGGCAAACCGGCTGCGCATACGCTCTTCCATCTCTATATTCTGCGGAGATTCATCGGATGTTATAATTACCTGCTTACGTTTCATATGCACTGTATTAAAAATAGTGAAAAAAAAATCAAGGGTTTTCTCTTTGCTCTTCAAAAACTGTATGTCATCCAACATAAAAAGGTCTGCGGAGTTATACTCCATTTTTAGCTTATCCACACTGTTTGTTTTTACGGAATTAACAAACTTATCAACAAAAGTATCACAATTCATACAGAGGACGGTCATTTTGGGTAAATTTTTCCGGATGCGGTTCGCAACGGCGTACATTAGATGCGTTTTCCCAAGCCCCGTATCTCCGTAAATATACAAAGGGTTGTATATGCTGAAATTCCCCTCCGCTACAGCCACAGCCGCGCTGTGAGCAATGATGTTTGAAGCGCAGGCGACAAAATTTTCAAACGTAAACTGTGCATCAACAGCGGATATATTGTTACTAACGGGCTGTTCTTCTTGTTTTACGCGGGTTTTCGGTTTCTGGGCAGTAGATTCGTCCGCACGCACATATACATTGCCCTCTATCCCCCACTCATCTTTTAAAATATTCTGTATCTGTGAAAGATAAGATTTATCTATTAAGTCTTTATAAAACTTATTGGGAACAATTATCGTAATGGCGTCCGCACGTTCAGCAGATATCTTCGCAGGTCTCAGCCATCTGTTTACCAGTCTTGGTTCAACAATTTTGCTCATTGACTCAAGCACGTTTTCCCACAGATTTTGATCATACTGCTGATTCATCTTTTCTCTCGTAAGCGGTTTGAATTAATAAAATAACCCCTTGCCATAAAAAATGCAAGACACAGTTTGACTGGCGTACCCCCAAAATTTTTGCCCATTTTATTGAGGCAACCTCCAAAAACCACATCTTTAATAATGTGTGTAAAACAATTATGATAAGTTTGATGTTAAATTATGAAAAACAAAAACAACGTTACATATTTGGAGAGGAGATGCAACTTGAAAGGCTCACTCAATTAGGTGATCCACTCGAAAAGATAAACGCTGTAATTGATTGGGAGTTATTTCGAGCGTTGTTGGAAAAAAGA
>JAIRQX010000127.1 GCA_031256375.1 Deferribacteraceae bacterium
CAAATACCTATAATAAACTGGTAAAGGGGATGAAAATAGCTTTAAACAGTTTTACAATTTCAGATATTTCAAATTGGTTTAAATGTTATGGATATATCACTAATATATAGTGGAAATGCAATAATGTTTTTGAAACTTGGTTTGAAAAGATTCTACTTTCCGAACTACATGAAGGTCATGTCATTGTAATGTATAATGCGTCTTTTCACTGGAAAAATATATTGAATGACCTTGTTAGGCACGCGGGAAGTGAAATAATATTTTTGCCGGCATACTCCCCTGATTTGAATCCGATTGAAAAGACATGGGCAAATATGAAATCGTTTTTACGTAATTATGCTTCTCGTTTTGATACATTACAAGACGCGATAAAAGATTATTTTAAAGCAGAATGATTATAATTATGTATTGGAGGTTATTAGGCAGTTTCATGAAACGGGCGCGCTGTTGTCGTGACCATTTATTGACCGGCTTTAATAAAACCGCCATAGTAACGCTGGATGTATGATCTTACGTTAGCTTCCTGAAACAGCTTCACAGCAAACACAGAAGAATCACCCGGATTATAAAGTACTATATTTTCATGGCGTTTAGGAACAAGAGAGGCTGCAATTAAATTATCTACAAGACCGTTCAGCGGCATAGGAGTGCTGATAATTATCGCCTCAATATGCCCAAAATTAGACTCGGTATATTCAATTGCATAATGTATAAATTTTTGGGCAGAAGCCAGCATTGAAAGCATATCCTGCGTAATAATTAGCGATGACTCTTTATCGCGGTGCAAATAAAACGCATTGTCCCCGTTGTACTGTGTAATTTTAACTACATATTCAAGCGGCACTGATGAAGGGAGGTTGTTTCTTGAACATATTTTGAATTCACTGTCAATAAGCTTCTTATCCGCCATACGCGCGGCAACTTTCATAAGCAGCGATAACGGTAGGGAATCGGGTGAACCATAATTATTTAAAGTATTTAAGGTAAGCAGATCATCACTTATTTCCGATACCGGGTTTGCCCCTGTGGTCACAAGTTTAAGCAAGTTATAATTTGATAAAGTGATGCGGTTAGGTATCCTGACAATATTATCCTCAGAAAAATAATAAGTATAATCCAGCTTATCCAGTGAAATCATCAGGCGTTCCTTCCCTTTAATAGAAAACAGACGGAAAAAAAGGCTTAAATCCCCGGCTTCCGGCAAGGGGCGTATAAGTTCGCACGGAGTAGCGCCTATATCAAACGGTATATAAGATGCTATATCAAACAAACTCTCCCCTTCAGCGTTCGTTTCATCAGAAAAAATTATCATACGGTCTATATCTTTGATTTTCAAAACATCGTGAACATAATCAGACAATGTGCCATTTTCAATGTAGGGCACCAACGATTCTGTGTTATCAACAACCCCTTCCTGAATAATTCCGTCTATTGCCGCGGAATAAACAACATAACGTAGCTGCTGTTTGTAGTGAACCAATAACAGACCGTCTGTCACAACGTTTTTATCTGTATAAAATTTATCTATTTCAGGCGATTTTTCTGAAATAACTGTTTTACGTGTGTTTTTTAAAGAGGGAGTCGCCTTGATTGTATTAGCGGACACAGAGGGGGAGGGGACTTCACTGATCAATTCTGGTTCGTAAGCATGATCCTCCTTATTTATAGTTTTAACAATCATATCGTTTGCAGCAGGGGCGCTGATCTCTGTGGTATCAACAATCATATCGTCTTTGATGACTGTCTGACAGGCAAGGCGGAATCCCGCGTTCAGATTTATTCTTGCTAGTACAAGCTGTTCCTTTTTATTCGGTTTTGAAATATTTCTCTGTTTTATATGAACCTTGCATTTCCCGCACTGTCCGTTTCCGCGGCAAAGGGTGGGAGGGATCACCTTTTCGGCTACCAGAGCATTGTACAGATTTGCCCCCGTCTTTGCTTCTATTGCCAAATTCCGGTTTTTTACCACAATCCTAACAGGTTTATTAAAAAACATATTCTTTAATTATTTATGTTGGCAGAGTTCCGTCAATACCCCACTTGCGCTTTTCGGATGCACAAAAGCAACCATCATTTCATGCGCACCTTCAACAGGCGTTTCATTAATCAACTTTATCCCCTTATCTTTAAGAGTTTTCAACACAGTGTGAATATCACGCACTTCATAAGCAATATGATGCATTCCCTGACCGCGTTTATCAAGAAAACCCGCAATGGGACTTTCAGGTGAAGACGGTTCCAAAAGCTCTATATGAACATCGCCTATTGTGATAAATGCCACCTTTACCTTCTGCGAAGGAACATCTTCTATATGCGAAGGCTCTATACCAACAGCCTTATAAAACGCCAGCGCCTCCTGAAGGTTGGAAACGGCAACTCCGATATGCGCAATTTTTGTCAACATAATTTATTCCTCCTGTAAATCAGCTTGTCAGTCCACCCTGAGATACAATCAAAACCTGCCCGGGATATATCCTCTTCGGATTAACCTTCGGATTTAGCTGCACCAAAGTATACAACGGTATATTATGCTGTCTGGATATTCTGTTAAAATTATCACCTTTGCGTACTATATAATATTTTGGGGCAAGGGTGGCAATCTCCTTGGCAAAAGCTATATCATATTCGTTCAAAACTATACCGGACTTTGGTATAAAAAATATTTTGGATGTGTAAATCGTGTCGTAATTAAAATTGTTCAGCTTTTTAATTTCTTCCAGACTCACATTGTGCATTTTTGCGATCTTACTCAGATCATCGCCTGTTTTGGCTTGATAAATAATATATCGGGTAAGATCTGAACTATTATCCTGTATAAACGCTGTTGCAGTCTCTTTCATACCGTAGGGCACCCGCAGAGTGTATTTTTTTACAGGAGGGGTCATAGGGGTGCGAAGCGCCGGATTGAGATCTTTTAACTCCTCCGGAGAACAGCCCAGAATTTCAGCAATAACAAATATATTTACCTGACTGTCCAACTCCAAACTGTCAAATTGTAGCGGCAATATTTCATCATTCGGAGATTTAAAACCATATTCTTTAAGGTTGTTAAAGATAAGCAGATGCGCCAGATATTTCGGCACATAATCACGGGTTTCCGGTTTCAATGTGCGACCCGAGGCTATTTCAAAAAAATCTGTGGTACCGTGGGCTTTTGTAGCCCTTGTTATCTTGCCTGCCCCAGCATTATAAGCGGCAAGCGCCAAATACCAGTCGTTAAATATTTCATACAGATCATTCAGATGCTGCGCTGCGGCAAGCGTAGCCTTCTCAAAATCTCTGCGCTCGTCAACCCAGTCATTTACTTCAAGTCCGTACATTTTACCCGTACCGCGCATAAACTGCCATATACCCGCAGCGCCCGCACGGGAGTACGCCCAAGGATTAAATCCGCTTTCGGTAAACGCAAGCGCTATAAGGTCCAGCGGCGCTCCTTCATTCTGAAATATATCCTTGACCAAATACATATACCTGTGCGATCTGTTCAGCCAATTTTGCATAATTGGACGCCCTTTGCCGGTAAAATATGTAAGATAGTGCTGTACGCGCGGCGTTACAGTGACCGGCACGTTAAATTCCTCCAAAACTCCCTGCAAATGCTCATCAATTATTACAGCGCCATTTTCGTCAAAACGAACCTGAACCTTACCAAAATTTGACTGCTCCTTGCCATCCACTAAAACAGATACATCTGCCGCGGTCATATTAAAACCGGTAGAACAACCATAAATCAATAAAATTAACAATAATGTACATACCTTCATGAGTTTAATAATATATCCTCCTAAATAAAATAGCAAGTTCCGTATCACTTTTCTATATATATACTCTGGCTCGGAAACGCAAAATCAACACCCAACCTGGCAAATTCATCAATTATTCTAAAATTTACTATCTGGAGCCTATCCATATATACATTGTAATCTTTATTCAAAACAAAGTAAACAATCTCATAAATTAAACCGGAATCACCGAATTCAGAAAGGTGCGCCCGTTCAAAATCAGTTCCGTCCACTGACTGCACTACATTTTTAATCAAATCAGGAATCTCTTTTACAACTTCTGCTGGCGTGTCATACCTTATGCCAATTCTTGCCAGTACCCTCCTTTTATCCATCACACGGAAATTAAGCAGAACGCCTTTGGTCATATCGGTGTTAGACAAAATAACCTGCTCCCCTGACAATGCTCTAAGACGGGTACCCTTAAGACCTATTGACTGAACAACTCCCGTCACGCCATCTACCTTAACATTGTCCCCTATTGTAAAAGGACGGTCTATAATTATTGTAAAATAGTTAAAAAGATCTCCGAGAAGTGTCTGGGACGCAAGGGCTATTGCCATACCGCCTATACCTAAGCCGGTAATAAGCGTGGTTACATTGAATCCGAAGTTGCTCAATAAAAAGAGCGCTGCCATAACCCACAAGAAAATGTTTGCGATAACGCCTACACTTTGTGAAAGTAAAGGGCTACCGCCTGTACGGATAATATACGCGCCAATTGCCGCTTTTATTATTTCAATAGCATAACGCACCACACACACAGTAACAATAAGCATCCCCGCCATTGATATGAAATCAGTAATTTTGACAGGTAATATCAGGTAGCGTGAAGCTATATAAAAAGGAAGATACCAAAGTATGGGCTGTAGTTTCTTATCTACACACAATACCATAGTCAGTATGGAATTTGTGGCTTTGTCCGATACTTTTTCAAGAAAAAACCCCGAAATTTTGCTTATCATTACAAACACGGTTATAAACAAAACCAAAATTCCTGACGCTGTTAAATAGGCACGTATTGTATTCTCAAAAAATATGCTGTCCAATCCAATATTAAACATCCGCAGTTTTACCTCTGACAGCCAATTTGTTTATCATATCGGCCTGACACGCAGCTCCAAATCCATTGTTTATATTAACCACGCTTACCCCTGACGCGCAAGAACAAAGCATTGCCAGCAAAGCTGTAATTCCGCCGAGATTTGCGCCATATCCAATATTAGTAGGTACAGCAATAACCGGAACTGAAACAAGTCCGCTTACCACTGACGGAAGCGCCCCCTCCATGCCTGCCACCGCAATCACGCAGTTGGCCTTGCCTAAAATATCTGAATTAGACAGAAGGCGGTGCAATCCCGCTACTCCGACATCGTATATCCTTGCCACCTTGCTGCCGAAAATTTCCAGCGCCAAAGCGGCTTCTTCCGCCACCGGAATATCCGAGGTGCCCCCGGTAGCGACAGCTACAAGACCAGCCGGTTTTATACCGCTGTCTTTCAGCATAACTAGTCTGGCAGTTTCATCATATACAGCCTGAGGAACCATACTTATTACAGCTTTTGCCAACGCAACGTCCGCACGTGTACAAATCACCGATTTACCAGCCAACGCAAGGCTTTTAAAAATTTCTGCCGCTTGAGCCGGAGTTTTCCCCTCCCCGAATATCACCTCAGCGTAACCTGTTCGTAATGTCCGGTTATGATCTATTTTGGCGTATCCTAAATCTTCATAACTCAGCAAAGATGCCGCTTCGTCAAGCGTTATATCGCCCTGTAACAATTTTTCCAGTATCAGCTTTGCTTTATTCATCTCTTTCTTCAATATCTACTGTAACATACATATAGTTAAGCGATTTAAAAAATATAATAATTTTATCCCTATACTGTCCGAAAGCGCAAACAGTTTCTTCCGCGCCAAGCGATAAACGGACAATATCTCCATGGTGCTTGACTCTGAAATATTTAAAACCTAAATCTTTTAAAAAATCTTCCGCTACTTCAATCTTTTTTATATTTTCAGCCGTTAATCGCTCTCTGTGGGGAAACCTTGTCATTAAACAAGAAGATGAAGGCTGATTCCAGTTCGGCAGTTTCATAGCAGAAGATATTTCACGTATTTCCCGCTTATTAAGCATTGCCTTTTCTAGAGGGCTGTAAACGCCTCCCTCTTTAAGCGCCTGCCTGCCCGGACGATACGTTTTCAGATCGTCAGTCTGCGATCCGTCCGCTACAGCGCTGATACCCCGTTCACAGGCAAGTGCTAATGCCTGTGATATCATATTTTTTTTACAAACATAACATCTGTTTTCAGGATTATTGACCAGAATAGGGTTTTCAAAAATAAAAAAATCTGTTAAATGCAACTTTATACCTATGACAGACGCACAATTACACGCCTCAGCCAAAAGTTTTTGCGGAAAAGCGGCGGATTTAAACAAAACCGCTTCCGTTCTGTTTTTTAACTGTTCTTTTGCTATTGCAGCAAGAAGTGTGGAATCTGTTCCGCCGGAGTAAAATATCAAAAGACTTTCAAACTTTGCAATATCGGTACGTAACTTCTCCAGCTTTTTTTCCGTTTCCGCTTTCATAAACTTATTCCGCTTCGTTTAACATCTCTGCCAAAAGCGCTACAGCCGCCGTATATTTTATATTGCCGTTATATCTGTGGATGGGACACGCATTTTCAAAAAAAACCACGGGAACAAAGCCGTTATTTTCCTTGTCCAGCTTTGCAAGAATTCCGCTTGCGTTATCCGGATACGTTTTATTGAAAACAACGCCTTTACTTTTAAGCGTTTTTACAGTTGCCCTTTTCTTAATGTCACATGATGAGATTCCGAAATCACTGTCAGGCAGAGATTGTTTTAGTGTAACTAACGCTATGGTGTTTTTGTCTCTTTCCCAGCCATGCTCTTTAAGGTAGAATGCTACGCTTTCAATCGCGTCATTGTGTGAAGATACTATATCAATCTGTCCGTCACCGTCGCCGTCCTTGCCGTATCTTAAAATATTGCTTGGCATGAACTGGGGTATGCCCACAGCGCCGGCATACGATCCCTTGTATGAAAGCGGATCTGTTTTTTCTTTATCAGCAAGAATAAATAGACTAATCAGCTCCTCTTTAAAATATTTTGACCGGCGCGGATATTCAAATGCTAGGGTAGCAAGACCTGTTAAAGCTGTTCTTTTGATCTCAACCTTTCCGTAGTTTGATTCAATGCCTATTATTGCCGAAACAGCATTAGGCGGCACCCCCCAGCGCATATATGCGCCGTCGAGAGCCGCTTTATTATCCTTTATGTATTTTTTCCCGTTATCTATCCTTTCTTTTGAAATCAGTTTGCTGGAATATTCCGGCCAGTATTTCTTTTCTGACGGCATATTCATAAGCTCTATTACTTTGTTATCAAAATGACTGCTGTCAAACGCTTTTGTTATAGTTTTTTTATCAAGTTTGTGTTTTATTGAAATATCGTTTATAAAATCCTGTACATCTTGGTATTCTGACATTTTTTTTGTTCTTGTTTTACTTTTGTTATCGGACGGGGATGTTGTATGTTTTTGGTCATTATTTTTGTTTGCAGGCGTTTCTGTTGTTTGTGAAACAGGCGAAACCGCAGTTGCGCAGGCGGCAAAACTTAATAAAATTATAAGGGCAGCAATTATCGCGCATTTTTTCATACCAAGGATAAATTATTAATTTTTATCTGTTATGTCAAGCACATTATATGTACAAAAAATTGTGGAAAAAATTTTGAAACTTTTCGCATCATATTCTGAAAAAATTATACAATTGCTCTTTGTATGGCATAAAAAAATTAAGTGTTATTTTTTTAAACAACATATCCACAATTTTTTATAAACACATATTATTATTGCCTCTGTCTTTTTTTTACTTGTCAACATAATCAAAAACTGTTATCATTAAGAATATATTTATTATAAAACAAATAAAAATGAGGATTACCTTAACATGAAATTTGCAATAAAAAAAGAAGCTATGTACCCTTTGCTTCAGTACGCTATCAATTTTACCTCTTTAAAAAATATTAACCAGATTTTACAAAACGTCCTGATAGAGGCTGCTGATAACAGGGTATTTTTAAAAACCACCAGTTTCCAGACAGGATTTAGCTGTAAGATAGATGCGGATATAATCAGTTTCGGGTTAACAACCGTACCGGCAAAAATCCTTTGTGACATAATAAAGGCTATCCCTGACGAGAGTGTGATAGATTTCATTTTTGAAGGTTCAGCGCTTAATATAAAGACAGGTAGAACCAGTTATCAGCTTCCTACTATGGATGCAACCCTTTTTCCGAACAGCCCTGCAATTACTCCTGAATACTCATTTGAAATAAAAGCGGGTCAGTTTTTATCACTGCTTAAAAGAGTTGCTTTTTGTATATCAAGCGATACTTTAAAAACTGAGTATAATGGAGCCCACATGAACATTGTAGCTGACAAGATAGAGTTGTCGTCAGCTGACTTTCAGCGTATTGCCACTACCTCAGCTACCTTTGAGAACGCGTTTTCTGATGAATTTACTGTAAACATACCGAAGAAAACGGTTTTTGATATAATAAAAATATTTGAAAACGCAGAAAAGATCAGAGTTATTACTGATAAGCGGCAAATTTCTTTCAGCACAGATAATATTACGATAACATCAAGGCTTATAGAAAAATATATTAAAAGCATAACAAGGCTATTTTTGGCTGAATACAAGCTAAAAGCGATAATGAACCGTGAAAAACTAATCGGGGTTGTAAAACGTATTGCCCCGATCACAAGTGAGCTGACGCACGGACTGCTTTTTTCATTCCAAAATTCCCAACTGACGGTCACCAGCCCGGAAACTGAAAATGGCAAAGGTACAGAAATTATGGATGGCATTGAATTTGAAGGGGAAAACATAGATATAGTTTTTAACGCAAAACATCTTTTAGAGATACTTTCAAATATTGATTCCCCTGAGGTTGTTTTTGCAATGAATGCAAAAACTCAGCCGGCGCTTATACTGCCTGTTAATGACTGCGTTAAGTATTTATTAGTTCCTATATCAATAGAAAAAATTACCTGATAAATGGCCCTCAGCAGAATAGAGCTGCAGAATTTCCGCAACCATAAATCTTTTGCAGCGGATATACCAAGGATGATATACATATGCGGTGACAACGGCGCCGGAAAAACGTCTTTGGCTGAGTCGCTTTTCCTCCTGCTTACATTAAAAACATTCAGACGTGAAGATATTGCAAATGTAAAGTCCTTTCATGAACAGTATATGTGCATAAAAGGGGTATTTACCAGTGAAAACATTGAAAACGCTGTATACTTTTATCAGAATAAACGTATTTTACAGATTGACGGCTCCGAAAGACAGAACCTTTCGGAATATATTTTTATGATGCCTGTAATATGTTACTCACCAGGGTTTGAATCATTTTTTTCACCTCATCAGATTGAAAGGCGGAATTTTTTGGACAGGATGATTTTTTATGCCGAACCGTTGCATCTTAATGACTTAAAGCAGTATAATGCCCTTCTTGCGAGAAAAAGAGCTGAGCTGAACAGAAACGTGCCGGATGAGGATCTTATAACTATAATAAACGAACAGGCGCTACCTTTTTCAGAAACTATATCCGCACGAAGAAAAGCATTGGTTGAAATGGTGAATAGTAAAATAGCCGTTAATCCGGAGTTGTCTGACAAATTTTTACCAGGAATGAAATTAGCTTTAAATATCAGTTCTCTGATGGACAGAGATGAAAAAAAAGAAACAGATAGCGGACGTCCTATTTACGGATCGCATAAGGATCTGCTTTATCTGAAACAGAACGGGAAGATTATAGAGAAATTCCAGTCATTCGGGCAGAAAAAATCCGCTCTCCTATATATTTTGTACCATTTAGCAATTCATATTGAAGAATGCCGCAAATGTGATATAATGATAATTTTGGACGATTTCGAGGCGGGACTTGATGTGCGCCGGTGTGATTTATTGAACGGACTTTTTCTTGACGAAGCTTCCGAAAAAAGGCAGCTGTTTTTAACAGGTCTGGACAACAGGCGGTATATTGGCATGGAAACACTGCCGCTGACTGTTTAATGAGGTTAATATGTCTGAAAACAATTATAGTGAAAGCAGTATTAAGGTTTTAGAAGGGCTGCAGGCGGTACGACACCGTCCCGGGATGTATGTCGGCTCAACGGGGTTGAGAGGGCTTCACCATCTAATATATGAGGTAGTTGATAACTCTATTGATGAAGCTATGGGAGGGTACTGCGATAACATTAAGGTAGCAATCCATCTGGATAACTCTGTTACAGTTACTGATAACGGACGTGGTATTCCGGTAGGGATGCATCCCACTGCAAACAAGCCCACAGTAGAAGTTGTAATGACAATTTTGCACGCGGGGGGGAAGTTTGATTCAGATTCGTATAAAACATCAGGTGGTCTGCATGGCGTAGGGGTGTCAGTTGTTAATGCTCTGTCGGAATGGCTGGAGGTAACTGTTTCCCGTGAAGGAGGATTCTATTTTCAACGTTATGAAAGGGGGATTCCGGTTACTGGCATACAGCGGCGCGGAGATACTGATCAGCACGGAACAGCGATTACTTTTAAGGCAGATCATGAAATATTCGAAACCCTTGATTATCTGCATGAAACGATAGCGCGGAGGCTGCGTGAGCTGTCGTTTTTAAACAGCGGCGTAAAAATTACCCTTATAGATGAGCGCGCCGATCTGCTCAACGAATATTTTGCGGAAGGGGGGATAATCAGCTATGTTAAGTTTCTTAACAAAAATAAACAGCTCCTGTTTGATATTCCGGTCTCCATATCAGGTCAATATCAGGGCATTGAGGTTAGTTTGGCGTTTGTGTATAACGACAGTTATGTGGAGCAGATTATGTCGTACACTAACAATATTCATACCGAAGAGGGTGGAACGCATGAAGCGGGCTTTAAAAGCGCCTATACAAAAATATTTAACAGCTATATCACAAAATACAATCTTATAAAAGAGAAGGATAAGGTTACCCTGACCGGCGAAGATATACGTGAGGGGATGAGCGCCGTTCTGTCAATACGGATGACAAATCCGATATTTGAGGGGCAGACTAAGACAAAACTTGGTTCAAGTTTAGCTAAAACTGCGGTGGAATCGGTAATAGGTTCTGCTCTTAATGATTATCTTGAAGAAAACCCCGCTGTGGTGAAAAAGATTCTGGAAAAGTCGCTACAGGCATATAGGGCGCGTGAAGCGGCGCGTAAAGCAAAAGAGCTTACCCGACGGAAAAACGCGCTGGAGTTTTCGGGACTTCCGGGAAAATTAGCGGACTGTCAAGAAAAGGACCCTGCACTTTGTGAACTTTTTATTGTGGAGGGGGATTCAGCCGGCGGTTCCGCAAAACAAGGGCGTGACAGGCGCACGCAGGCAATTCTTCCGTTGAGAGGAAAAATAATTAATATTGAAAAGGCTCGTTTTGACAAAGTTCTTTCCAATAATGAGATACGAACCATAATTACCGCGCTCGGCGCAGGGATCGGCGCAAACGATTTCATAGCTGACAAGATCCGGTACCATAAAATTATAATTATGACTGACGCTGATGTGGACGGCGCACATATCGCTACACTTCTGCTAACCTTTTTTTTCAGACATATGAAAGAACTTATAGACAGAGGCTACCTTTATCTGGCAAGCCCGCCGCTTTTTAAACTTAAAAAAGGGAAGACGGAGCGATATATTCAAACTGATGAGGAACTTGAGTCATTTCTACTTGATACGGCAGTGGAGGAACTGAATATGCCGACTGTCAGCAAACCTCAGCAGAAAGCGGTGTACGGCGCTGTCCTGTCGTTTGTGCGTCTGACAAGAAAACTTGTGAAAAAGGGATATACTCCGCTATTGGCAAAGGCGATAGCGGAGTACCCGGGGCTTGATATAACTGCGCTGGGCAGCGAGGAGTTTGTTACACAGATGTATAATTCATTCAAAGAGCGTGGACTTCTTGCTGAGTATAAAAATGTGGAAATAGAGTTTCATGAGCCATTTATGAGGTACGCTGTTAATTTTGGGGGTTCTTCATCAAATGCGCAGATAGATGCCAACTTTATAAACAGTCAGGATTTCCGTGAGCTTCGCAGGTTGGGTTCTTTGATTACAGGGTTGGGTGGCGCCCCGTATGAGGTTGTACAGATATCCGGCGGTGTATCCTTAAATTTTAACACTCTGGATGAGCTTGCCTCCTTTTTGGATGAACGTGGCAGAAAGGGGCTTTTTATTCAGCGGTATAAAGGTCTTGGCGAGATGAATCCTGACCAGTTATGGGAAACTACGATGGATCCTGTCAGGCGTCGTCTTTATCAGTTGAGAATTGAGGATTTTGAAATGGCTGACGAACTGTTTTCTCTTTTAATGGGGGATGTGGTCGCGCCGCGAAGGGATTTTATTGAGAAAAACGCACTGAATGTGCGGAATCTGGATATATAATTCCAATTCTAAATTAAACGTGCGTTAATTTAGAATTGGAATACACGGCATGGATGCCGTGACAAAATGCTTGGCATTTTAAAATGGAATAAGAAATTATCTGTTTCACGTGAAACATAAAGGTGAAAGTGAATTATGAGTGAGTTGGAAATCCTTAAACCGATCCCTATAGATATAGTAGAAAAGGTTGGAGATTCCTATATGGAATACTCAATGAGCGTTATAGTGGGTAGGGCGTTGCCTGATGTCCGGGATGGATTAAAACCCGTTCACCGGCGGGTGCTTTTTGCTATGCACGAAATGGGGCTGGATCACACCAAACGGCATCGTAAATCTGCGCTAGTAGTGGGCGAGGTAATGGGTAAATATCATCCGCACGGAGATTCGGCGATTTATGATACCCTTGTACGTATGGCGCAAACTTTTTCACTCCGTTATCCGTTAGTGGATGGACAGGGGAATTTTGGCTCAGTTGACGGGGATATGCCCGCAGCTATGCGTTATACAGAATCGCGCATGCAGAAGATAGCCGCAGAGCTTCTTGCTGATATTGATAAAAACACGGTGGATTTCACCCCCAACTATGAATCCTCACTTGAAGAGCCGGTAGTATTACCCGCCCGCATCCCAAACCTTCTTATTAACGGTTCAAGCGGTATAGCGGTAGGAATGGCTACAAATATCCCCCCGCACAATCTGACAGAGATTATGGACGCGCTGATACTCAAGATAGATAACCCCTCCGAAACGGAAAGCGATATTCTTGGTATTGTAAAAGGTCCTGACTTCCCGACAGGCGCGATTATTATGGGGCGATCCGAGATAGCAAAGGCATATAAAACCGGCAGAGGTTCTGTCAAAATACGTTCAAAAGTAGAGGTGGAACCGCTTAAAAACGGAAGGGAGCAGATTATTGTTACAGAGATCCCTTATCAGGTAAACAAGGCGGCGCTGATTGAAAAGATTGCCGAACTTGTGCAGGAGAAAAAGATCACCGGTATTTCAGATCTGTGGGATTTGTCAGACAGCAAAATCCGTATAGTAATAGAGCTTAAAAGGGGGGAGGTAGCTGAAGTTATCCTTAATCAGCTTTATAAATTTACCCCGCTTGAAACAAGTTTTGGTATTAATATGGTGGTGTTGATAGGCGGCAGACCTAAGCTTGCTACACTGACTGAGATATTAGACGAGTTTTTAGCTCACCGGATTGTTGTGGTTACCCGCCGGACATCGTATATGCTTAAAAAAGCGGAAGAACGGCTGCATATTATAGAGGGGCTAAGGGTCGCGGTTGAGAATATCGATGAAGTTGTTGCGGCAATCAAAAACTCCGCCGATTCACAACAAGCTAAAGAGAAGCTAAGAGAACGCTATAAACTTTCCGAAACTCAGGCTCAGGCTATAATGGAAATGCGTCTCTCCCGCCTGACCGGTCTTGAAATTAACAAACTTAACACGGAGTATGAAACCCTGCTAAAGGACATTGAACGGTTTAATTTTATTCTCGCGAATAGGGCTGCCCTTATGGGTGTAATCAGGGGGGAGTTTGAGGAGATTAAAAAGGGTTACGGCGACAGTCGCCTTACGGAGATAACTGATGAGGCGGGAGAGTTTGAAACGCTTGATCTTATACCAAACGATGATATGGCGGTTACTATTACTCACGCTGGGTATATTAAACGTACCCCCCTTTCTAACTTTACCGCGCAGAAACGTGGTGGTAAAGGTAAAAGCGGCGCCGCTTCAAGGGTTGACGACTTTATAGAGCAGCTCCTTGTTACAGCAAATCACTCTCAGCTTCTTTTCTTTACAAAAAGCGGGCGTCTTCACTTTCTGGATGTGTATAAACTGCCGGAAATGAACAGGGACACAAAAGGTAGACATATATCAAATTTTATCTCCGTTGAGGGGGAGGATAAGGTTGCTTCTATTCTTACCGTTGCCGGCAAAGATGACAACAGATCAGTTATTCTGGCGACCCGTAAAGGGGAGATTAAACGCATAGGCATTACAGAGTTCAGAAGCGGCAGAAGCGGAATGTTTGTGATAAAACTTGATGATGGAGACGAACTTGTGGCATCTCTTTTAACGGATGAAAACGACAAGATATTTATGGCGTCAAAACAGGCGAAAAGTATACAATTTTTGGCAAAAGATATCAGACAGAGCAAACGCGGCTCCGGGGGCGTGCGCGGAATGAGACTGGGCGCTGATGATGCGGTTGTTTCTGTAGCGGTTATAACTGATCAGGGGGATATTATGACTGTTACCGCAAACGGTTACGGTAAACGTACCTTGATAAGCGAGTATCGCGAACAGTCACGCGGCGGTTCCGGTTTAAAACTATGCAAAGTAACCCCAAAGACAGGCGCTGTGGTGTCGGCTATTCAGGTTCAGCCCACGGATGACATCATGATGATAACGAAAAATGGCAAAACAATACGCTTTACTGTTTCCGGCATATCGGTTATTGGCAGGGGAACGCAGGGCGTTAAACTTATGGAGACGGACGGTGATGAGATTATCTCTGCCGCGGTTGTGCGCGATGACGGCGGAGTTTCTGAGGAGTGCAACACCGCGGAGGTATGATTTAGCGCCATAGACGGAGCGCATCGTTCGCCTGCTGCATAGCTTCTGCGTAGGGAGATATTGTATGAATGCGGTAATAATAGACGGTCAGGCGATTGCGTTAAAGGTACGCGGGGAGATTACGAAACTTGTTTCGGAAGCTAAAGCCAGATACGGAGAAGTCCCCGGTATAGCAGTTGTGCTTGTGGGGGATGATGTAGCAAGCCAAATATATGTTGCATCAAAGGAGAAAGTAGCGGTATCGGCAGGGATGCGCTCTGTTATATTGCGTTTACCCGCCTCTGTATCTGAAAAGGAGCTTTTAACTGTTATAGAAAAACTTAATTACGATACAAAGATTCACGGTATTCTCATACAACTGCCCCTTCCTGAACATATAAACGCCGCTGTAATTCTCTCGGCAGTATCACCGTTAAAAGATGTTGACGGGTTTCATCCGCAGAATGTCGGGAAACTTTATACCGGAGAGAAAAGTTTTGTTCCCTGTACCCCGCTTGGTATAATGAAACTCTTGAAAGAATACGGCATAAACCTTGTCGGCAAACGCGCTGTCGTAATCGGGCGTAGCAACATAGTTGGAAAACCCATGTCAGCTCTTTTATTGACGGCTGACGCAACGGTTACAATTTGCCACTCAAAAACGAAAGATCTTCCGGATGTATGCCGTGAAGCCGATATTCTTGTTGTAGCCATTGGAAAGGCAAGGATGATAACAAAAGATTATGTCAGAGACGGAGCGGTAGTGATAGACGCCGGAATAAACAGATTGAACGGCAGAATTTGCGGTGATGCTGATTTTGAAAATCTTTTAGACGCCGTTTCCGCCATTACCCCTGTGCCTAAAGGGGTAGGTCCCATGACGATAGCAATGCTTATTAGCAACACACTGCAGTCGTTTATGGAAAACATAAAAAGTTAAAAAGCTGGTTATGTCAACAATAGTTGCTCCCCTTACCCCGGTTCAGCGGTCTGCTGTTATACTTTTACGGGTGAGCGGTCCACAGGTAAAAAAACTTTTTTCTCTGTTTAACGCTGCGCCGAAACCCCGGGTTTCAACACTGTGCAGATATATTTCCAAAAGTAAACCTTCTGTACGGGATGACCTTCTACTGACATACTTTGAGGCGCCAAACAGTTATACAGGGGAGGATGTCCTTGAACTGTCATTTCATGGTAATCCAATGATTGTTCATGCCGCTGTTACAGATATGCTTACGTTGGGAGTTCGTTTAGCCGAACCGGGAGAGTTTACAAAAAGGGCATATCTGAACGGAAAGATTACTCTCCCTCAGGCGGAGGCTGTGGATGCCCTTATTAGAGCGCAGAGCGCTTCAGGGGTATCGGTCGCGAAAAGTACGCTTGACGGCAGGCTTGACGGAATTTTTTACGAAATACGGAACGGACTGATTAAAATAACTGCGGAGTTGGAGGCATATATAGATTTTTCTGAAGAACAGCCGAATATTCTTAAAAGTGTAACGGAATTTTCCGTAAGACTGCAAAAACTTGCTGATAATTTCAACTCTGCCCGACTTGCCGTAAATGGAGTTAGGGTTGTTATAGTTGGCGCGCCAAACGCAGGGAAATCAACCCTTTTTAATCTGCTGGCGGGCAGGGAGCGGGCAATAGTATCAGATGAAGCCGGAACTACAAGAGATATACTCCTTGAAAATGTTAGTATAAACGGAGTAATATTTGCTTTAACGGATACCGCCGGAGTCAGAGTCAGCGGATCAAAAGCGGAGCGGGCGGGGGTGTTGCGCGCTATAGAAGCGGCGGATGAAGCGGATATTATATTAGTACTTGTTGATGCAACTGAAAAATTTTCTGATGAGGCAACGCAGCTTCTGAAAAGCACAGAGGGGAAGAACAGGATAATTGTTGCTACAAAGTGCGATTTAGTTTCGGCAGACGCCGTTCTTTTTAAGCACGATATATTAATTTCCGCCGCAGACGGCGCTAATATTGGTAGGTTAAAGGAGATGCTTACTTCCGCTTCTGCGGAATTATTACAGGATGTTAACGACTGTGCGATTCTGACAGAAAGGCAGTTGCATGAATGTTTGTTATGTTTAAAAGAGTTGTCGTATATATCAAATGGGCAGACTGAAGATATACAGGCGTATCATCTCCGCGGTGCGGTGCAGGCGCTTGACCGCTCTATGGGTGTATTTGCAGGGGAAGACATACTTGACGAAATATTTTCGCGGTTTTGTATCGGAAAGTAGGAGTGTTACATTGACAACTCCGATAAAATGTTTAAAGATAGAGAGAATTATTTGACTGTACTTTATTAATGGTAGCCGGGGGCAAAAGCTATGTTTAGTAATGATTTTACACAACCCCAAAATTTCGGATTACAAAATAGCCTGTTGAGTATACTTAACGGGTTAGATGCGTATATCTGTGTCACAGACCCTGATACGTGCGAGATTCTTTACCTTAATGACCGTATCAGAAAATCTTTTGGAATTGAGAGCGATGCCGCCGGTCAGTTTTGTTTTAAAATTCTTCAGAATGTGAATGAACGATGCGGTTTCTGCCCTTACTTTCAGCTTAAAAAAGAGCCGGACAAGATTATTGTATGGGAGCAACAAGAACCCGTAATAAATAAGATCTTCCGCAAAACTGCTATGCTCATTGACTGGTCTAACGGGAAAAAAGGTCATCTTGAATACGGCATTGATATAACCGATATTGTGCATACGCAGAAAGTGCTCCAATATCACGATAATATGCTGACCGCCTATAAGAATATCGCCATAGCTTT
Source organism: Deferribacteraceae bacterium (assembly GCA_031256375.1). Lineage (GTDB taxonomy): Bacteria > Chrysiogenota > Deferribacteres > Deferribacterales > JAISNW01 > JAIRQX01. The sequence continues at coordinate 17,645 of JAIRQX010000127.1, forward strand.
TTCTCAAAATGATAAACCTTTTGGGGATGTTATTACGAACATTGTAAGTCTTGTTGCTGACGCAGTTAGTTTGGATCGGGTCGCTATTTGGCGCCGCTGGACAAAACCTGACGGTTCCTACGCGTCGCAGATTTACCGCTGGGACAAGGATTCTGGCGGTTCTACCTTACCTACCACGAAACTGGACAATATACATTATTCAAAATTTGCTCCGGATTGGGATAGTATTTTTTCAAACGGCGAATGCCTTAATGGTCCTGTCAGTCAGATGCATGGAGGGGATATATTTAAAGAATACGGAACTATATCGGCGTTTCTTTCGCCTGTTTTTGTAAACAGTCATTTCTGGGGGGTCACCATTTTTGAGGACCGACATAAGGAACTTGTTTATGACAAAGAACAAGCTGATATAATGAAATCGGCGGCGCATTTATGCGTGAATGCCATCATTCGTAAAGAGATGATGTTTGAAATAGCGGAACAAAGTGATTTTAACCGCATTATTTTTGAAACTGCGCCTATCGGTTTTGCTATGTTTAATGAAAATTATAATTTAATTGACTGTAATGAATATATGTCAAATATGTGCGGTGTAAGCAAAGAATATTATATTGAACATTTTTATGATCTTTTACCTAAATATCAGACCAATGAAGTGCTATCAACTCATAAAGCGCGTGAAATGATGAAACGCGCATTTAACGGCGAAACGGTTATAGATGAATGGATTCACTGTAAACTTTCAGGGGAGCTTGTACCTTGTGAAGTCACATTGATAAGGATAAAGAGAAATGATAAGTTTATCGGACTTGGTTATGTATACGACCTGCACAATATCAAAAAACTGGAACAAAGCGTAATTGAAGCGGAAGACCGCGTAAAACTTATTTTGGACGCAACCCCAATGAGTTGCAATTTGTGGGACAGAAATTTGAATATTATTGATTGCAATGATGCCGCTGTAAAATTATTCGGAGCTAAAGACAAACAGGACTATGTAGAAAATTTTTTCAAATTTTCACCGGAATATCAACCTGACGGGCAACGTTCGATTGAAAAGGCTGATATGTATCTAAAAAAAGCGTTTGACGAAGGCGGCTGCACTTGTGAATGGACGCACCTATTTCGTGACGGAACGCTTATTCCGGTAGAGATCAAATTTGCTCGTTTAGAATACAAAAGCGATTATATTGTCATTGCATATATGATTGATATGCGTGAACATAAACGTATGATAGATGAAATTGAAATGGCATTATTTAAAATACAGGAAGCAAACCGCGCAAAAAGTGATTTTTTGTCACGCATGAGCCATGAAATGCTTACCCCTATGAATGCAATTATAGGGATTATGCAACTTTTTAAACATCAGAGCGGAACAGAAAATATAAAAGAATATATTGATAAAATTGACATTTCGTCCCGATACCTTCTCCGGCTTATTAATGATTTGCTTGATATGTCAGGCATGGAAGACGGCACGTTTAGCCTTACAAAATCAGTTTTTTCTTTCAACAAGATGTTCCGTGATGTGCTAAAAGAGGTGGGTTATCTTGCGATTGAAAGACGCCAGAACCTCCTTTACGATCTGGATACGGCAATCCCCTCTTCACTTTTGGGTGACAGTAAACGGCTTGCTCAAGTGATTATAAATCTGCTAACAAACGCAATAAAGTTTACCCCTGAACAAGGTACTATTAATTTTTCAGCTTCTTTGCTCGGTAAAGATAACGAGATGGCAATTATAAGAGTGGATGTCAAAGATAACGGCATAGGCATATCTGAAGAGGAACAGAACAAGCTGTTCAGTACTTTTGAGCAGATGGACGGCGGACTGACCAGAAAATACGGAGGAACCGGACATGGGCTTGCTTTTTCCAAAAAAATTATTGAACTTATGGGTGGCAAAATATGGGTATTTTCCGAGAACAATAAAGGATCTACATTCAGTTTCACCTGTAAAATTAAGGAACTTTGAAACGGTTGTTGCCATATAACGTTATAGTGATAGTTGAATACCGGAGCATTTAAAAGCTGAGACGCTCCGGTATGTATTTAGGAAGTTGTGTGAGTTAATCGGCGTTTACAAAAATCGGATTTGTATAGAACCATAAATCCTTAAACGGTTTATCTTCTGTGTTTGTACCCCTTACAGAATCAAACGGGGTATCAACTAACGGATTGCCGTTACTGTCGGTTAGACCGGATGTATTTGGGGCAAGATTTGTGCCGCGAAGGCGGTAGTATGTATTTTTGTCGGTTTCTGGCATGGTATAGGTTATGTGGCAGACTCCGTTTTCATCCGTATCCCATTCAGTAAAAGTCGTAACAATCCGCGTTGTTGTAACAGAATCCACTGTGTAGTCCGCAGCTTTGCCGGTTACTTCGCCTGCTATTAGGTCAATATGGTGCACTACTGGTTTGTCGTTAAGTGAGTAGCGCCCGTCAGTGTTAGCGTTGTTTCTGTTGGGAGATTTGAAAGAGATGGTAATTACTGTCTCCGCATTTGCCGCGCCGGATACAGTTTCCCCCATAGTAGCTGAACTGTTGTCAACTTTTATGTTATAATCAAGATAATTAATAAGGTCGCCCAACACACTGTAAGTGTTACCGGAGCGCATACCGTCAAGGATACCCTGATAACTCTTTTCTTCTACAAAGGTATATATTTTTGAATATTCGCCGGGCCAGTAATCAGGTTCACCACCGCCTGCAATGTTTGTATGGAAGTCTGAGTTGCCGAAAATCCAGTAATGTCTGCCTTCGCTTAAAAGCGCGTCCCAAACGCCACCTATAATGGCGGCGTAAAAATCGGCGCCGCCGTATGTTCTGAGTTTCGGGACGCTTTTGATCAGCGAATCCAAAATCTCTGCTTTTGTGGTATCCGGATCTGTATTCGAGATGTAATTGTCCACCATTTCCTCAAGCGTATTGGCAGTACCGGGTGATAGTTGAACAATTTTACCGAGATTGCTGTCGTAGTAATAGAAACGTGCTAATCCGCCGCGGAAAGCCGATTTTTGATGTCCGGGCAACATTTCAGACCCAAAGAACACATCAGGAGCTTCATCGTTCAGTTCGCGGATCTCCTTTATCAGCCAACCGCTGCCCGCTCCCGCGAGCATTCTTGTTGGGTGGTTTGGAAGAAAATAGCTTGTTTTTGCAAAATTGTTCTGAAGCCATCTTGCGGCTTCCAAAGATTTTGCCTGATTATTCACTGTATTTTTTGTAATTCTGGAAGCGTCCGCAATGGTGCGCATTTCTGGATTCAAATCAGTGACGCTTGACGAATCGCTTGCGTCAAAAAGATACTCAAAAAGCGCAAGATTTCTTCTTGATGTATCGTTATCGCCTACAATCCCAACGCTTGCATGCTCGTGTCCGGGAGCGTTCATTTCAAATCCGTTAAATTGAAGTATTGATTGACGGTTTTGCTTTATTTTCTCAAAAGCCTCCCCCAGAATCGTCTCCCATCTGAACCTGTCGCCAACGTCATCTCCGTCATCGTTACGGTTGAACTTGCCTCCGTGGTCAGTCGCCGCATACCAGTCAAGCCCGTATTCAACAGCTTTCGCCGCGACTTGGGCGGCTCTGTATGAACCATCTGAAATGTTGGTATGCGAGTGGAAATCCCCAGTCACCCAGTATCCGACTTTCTTAACTTCCGAAGAATTGTTGTCTGAAGAATTGTCTTCTGTAGTAATGTTTCCTGAAGAATCGTTTCCTGAAGAGTTGTTTCCTGAACAAGAAAAAATCATCACAGACATTGTTACTGCGAGCGCGATAACGCCGATTATTTTGACTGCATTTTTTATAACCATTTTTCCCTCCTTGGTTATTTTGTGTTTAAACAAGTAACATTAAGATATGAAAATAAAATCAACTTATTGAGAAATTATAATCAAATTACAAACAAATCTTGGTAAAATGAATGTATAGATTTTGTTATTTTTCGGGTGAAAAGTTTGAAGCTTTACGGATAGCAATTTTAATGCTTTAATAAAAGCGCTAAGTTGGTATCGTAAGATTGTATGAATTGATAGAAATAATCTGCTTTTTGAAATTGATTTATCTGATATTGGGGATTATGGCGCTTAAAAACATTTTTATTTGTTTGTTTCTTATCATTTTTTTACTCCCCGATACTGTATATTCTGAGGGAAGGATATCATCCTTTGAGGAAAATTTGGCTGCCAATTTCTTTCTTAATTTTCGTATGTTGACTTTCAAAGAATTTGATTCTCCTGAATACATATCAGACAAACCTTGGGATATTGGTTTAGGATTACGGTACAAGAATATTTTTGCAAGCTTTTCACTACCGGCGCCTTTTATCAAACAACCCAAACGTTTGGGATATGACATTGAAATATCTTCATATTTTGAACGCGCCTACTTTGAAGCGTATTCAAAACGCTACCCAAATTTGATTGAGCAGGATAGCAACGAATATAGCGATGTTGATGTTGATTCATCAGGAATAATTGTAATATTTTTGCAAAATAGTGAAAATCACTCTTTAGGTTCAGCAATAAAACTGAATAAAAAGCAAAATCAATCAAGCGGGAGTCTATTGTACGGATTTGGTATATTTCATTCATCATTATATTCAACGAATGGGACAATAGAAAAATTCAGTGACAAACAGAATTTACTCTATTTTGGTCCCGGTCTTGGTTATTCATATTTATGGACATTTAAAAACTGTGCGTTCCTAAATATATCATTACTCAGTTTTATGAATCCCGGAATAAATATAAATACAGATAGATGGTTGTTTATCCCTCAATTACAGCCAAGAATAGTTATAGGTCATCATAACGACACATGGTCAGCAAATTTAACAATGATGAATAATGCTAAATTCATTATATGGAATAAGGATGAAATTGACTCCTTAACATTGATCTCAATATCAATAATGTTTTCCAAACGATTCTAAACTCAAGTATGTATAACCTGAAAACAGAGCGCAAGAGAAAATTCCGCTTGACATAATAACAGAACCGGAAAATAATGACACTTGATTTAAATGCCGGAAGTTGTCCAAATGCCAAAATGAAATATTTGGAAATAATAAAATAAGGGGGAGTTTATTTTATGAATTGGGTTGTAAAGTGTTTAAAAATGTACGCTGTTTTTAGTGGCAGAGCGAGAAGGCAAGAGTTTTGGATGTTTCTTTTATTTTATTGCATAGTGTATGCAGTAGCGGCTGCTATTGACTTATTTTTGGGGTTACACTTTTTTATTACAGCGCTGTGCGGTTTAGCATTCGTATTACCATATCTTGGCGTTTTCTGGAGGAGAATGCACGATATCGGTAAAAGCGGTCTAATTATTTTCGTTGGTTTTATTCCTGCTATTGGTACAATATGGTTGTTTATTCTTTTAATCAGAGATAGTCAGCCTGGTGAAAACCAATATGGTCCTAACCCCAAAGAGGCATAACCGTTAATACTTGTTAAGTAAGCGCCCCTGTCCGCGTAGTCTCCTTTCAGACTCGGAGCGGACGGGGCGGTTTCGCGAAGGTTAGATTTATTTGGCAGGAAGCCCGACTGGTTGGTGTATAAAAATTTAAACAACAACTTGGCAAAGCCCCATCTCTTATAATAGTTTAAAACTTAGAGTAAGTATGTGCTACAGCGCAAATTTTATACAAATGTTTCACGTGAAACAAATCATAGGTTTAAATGCGGTACGATCTGATTGTTATTGGTTCTGGTCATGCGGGGATTGAGGCGGGGTTAGCGGCAGCGCGCATGGGGGCGAAAACCCTAATTCTCACCGGCAATGTGGATAATGTTGGTCTTATGAGTTGCAACCCAGCGATAGGTGGGCTGGCTAAAGGGAATCTTGTTAAAGATATTGATGCCCTCGGCGGCGAAATGGCAAGATGTATTGACGCTACAGGGATACAGTTCCGTATTTTAAACCGGCGCAAAGGCGCGGCTGTTCGCAGTAGCCGCGCACAGGCTGATAAAAATCGCTATAGAGAAAGAATGCTTCGTACCATACTGGAGCAGAGTGGCATTACCCTTTTCCAGGCGTATGTAAATGATCTGATAATTGAGAAAGGTTGTGTGGCGGGGGTAAACACGCAGATCGGCAAAGAGTTCCGAGCGCCGAAAGTTATTCTTGCTGCGGGGACGTTTTTGCGGGGGCTGTTATATATCGGCGCAAAAAGTTACCCGGGTGGGCGTATGAACGAGATGCCGGGGCTTGGTATATCAGATAAACTGCTCTCACTTGGGTTTGATCTGAGAAGATTCCGTACCGATACTACTCCCCGTGTTCATATTGACAGTATTTGTACCGGGGGGCTTGAGGTTATTTCCGGCGATAATCCGCCGTCACCCTTTTCATTTGAGACGGAATCGCTACCCTTACCGCAGATTGACTGTCATATCACATACACAAATGAGGAGACCCACAGTGCAATCAGGGATGGAATAAAAAACAGCGCGCGGTTTAATGGGACAATCAGTAGTTTTGGGCCTAGGTACTGCCCCTCTGTGGAAGATAAGGTAGTCCGTTTTGCCGGTCGTGAACGCCATCAGATAATAATTGAACCGGAAGGGCTAGATTCCGCAGAGGCGTACATTAACGGTATGACTACGTCACTTCCGCCGGATACGCAGACAGCTATGCTGCATACAATAAAAGGTCTTGAAAACGCTAAAATTATCCGTCCGGGTTATGCAGTAGAGTACGATTTTATAACGCCAACGGAGCTTAAACACACGCTGGAAAGTAAAAAGATTTCCGGTCTTTATTTTGCAGGACAGCTTAACGGCACGAGCGGTTATGAGGAAGCCGGTTGTCAGGGCCTTATTGCAGGGATTAACGCCGTGCTTTCATTAGGCGGTAATGACCCGCTGATTTTGTTAAGGAGCGATAGTTATATTGGAGTATTAATAGACGATCTTGTCACAAAGGGGACTGATGAACCTTACCGGATGTTCTCCTCGCGCGGGGAGTTCCGTTTGATTCTGAGAGAGGATAATGCAGAGCATAGATTGTTAAAAAAGGGTTATGCGCTGGGATTGATAAGTAAAACAAGGTATGAACGGTTTATTACAGAAAATGATGAGCTTAAAAGAGAGATTAAACGTCTTAAAGAGAGCGTCATCTCCCCCGCTGTGTATAGAGAAACGCTTGCTGAGTTAGGGATAGAGCTTTATCATCCGGTTAAAGCTGAGCAGCTTTTACGGCGTAGCGGCGTGAGTTATGAAGAGATAAAGAGATTAATAGGAGGCAGTGAAAACAGGCGGGTAGCTGAAGAGGTGGAAATCCTCACGAAATATGATGGGTATATAGAAAAACAGAATCAAGAGGTTGCAAAATTTGATCTTTTGGAGCATATTAGTATTCCGGAGAATATAAATTATAATGATATTAAGGGACTTCGTGCAGAACATACGGAAAAGCTTACTAAAGTGCGCCCCGATACGATAGGGCAAGCGGGAAGGATCCCCGGTATCACTCCTGCGGCATTGTCACTTATAAGGATATACATTGATAAAAAACGGTAGTTATGCTTGAGCGGTATCTTGATTTAAATGATGAAACGAAAAAAAAGTTCAACCTGTTTTACGATTTGGTTGTAAGTAGTCCTGTTAATCTGACCGCGATTAAAGGTAAAGATGAATTTGCTTTAAAGCACATTTATGACAGTTTATATTTCTTTCTGAAGAGGTCGCTGAAAATAAATACGCTTGCCGATATCGGTAGCGGCGGTGGCTTCCCGGGACTGGCGCTTGCCGTTTATTTCAGTGACTGGCAGATAACGCTTATAGAGAGCATCGGCAAGAAGTGCCGTTTTCTTGAAAATGCAACGCAAAAGCTGGAACTTGCCAATGTGCGGGTAATTAACTCAAGAGCGGAGAATATCCCCCCCTCCGGATATGACATCGTCACCGCGCGAGGGGTGGGAAGCGTAAAAGAATTATTGAAAAATACTGCCCATTTAGTGCATGATAGGGGTGCATGGTTGATTTATAAAGGGGAGCGTGTAAATGAAGAGCTTAGGGATGCTAAACCTATCCTAAATAAAAGAGGTATAAAAAGTGAATTATTACGAGTTGAAACGCCGTTTACAAGGTCTTATCTGCACCTTTATTATTAGCGTTTTTTTGATAGGGTGCGTACAAAATGCAGCCTATATTCCGGGGAGTGTTGAAGTTTTCAGTCCTCAGTTCTATATTCTAAAAAAGGTTGAAAAATCTGATTATGACAGACTGGAAAAATTGCGGATGTCTAAAAATTCACAGACAGCCGCTTCTGCCAGTCTTATTCTGGGGATATATTATCTGCGGTATGATAAAAATATAGCAAAGGCGGAGCCGTTGTTAGTTAATGGTTATGCCGGCAAAAATTTAGATCCTTATATGAAGCGTATGGGAGAACTTTGGCTTATGGAACTTGAAATTGCCAAAGGTCGTAACGCTGAAGCGAGAGGTTGGGCTGAAAAGGTCAGAACAGAAAAAGATAATGCTCCTGCGGATGAAGCGTTGCAGACGTATTGTACGATTATGCGCTTACTGCCTTCTGCCGGGAGCGGGAATTTTAATTGTGTTGAAACAAGGCTGAGAACTTCTGCTGAAAAACCGTCAATAGTAAAGCCGTTTGAAACGCCAAAAGGAACGTTGAATATACTTGTGGTTGGCGGCGCAGACCCGCAGGATGCAAGTGGCGGGGTATATTTTTACGCAAAAAAATATAATATGAATCATAGAACCCGTTTATCTAAAACTTACCGCGAGGGCGATTGGGATTTTGTAGTTGATATAGATAACTCTATACTTACAGGTCGTGGCTATACGATCAATTTTAAGCCAGATGTCAGCGGAATGTTTTTAAATATGAAAAATCTCCCGATGATTAACGGATGCGGGAAAATATTTTTAGGTTATGGTAAAGAGATGCGTGATACGGCATACGAACTTTTGAATAACCTTAAAAACATAATGCCAGCCGGAACAACTTATGTGGCGCGGGTAACAGATATAAGCGAAAGTGGGGCAGCGCGTAGAATACGCGAACACCTTAGCGGCTGGGAAAGGACGCCATATTGCGCCATAGGCGCGGGAATTGAAGATGAGATAAATAATTTCACCCCGTATGTAAAGCAGTATTTCCTGCGACCGGGTTCACAGCGGGTATTTATAATCAAACCAATTGATACAGGGAAACATTACAGTGAGAATTATTTGCCATATTATGCCAATACATATCTTTTCCCTATCATAGATTTTAATCTGACCCCGGAGATGCAGGATTTTTCCGTTAAATATAAAGAGTTTTCCGGCAGGGAGATCACGTATGAGACGCTCATCGGATATGATATGATGCATTATATCCATACACAGACTATGGCGCAGGGGGGCGCTATCGATCCGTATATTACAAATATTACCGGTTTTGACGGAGGGAAGGCGGTGAGGAGCGTCAGAGTATTTTATATTAATAAACAGGGTGAGGCGGAATCTGTTGTATTTGAAAATATAAAATAATCTTTAAAAATTGCGTATATTTTTATATTGTGTTATTGTGCTTATTGTGAAATAGAAAACGGAGGGACAGTATGGAAAGAACGTTTGGGATCGTCAAACCCGACGCTGTTGCCGCGGGGAATGCCGGCAAAATTCTGGAGAGCATTGAGGCTAACGGCTTCAAAATTGTAGGGCTGAAACGGATTTTAATGAGTAAAAAGGTTGCTCAGCAGTTTTATGTAGAACATAAAGAGCGTCCGTTTTATGAAGATCTTACGTCATTTATGAGTTCCGGTCCGTGTATTGTTATGGCGCTGGAGAAAGAGAACGCCATAAAGTCATGGCGAGACCTTATGGGGGCAACTAATCCTGCCGCTGCAGCCGAAGGTACTTTGCGTAAAAAGTTCGGTGAGTCAATTGACAATAATGCTGTACACGGTTCGGATGCTCAGGAAACCGCCGTTCGTGAGTTGTCGTTCTTTTTTTCCGGTACGGAACTGAATTGACAAAGGTTTGTTATGGAATATTTCAGCACGCGCGGTGCAGTAAAAGGGTTAAAGTTTCAGGATGCGGTTATGATGGGGATGGCGGAAGACGGCGGGTTGCTCCTTCCGTCTGAATACCCCCTGATAGACCTCTCAAATGCCCGTAGTATGACATATTCAGAACTTGCGTTTGAAATTGTAAAACATTTTGCAGACGATATCCCCGCAGAAGAATTGAAAGGACTTTTAGATAGAAGCTATCAGGCTTTTGACACTCCAGAAGTAGCGCCTGTAGTGAAAACTTCTGAATGTTATATGGCGGAGCTGTTTCACGGTCCTACGTTTGCTTTTAAGGATGTTGCCCTTCAGCTTTTGGGAAACCTTTTTGAGTATATTCTGACCGCAAACGGCGAAGTTCTAAATATCCTTGGAGCTACCAGCGGAGATACCGGAAGCGCTGCTATATATGGTGTGCGCGGGAAGCGAAATGTTCGTATAGTAATCTTGTACCCCGAAGGGAGGGTAAGCCCTGTTCAGGAACTTCAGATGACGAGTGTTTCTGACAGCAATGTACACACCTTTGCAGTAAAAGGAACATTTGATGATTGCCAAAATCTTGTCAAATCAATTTTTTCCGATCTGGAATTTAAGCGGAGATACAGTCTTGGAGCGGTTAATTCTATAAACTGGGCGCGTATAATGGCGCAGATTGTTTACTATTTTTATGCTGCTTTGCGGCTGCCCGAAGGAAAAAATGTAAACTTTGTGACGCCGACCGGTAATTTCGGCAATATTTTTGCCGGTCACTGCGCGAAGAAGATGGGGTTATGGATAGACAAACTTGTGCTAGCATCAAATGAAAATGATATTTTACACAGATTTGTTTCTGTCGGTGATTACAGTTTAAAAGATGTTGTACCGACGCACAGCCCTTCAATGGATATTCAGATTTCATCAAATCTTGAACGTTATCTGTATTATCTTTTAGGCACATCCGGCGCAGTCTGCGATGCTATGTCTGCACTTAAAACTGATGGCAGAATTGTATTTACGCCTGAGGAGATTAACCGTGTGCAGTCTGACTTTCTTTCTTATTCTGTAAGTAATTTAGCCACTGAAGAAGCTGTTGCACGGTTGTACAAAAAAAACGGCTATATTGTGGATCCACATACAGCGTGTGGGGTGGAGGCTGCGTATCGGCTAAACCTTAACCCTGAAAACACGATAGTTTTGTCAACCGCACATCCTGCAAAATTTCCTGACTTAATTCATAAAACGCTTGGGTTTTTCCCTGCTGAGCCTGCCGGCATAGCAAAACTGCATGATATTCCTGTATGTGTAACCCATGTTCAGGGCGATCCGGATATTGTCCGGAATGCCATAGTTACCGCAATCAACGGTTGATGTACGACGATACCGCCTCTTACGATTATTTTCTGCCTGATGAGCTTGTTGCTCAATATCCCGCAGAGAAAAGAGATGGGGCAAGATTGCTGGTTGCAGGAAGATCAACCGGTCTTTTATATAATTGTTATTTCCCCGACATTTTAACTCTACTTGATAAAAGAAATTTTTTGGTTATTAACGATAGCCGTGTTCTTCCCGCACGGCTACCGGTTACAAAAATTACAGGCGGCAGATCAGAGGTTTTTTATCTGCGAGGAGCGGACGCTCAATCTTTCTATGCGCTGGTTAAAGGGAAACACCGACAGGGCAGTAAACTGTGGGTAACGGACAATATTTTTGTAAGGCTAAAAAAGCGGGCAGATGATGGTGGTTGGTTGGTTTCATCGAATATCAATGTGAAGGAGCTTCTGAAAAATTACGGGAAAACTCCGTTACCTCCTTATATTTTGCGCCCTGCGGAAAACATTGATAAGCAGCGGTACCAGACTGTTTACGCTGAATATGACGGTTCAATTGCAGCTCCGACTGCGGGATTGCACTTTACCGAAGAAATTTTAAATATTTTGGATATGAACAAAATTCCTGTAGTTAAAATAACCCTGCATGTGGGGGCAGGAACGTTCCGTCCGGTAAAAACCGCTAAACTGTCAGACCATGATATGCACAGTGAAATTTATTGTATAAACGCTGCTGCTGCTGAAAGGATAAATAGGTATAAGAGTGAAGGGCGCAAGCTGATTGCTGTCGGGACAACAGCCGTGCGCGCTTTGGAATCAGCGTCAGATGAAACGGGAATAGTTTGTACCGGCGAGTTTGAAACAAAACTGTTTATCAAACCGGGTTACAGATTTAAGGCTGTAGATGGGATGATTACGAATCTTCACCTTCCAAAATCTACCTTGCTTGTATTGGTTAGCGCTTTTATGGGTTATGAAAACGCCAAAAAAGCCTACTCCTACGCCGTGAAAGAAAAGTACCGTTTTTTCAGCTACGGTGACGCTATGCTTATAAAAGATTGACCTATTGATTGCTACGCTCGATAAAAAACATTCCGCTCGCAAAGACGTTAAATTTAATTTGGGATTGATGTATCATAAAAAAATAATTTTCTCTTGACAATCGTTTGGTTATAAATTACAGTAAACCAATCGGTCGGTATAGTATGGGCGGAAATAAATGAACGAAAGTAAAGAGAATATAGTAAAAGCGGCGCTGTCCCTTTTTCTGCATAACAGTTACGCAAGCGTTTCTATGAAGGATATTTTGAACAAAGCGAGCGTTTCAAGAGGCGCTTTTTATCATTATTTTGAGAGCAAAAAAGCGTGTTTTGAAGAGTGTGTGAAATATCAGATAGATCAGGTTACACACCCGGAACCGTCTGATTATGACGAGATAAACCTTAAAACTTTTCTTGAAGATAACTTCAGGCGGATATCTCAGATGAGAAACGAGGTTACAATTTCTGAAAAACTTCTTTTTTTTAGTGAGGCTAATAAGATATTCCCTGATTTCATGGTATTTATGAAACGCCGCAATGAGGATGAACATATTGTGTGGACTAAGATAGCTGAAAATGCTGAAAAAATTGGCGAAATAAAAAACAATATCCCCCCTGCTGAAATAGCCGCTATGTTTATTGCTTTAGGAGATGGTGTTTTTATGAAAAATATAGCGTTAAATTATGAAAATTTCACTAAAGCGCATAGTGAACTGTATGAACACTGGAATACATTGTATTCGCTGATAAAAAAATAATTTGAGGTTATGAATGACTGAAAAAATGCGTAAAAATATTTTTATATTACTGCTTATACCTTTTGTCTGGGGATGCAAAGGCGGGGAAAAAAATGAGGTTCGCACAGCCGTAATTAAACCTGTGGAAGTTGTAGTTACCCCTGTTATGAAACGTGACATTAAAGACGAATATACACTGCCGGGTCTTGTGGAGGCGTGGGATGTCGTTACCGCATCTGTTGAAATATCGGGTCATGTTAAATCTATAATGAAAAAAGAGGGGGATGCCGTGAAAGCCGGCGAGACAATACTTAAAATTAACACGGATACTGTTGAGTCAGGTCTTAAATCCTCCGGAATACAACTGGAGATGGCAAAAAAAGATTACGGTCGCGCAGAATCACTTTACAATAACGATGCTATTTCACAGAAATCATTTGATGACGCTTCAGACCGTCTTCAGCTTATGAAGGTTAATTACAAACAGGCAAGGGATTTTTACAATAAAAGTATGGCTATAAGCCCCATTGAAGGCGTTATTGACAGAATTATTCCAGAAACAGGCGAATTTGTGTCAGCCGGGCAGCCTATAGTTACTATTGTCCGTGCTGATAAACTGAAAATTCAGCTTAATATCCCTGAAAAGGATCATCAGTATCTTAATCTCGGTCAGACAGTTGAAATATATCCTGATAATATTAACAGTAACGGTCTTGCCATTGAAGCCAGTATTGGCTACATTTCCGTAACTTCCAACCCTCAGACGCTTGCATATAGGGCGCGCGTTGATACTGAGCCAGGCGAAGGCATTGCAGTGGGAAAAATTGTCCGCGTAAAAATTGAGCGTCAGGTGTATAGTGACGCATTTGTCATCCCGCTCTATGCGCTTATGGATATTGACGGGAAAAAAATTGTTTATATTGAAAATAACGGGTTTGCTAAACGTACTGAAGTGTCTGTAGGCGTTTATATAGGTACAGATGTAGTGATTACCTCAGGTCTTAACGATGGTGACAGACTTATAACGACAGGTCAGCAATTTTTATACGACAATATTCCTGTAAGAGTAACGGAGTAAGGTTGTGATTCTTACGGAACTGGCTATAAAGTGGAAATCATCAGTATTTTTGCTGATGATTCTCATTATTATTTTTGGTGTACTTGCATATATCGGGCTTCCCAAAGAATCAAACCCTGACATACCAATACCGTATGTGATAATCTCTACAGCTTATGAGGGCGTAGCCCCGTCCGACATTGAATCCCTTATTGCTCTGCCGATAGAACGAAAACTTAAAGGGCTGGATGGCGTAAAGCAGGTGAGTTCATACTGTTCAGAAGGAATTTCCAACATAATTATTGAGTTTATGAGCGGTCAGGATCTGACAGACGCTCTTCAGCGAGTAAAAGATAAAGTCAGTAGCGCAAAAGCTGATCTGCCTAGAGATTTGAGAAGCGATCCCATGGTGTTCGATCTGAATATCTCTGATTTCCCTGTTATGGAGTTAAGCATTGCAGGAGATATACCGGAAGCTGTGATGAAGAAGATCGCTGATGAGATGAAAGACAGAATTGAAGGATTGAAAGGCGTTCAGGAAGCCGTTATCTCCGGCGCAAGAACGCGGATTATCCTTATAGAATTTGATTATGAACGCCTTCAAGCCTATAAACTTAATATTCTGGAGATTGCATCAGCTTTGCAGCAGGAAAACGTTAATATCCCCGGCGGTTCAATGGATATCGGCAGAGGTAAGTATCTTTTGCGTATTCCCGGAGAATTTAATGACCCTTCGCTTATTGATAACATTGTCATAACCACAAGAAACGGATTGCCGATTTACTTAAAAGATGTGGCAGCCATTAAAGACTCATTTGAGGACAGGGATAGCTACGCAAGGCTTAACAGTATAAATACAGTATCTATAGCTGTAAAAAAACGTATTGGTGAAAATGAACTTTTGCTTGCGGCAGGGGTTAAAGAGATTGTTAAAGCTGCAAATGAGATACTTCCCTCCTCTGTCAGAGTATCGATAATCTTTGATAATTCGGAAATTATTGAAGATATGGTGCATGAGCTGGAAAACCACTTGGCGTCAGGTCTTTTTCTTGTTGTATTGGTACTTTTTTTCTTTCTCGGAAAGATTAACTCTTTTTTTACCGCGCTTGCTATCCCTTTTTCCATGCTGATTTCCTTTATAGTTTTTCAGTATATGGGTATTACACTGAATATGGTGGTGCTTTTTTCGCTTATTATGGCGCTCGGAATGCTGGTGGATGACGCGATAGTCATCGTGGAAAATATTTATCGCCATATGCAGGAAGGAATGGACAGGGCGGGCGCGGCAAAAGCCGCGGTTAAGGAGGTTGGGCGACCGGTTATAGCCTCCACTGTCACAAAAATCTGCGCCTTTTTGCCGCTATTGTTCTGGCCCGGAATTGTAGGAAAATTTATGTCATATATCCCGCTTACCATGATCGTAACTCTTGTGGCATCGCTTTTTGTGGCGTTGGTTTTTAATCCGGTTATCTGTTCAACTTTTATGAGGGTAAAGGATACATCCCTTACAGAAGAGGGTGAGATAGAGTTGGGGCGGGGGTTGCAAACTTATAAAAGGCTTATAAATTTTGCGCTTGATCATAGGGCTATGATTATAATTTCAGTAACATTGTTTATGTTTCTTCCTGTATTTTTATTCGGCGTTTTTGGCAAAGGGGTGGAGTTTTTTCCGGATATGGACCCGCAGCGGGCAATGATAAGAATTACAGAAGCGCAAGGGACAAACGCTTACATGACATTGCAGGATACGCTTAAAGTTGAAGAAAAAATCAAAGAGGGAAAAAATATTGATAAAATCCTTACCCTTGTCGGAGGTGATGGGGTAGCTAATGCTTCCAATACCGGCGGCACATTAACCCATATCGGGCTAATAACGGTAGTCTTTACCACTTTTACTGATCGAATAGAGTCGTCGAGCGTCACGCTCAACAGAATCCGTGAACGTGTAGGATCGCTAGCCGGAACGGAGATTGCAGTTGAAAAAGAGGCGATGGGTCCTCCGGTGGGTGATCCTGTAAGTATACAGATCTCAGGTCCCGATGTTGATACTCTGGGTGAGATTGCATCAGGAGTGAAGGAACGAATAAGAAATATTCCCGGAATTGTGGATTTAAAAGACGATTTTATAAAATCCAAACCGGAAATACGTGTAAATGTTGACCGTGAAAAAGCCGCCCTGCTGGGGCTATCCACTTACACAATTTCAAACGCGGTGAAAGGGGCTATTTCCGGTATGAAAGTGGGCGTTTACCGTGAAGGGGACGACGAATACGACATAATAGTCAGACTTCCTGAAGACAAACGCAAGACTGTGGACGATATTAAAAATCTACAGATACCCGCAAGAACAGGGGAATATGTTCCGTTATCCAGCGTTGCCGATGTTGATTTGTCGGCAGGTTTCGGCAGGATTGCCCGTATTGACTTTAAACGGGTGGTAAATGTCACTGCCAACGCGGACGGCAGAAGTGGCATGGAAGTAGCAAACGATGTAAAAAAGGAGCTTTCTGCATATAAACTTCCGGATGACTACAAAATAAAGTTCACAGGCGAAGATGAAGAACAGCAGGAAGCGAGCGCTTTTCTTGCAAGAGCGTTTATGATCGCGCTTTTTCTTATCCTTATGGTACTTATGATTGAATTTAACTCTATCTCGCATACATTTATTATTCTTGGCACTGTTCTTTTATCAATAGGCGGCGTATTCTGGGGGCTTCTGATAACAAGAACGGCTTTTGGCGTTATTATGAGCGGTATGGGCGTTATATCCCTTGCGGGAGTGATTGTAAATAACGGAATTATAATGATTGACTATACAAACAAACTTAGAGAACGCGGTTATTCAATGCGCGAAGCTGTAGCTCACGCCGGAGCGGTGCGTTTTCGTCCTGTTATGCTGACGGCAGTAACCGCAATACTTGGTTTATTGCCGATGGCTATAGGCTATGGCATTAACTTTTCACGTTTCAGAATTGAAAAAGGGGCTGAGATGTCCCAATTTTGGATAGGTATGGCAAACAGTGTTATCTTTGGTCTTGCGATAGGGACACTGCTCACACTGGTAGTTGTCCCCGTACTATACTCCTTTACAGGCGGAGGTTTAAAAGAGGATGATCGCCGGATAAAACAACGGATATTAGACATTCTGCAAAGAAGGTTTCGTTGAGAAATAACCGAGGCAAATTCCAATTCTATATTAAGTAACAGAAAAATATTCACTATCATCTTTATTACGCAATAATACACAATAGTAGGTTTACTTGATATATCCGTAGGATTGTGATAATACAATTTTATACGGAGAGTGCGCGTATGTTGGGAGCGATCGTAGGAGATATCGTTGGTTCACGGTTCGAGTGGAACAATATAAAAACAAAAGAATTTGACTTTCTTACTTACCATTGTAATTTTACAGACGATAGCATTATGACTCTTGCTGTTTCCCAAGCGATTCTCAAAACTAATGGTAACTACAATAAGTTAAGTGATCTTGCGATTAAATATATGCGTGAAATCGGAAGACCATATCCGAATTGTGGCTACGGTGGTATGTTTCGGCAATGGATTTATTCGGAAAATCCCAAACCATACAACAGTTTTGGCAATGGTGCGGCAATGCGCATATCCGCTTGCGGTTTCACGGCAAAAACGCTTGATGATGTCAAACTGTCCTCCCGCAAAATAACAGAAGTTACCCATAACCATCCTGAAGGGATTAAGGGTGCGGAAGCTACCGCCGTTTGCATATTTCTCGCGCGCGAAGGCAAAAACATCCTTGAAATACGCGACTATATAGACACTCATTATTACCCAATGAATTTTACACTTGATGGAATCCGCGACAGTTACCGGTTTAATGAAACATGTCAAGAGACAGTACCACAAGCTATAATGGCATTTCTTGAATCCGATGGTTTCGAGGATGCTATCCGAAATGCTATATCAATCGGTGGTGACAGCGATACGCTTGCGTCCATAACTGGAGGAATAGCTGAAGCTTATTACGGTATACCTGTGGAAATACGCAAACACGCTCTGACATTTCTCGACGAGCGTCTTTTAAAAATTTTGACAGAATTTGAGAATGTTTACCCTCCAGCGTTTGAAAAGAAAACAAAAAATAAAAATATCAAGGTGAACGGACAAAAACGCAATATAAATGGTAATTCCCGTGAAGAGATGATACACTTGTTATTTGATAATACTGACGAGGATTATCAAGCATCTCACCCATATTATGAGGAAACGACAAGCCAAGAACTATTCCGGCATCTGTTTGAAGCGTGCAACATTCTTCGCGGACCAATAAATCAAGATGAATACAAAAGCTATGTTACACCTATTTTATTTTTTAAACGCCTTTCCGATGTGTATGACGAAGAAACAATAAAAGCTCTTGAAGAATCCGGAGGTGATGAGGAATACGCCGCATTACCTGATTACCATTACTTTTTTATCCCTGAAGGTTGTCATTGGAATGATGTACGAAATACACATGAAAATGTTGGTAAAGCTATTGTAAGCGCAATAATGGGCATTGAGCGCGCTAATCCGGACACATTGAATGGTGTGTTTTCCAGTTTTGATGATGCAAACTGGACAGATAAAGGCAAGTTCTCTGATGAACGTCTGAAAAACCTTGTAGAGCACATGTCTAAAATCAAAGTTGGCAACGAAAACTATTCAACGGATGTAATGGGGGACGCTTATGAATATTTGATAAAGAAATTTGCTGATTTGTCTAAAAAGAACGCTGGCGAGTTTTATACACCACGCCCGATTGTTAAACTACTTGTAATGCTTCTCTCACCAAAAGCAGGTGAAACTGTATATGATCCTGCATGTGGTACGGGAGGAATGTTAATAGAGGCTATTCGCTACATACACAACGACAAATTAACTTATGGCAAAATATATGGACAAGAGAAAAATCTTACAAATTCATCTATTGCGCGGATGAACTTATTTTTGCATGGCGCAAAAGATTGCAAAATATCGCAAGGTGATACGCTCCGCTCACCAAATTTTCATATTTCAGGCAGTTTACAAACATTCAACTGTGTGATTGCTAATCCTCCATTTTCATTGAAAAAATGGGGAGCTGAGCAATTTTCAAATGATGTGTATGGGCGTAATTTATGGGGTAGCCCTACCGATAGCAACGCCGATTTTGCTTGGCTTCAACACATGGTGCAATCAATGGACAGTGAAAACGGGCGACTGGCTGTTATTTTGCCGCAGGGAGCGTTATTTCGAGGCGGCAAAGAAGGGAGTATCCGCAAAGCAATGATTGAATCGGATAAACTTGAATATGTTATAGCGTTGGTAGGCGGTATATTCTATTCATCAGGCGTGTCAGCGTGTGTTCTTGTATTAAATAATAATAAATCTAATTACCATAGCGGAAAAGTATGTCTGGTTGATGCGTCTAAAATCTATACAGCTCAACGGGCACAGAATATTATGTCCGAAAAAAATGTTATGGAAGTGTATAATCTATGCGCCAATTATGTAGATGTACTTGAAAAATCCAAAATAGTCACACTTGATGATATTCGCTCGAAGGATTATTCCCTATCAGTAAGCGGTTATATTGAAAAAGCAGCGCAGACAACCATATCACCCGCTGAAGTACGCAAAATGTTTTTTTCTGCGCTTGAAGCCGCTCAAGCTGCTGAAGAAAAACTCAAAACATTGCTTAAAGAACACGGATACCTCAATGAATAGACGTATTACTCTTGAAGAACTTAAGAATTATCTGTGGGGTTCTGCTGTTTTGCTACGGACTCATATAGACGCAGTTTCGTATAAACAGTATATATTTCCACTATTGTTTTTCAAACGAATTAGCGATGTTTACGATGAAGAACATAAAGCTACTATTGAACAATACGGTGATGAAGAAGCGTTAGATTTTCCCGAAAACCATCGTTTTGTTATACCAAAAGGTTTTCATTGGCGTAATGTGCGTGAAGCGCATGAAAATGTCGGTGTGGCAATAGTAAACGCTTTTCGTTCAATAACGCGGGCAAACGTAGAAAAGCTTTCCGACGTTTTTGGTGATGGAGCGTGGACAAACAAAAACCGCCTGTCTGATGAGCTATTGAAAAACCTTATTGAGCATTTTTCTATGTTTACGCTTTCAATAGAAAACTGTCCGGAGGATGAACTTGGTCAGGGTTACGAATATCTTATTCGTAAATTTGCTGATGATAGCGGTCATACGGCGCAAGAGTTTTACACCAATCGTACGGTCGTCCATCTGATGACCGAAATTCTGAAACCTCAATCAGGGGAGGCTATTTACGATCCTACATGCGGAAGCGCAGGGATGTTGATTTCGGCGATAGCATATTTGAAGGCGCATGAAAAGGAGTGGCGTAATGTAAAAATCTACGGACAGGAAATTAACGCTCTGACTTCTGCGATTGCCCGCATGAACTTGTTTTTGCATGGTGTAAAAGATTTTACTATTGTCAATGATGACACATTGATTGCGCCAGCGTTTATAGAGAACGGTCAATTACAACAATTTGATATGATAGTTGCTAATCCGCCATACTCCATCAAGCAGTGGAACAGAGAGTCTTTTGCAGGTGACAAATATGGGCGCAACATTCTGGGAACACCACCGCAAGGGCGCGCTGATTATGCTTTCTTTCAACATATTCTTAAAAGCCTTAACCCTTATACGGGAAGGTGCGCTATACTCTTTCCTCACGGGGTATTATTCCGTAACGAGGAAAGCGCTTTGCGTGAGAAGTTAATTGTTTCCGATCTGGTAGAGTGTGTTATTGGCTTAGGCGCTAATCTGTTTTATAACTCTCCGATGGAAGCGTGTATTGTTATTTGCCGGACTAACAAGCGTCCTGAGTATCGCGGACAAATTCTATTAATAAACGCGGTAAACGAGGTTACACGCAAAAGTGCGCATAGTTGGCTGGATAACTCGCACATAATAAAGATTGCGGATGCCTATGAACGATATATTGATATTGATAATTTTGCCAAAGTGATAACCATTAAAGACGCTGAAAAGAATGGCTGGTCATTATCAATACCGCTGTACATCCGAGAAACTTCTGTTGGAAAAGTAGTAGACAATCGCTCTGTAACGGAGTGCGCGTCCGCATGGCTTGACGCCGCATTTGACACAAAGATGGCGTATGGGGATTTAAAAACACTGTTGGAGGATGGAAACAATGAGGGTTAAGTTTGGAGACGTAGCAAAAGAAAGCCGCGAAATGCTGCGTGGCAGCAAGCGCGGTCTACCGATCGTTGGTCTTGAACACCTTATCCCTTGTGAACTATTATTAACTGCATGGGATATTGATAACGATAATACATTTACAAAAATTTTTCGCAAAAAACAAATGTTGTTCGGTCGCCGGAGGGCATATCTAAAAAAAGCTGCCGTTGCGCCTTTTGACGGAATTTGTTCTGGCGATATAACCGTGATTGAAGCTATACCTAACAAACTATTGCCAGAATTGCTACCGTTTATTATACAAAACGATACATTCTTCGATTATGCTGTCGGAAAATCAGCTGGTTCGCTTTCTCCGCGTGTAAAATGGGAGCATCTGAGCCATTTTGAATTTTACCTGCCTTCGCTTGATGAACAGCGTAAACTTGCTGAATTACTTTGGTCAGCAAATGCCGCAAAAGAAGCGTACAAAAAGTTGCTTGTTTTGACGGATGAAATGTGCAAATCGCGGTTTTGTGTTCGGTATATAGGGCAAACGCTAATTTTCATAAAAAGAAGGTTACAATATGCAGTATAAATTCGAAGATAT
>JAIRQX010000089.1 GCA_031256375.1 Deferribacteraceae bacterium
CTATAGCTGAAAATAAAAAGATTATGCTTGAGGGGGCGCAGGGAACCCTATTAGATATAGATTTTGGCACATATCCGTATGTTACCTCCAGTAATGGGACAGCCGGCGGCGCATGTTGCGGCACAGGGATATCTCCCCGCAAAATTGATAATATTGTAGGTGTGTCTAAAGCTTACACCACAAGGGTTGGAAGCGGTCCGTTCCCGACTGAGCTTCTTGATGAAACAGGTGAAATACTCCGCAAAAACGGAAACGAATACGGCGCAACGACCGGCAGACCCCGCCGCTGCGGATGGATAGATTTGACAGCCCTGCGTTACGCTGTTATGATTAATGGAATCTCTCACATTGCGCTGACTAAGCTGGATGTCCTGAGTGGCATGAAAACAGTTAAGGCGTGTGTTGCATATAAAATAGACGGTAAAGAGACTACGGTATTCCCTTCAGATATAACGCAGCTTGAGCGTGCGGAACCTGTTTACAAAGCTTTTGAAGGGTGGAGTGATAATATAAGCAGTATAAAACAGTTGGAAGATCTGCCAAAAACAGCCCGCGATTTTATTGATTTCATCAAAAACACTGTTATGTCGCCGTACTGCCTTGTTTCAGTGGGAGCTGACAGAACAGAAACCATAACGCTGGAACAAATTTTCTAGCAAGTTGACAGTTTGAGTAAAAAGTGTTATAAATTCTGTATTCGGGGCATGGCGCAGCTTGGTAGCGTACACCCTTGGGGTGGGTGGGGTCGCTGGTTCAAATCCAGTTGCCCCGATAAAGTAAAAATATGCATTCTAAAATAAAACTCCGTAACAGTGTTGCTATCCGTATAGTTGTACTAGCTTTCGTATGTTTTGCAGCAGTTTCTTTTATTGCTGATTTTATTAATTTTTCAATGTACAAACGGGTACACTATAATAACAGCAATGATATTATCATCAACAGCAATATCCAGACCACGCTTATGATTGATGGCGATGAGATAGAGCATTATGCCAAAACATTAACAGTTGATGAAAACTACATAAAAATGGCGGAAAAACTTATCGCATTCAAAGCCACTATTAATGCAAAATATCTTTACATTATGGCTGATACCGGTGTCCCCGGAGAGTTCACTTTTATATTTGACGCCGAGATAAAAGATTCAGATGACGGAAAGTATTATCTGGGGGATAGCGAAAGCAAAAACGAATTTAAAGGTGGAGACGAGGTGTTGTCTACAGGAAAAGGTTTTACTGAAGCTCAATATTACAAAGACGGTAAATATGGCGAGCTTTACTATGCTTATTCTCCTGTTTTTAACTCTGAAAATAAAGTTGTCGCTTTTGTAGGAACAGATATAGATATATCTGACATGAAAGCGGAAATTATTGAATACAGAAGAAATACAGCTATTATACTTTTTGCTACCGTAGCGCTTTTTGCCCTTATACATGCGGTCAATACCAGACGCCTTTTAACATACGCGTTTTCTGTTGTAACCTATAATGCTGACCGTTTGTCAGAAGGCGAATTAAAACTGGATATTCCTCCGGACATACTAGCAAGGAAAGACGAGATCGGACTTTTAGCTAATGTTTTTAACTCCATATCCGAAAGCTTTTTATATATGATTAAAGGGGCAAACAATATATTAAACGCTGCAAAGGAGGGCAAACTTAATGAACGTGTAAACATTTCCGACTATAAAGGTGATTATAAATATGTGATGGAAGCCGTGAACAATACAATAAATATATTTTGCCAGCATTTTGACAACCTTCCGGAGGCAATCGGCTTTTTTTCTATGGATCATACCATGGTATGGAGAAACAATACCATGTCTATGTTTATGAATATGCATGAACTGAACGATGATAACGGCAATCTGCTGGCTCTTATTATTTCCGGCAAAAAATCAACCGAATTGGATCATGAGGTGGTCGGGATTTTCAACGCGCATCAAATAAAATGCGTTGAAAGGGTTGTAACAATGGATACTGAGGAATACAAACGCACATACATTGTCTCCCTTCATATGGCGCAGAAAAATGTTGAGATTGCCGCCTGTGTTATGCTTGCTGTTACAGATATAACTATACTAACCCAAGCTACAAAAGAAGCGGAAAAAGCCAGCAGAGCCAAAAGCGATTTCCTGTCCCAGATGTCTCACGAAATAAGAACTCCTATGAACGCTATAATCGGAATGACGCAAATTGTCAAATTAGAGAAAGACTATGATAAAATAAGAAAATGTATTGACCAAATAGAAATCTCTTCTAATTATCTTTTGGCAATGATCAATGATGTGTTGGATATGGCTAAAATTGAGTCCGGAAAGTTTGAATTAACGGAAGATATATTCTCACTGAGTAAAAATATAGAGTTTGTCACATCTATGTTTAAAACAAAAACTACTGATAATGATATATCTTTTAAGGCAGAAATTAATATTAAGAATGACACGATAGTTTCCGATTCATTAAGATTAAATCAGGCTATTATTAATTTGCTTTCAAACGCGTTTAAATTTTCAGATAAAAATGGAAATATCAGCCTCTCTGTGTCAGAAGCCGAATCGGATAAAAATTACTCTATCTACTCTTTCATTGTTTCAGATGACGGAATAGGGATAAGTGAAGATGAAATTGCACGCTTGTTTATGCCGTTTACACAAATAGATAACAGCACAACCAAAAAATACAGCGGTTCAGGGCTGGGTTTGGCTATTACAAAAGAGATAGTCAGAATGCTGGGCGGTTCAATTTCTGTTGAAAGTAAAAAAGGCATGGGGAGCAGATTTATCTTTACAATCAAAGCCGGAATTGTAAAAAAAGAGCAGATTGATCCGGCTAAAAATATATTTTATGAAAGTATACCGGATTTTTCTTCATTATCTATTCTTGTTGCGGATGATATCAGTATAAACCGCACCATAATAAAATCCCTTTTATCGCCTACCGGAATAAAAATAGAAGAAGCCTCAAACGGGCTGGCAGCGACAGAAATGTTTGCGGCATCTGAACAGGGCTACTACGATTTAATCTTTATGGATATGCAGATGCCTGAAATGGATGGTTGCAGCGCAACAAAGATTATACGCAAAATGGACAGAACCGATGCTGAATCAGTGATAATAGTTGCTATGACAGCCAATGTTTTAAAAGAGGATATTGCCATTGCCATTGAGAGTGGCATGGATGGGCATATTGGAAAACCGGTGGACTTCAGTAATATTGTAACAACAGTAAAAAGGTTGTTAAATATCTAAAAAAAGGGAGCGGCGGAGCGTTAAATGGGATGGACAAAGAAAATTACCGTTGGTTATTATAATATAGAGTCAGATGAAGAAGATTTTTTCTCCAATTTTCATGGCAGTATGGAAACGATCCTTTCTTCGGAACACAGAACCGGAATGTTTGAGGCGGGGCAGCTTAAATATGCGTGGAAACTGCTTGAAAGTATTGACGCTAAAAATACTGCGGCGTACTTTTTTTCTGTAGTGAAAGAGCGTGCATCATGGCCGGTATGGGTTCACGATGATGGTGAAACAAGTGAGATCACCTTGCCGAATGGAATGCTTGGAGAGATATACTACGGTTTAATCAGCCATGCTTATAAATTTTTACTTTGTTTTGCGACAGGTTCAGGCAGCGCCGCCGCCGGATTTAAAAAAACGCTTGGGCAGTTTACCTCCGAAGGGTTGATACGCCTGACTCCCTTATTTGAAGAGGGGATTGAGGAAAAAGTTATGTCGTGGGATTCTTTCAAACGGCTGGCAGTAGGGGTAAGCCTTGCAGGTGAGGACGATCTGTCAGCGTTTTCAGCCTCCAGAGCCGGTGGGCTTATGAAGATGGCGGAATATCTGGGGGGGCTAAAAGTGGATATTACCGTTTCCTCTGGCTCAGGCAAAGAAAATCTGTCAAATATGATAGTAAAAGATTTACTGCCGGAGCTTATTGCTAACGATCTGTGCAAATCCCTTACAGTTAAAGGGTGTGATTTTGAAGACGCGGTAATGGAACAGTTTGATCTGAAAAATGCTCAGATAAAATACAATGAACAGATTGAGACGGAAGGAAACTATATTACCGAAAGCGATGCTAAACAGACGCTTATGCGGGCGCTGAAAGCCCGCGGCAATATATTATTCAGACCGTCATCATAGACAATAATAGTAAATATTGTCGCTGTGATTTTGTTGGTGCATTTTTTGTTTTTTAAGAATAATATCTGTAACAGTTTATCAATCAGGAAAGAGGTTAATGAGGATATTTTCAGCTTCCATTACCGGAGGCAAAAAAAATGCTGAATTTAAAGCTGTTACAATAGATAAGATAAGAAACAGGCTTGTTCTTGAAAGTGTTCAGACCCTCTCCCATACGGAGTTTTTTGCATGGGCTAAAAACGGACGGACAATGCTCACGTGCGAATATACTGATATGATTGCCTATGAAGCGGAATTGCCCTCTGTTTTGAATAAAAAAACAACTGATCTGCTTATAAAAAACAAGATTCAGAATATGCTTAATCCTGACACAGATTATACATTTGTGCTTCACAATCTTGTCAATACTGTCAACCCCGCCACTTCATACCGAACGGACAGTACATCCTATTACAAAAGGTATGCCATATACGGCGTACCCTCAGATTATCTGAACGCTTATATAGGTGACAGGACGCGCTCAAAACTGTCCATAGCGACCATTGATTGTTTTGCGCTTGCCGCTCTGTCAAAACAGATTGATCCTGAAGGGTTTGTATGCCACGCTTACGCGGATATAACCCATATTATATTATCTTTCAGCGTTGGCGATAATCTTATCTACTCCAGAGTAGCGGATATTTATATAAAACACACAGACTTGGAAGATATAGACAATTCCATCTTTGAAATAATCAACCTTACAATGCTTTATGTTAAACAGACGAAACAGCGTCCTGTAAACACTGTGATTTTCAGCGGTACGCTGAAAGGGCGGATTTCGCTTGAAGAAAGGGTTAAAAACTTTTGCGGGCAGAGTGTGCGGCACCTGAATGCGCAGGACTACATTAAAAATTGCAGCGACAATATTTTTCAGGAGTATTTGCTTGCCATCGGATGCGTTTTGGTAAAAAACAACGCCAATTTTTTACCGGCGGAAGATATGGAACGAAATACATACAAAGCTGCGCTGGTTAAGATAAATATAATCCTGTCGCTGTTTTTAGCGGTGGCTATAATATTTGGCGCGGTTAAATATGCCGGATACACAAAAAAGCGTGAACAACTGACAGTTGCCGCCGAAACCCTAAGCGGACGTTTGACGGCGCTGGATGAAGCAGTGCCGGACAGTGACGTTCTTAGTTATATCAGCAGTTACATAAATATACTTGCCGAAAATGAAGACACCCCGGTCAATCTCCTTGTCCCGCTTCAGGAACTTCTTATGCAGGCAAGATATTCCTCTGTGCGTTTTTATCGCAGTACAGAAAACAGCGTCACTCTTCAGGGAACAAAAACGTTTAAAACCTACTCTTCAGGCTGGCTCTTTGCATCAGAATACAGCGATTATTTAAAAGAGTTTGGCATACGCGGCGGCATATCCGCAGAGCAAAGCTCTGTTTTGAAAATTACCGACCGTGAATTTGAGATAAAAACCGAGATTGGGACGCCTGAAGAATGAAAGAAAACAATTTCACCTTCCAATATATATTGTGCGTTGCGCTGATGATAACTACCGCTGCGGCAATCTACTTTGCCAAAATTATAGATATTTACTCAGAAAGACTTGATTCGGAGATTTTTAGGATTAATAAAGAAATGCTCCTATACGATTATAACGAACTCCGGGTAAGAGCGCAGTCGCTTCGCGGCATAATTTCCACGCTGAATATTGCTCCATTGGATAAAAATGCCGCGATGACCGAAATATTAGGGTATGCTGATTTATTGAATGAAAAATATGGCGCCGTAGTAACGGATAACCCCCGAGATACTGACGGTACGCTAATTTTACCCATGCTGATGAGTTATGTGCCGGCGGATTCCGCAGATTTTATGAATACGCTGAGTGCGCTCACAGGGAAAGGGAAACCGGCTGTTTTTATAAACGAACTGTCATGGGAACTTACAGATACTGTCCGCGGCGTATATACTGTAAAAATTAAACTGGAACTTTCGGAACCATATATGGCAGAAGCAAAATGATTTTGAAAAAAAACTACATATTAAACGTAAGGCAGAAAATCAATCTGGCGATTCTTTTGCTGATTCCTTTTTTCTTTTATGCAATTTTCGGGATGGTTGCTGAAATAGCGCAAAATAAAGCGTCCGCCTTACCGGAAGTTATCCTTGCCGACAAGGTTTCTGTTCGCATCAACGCCAACCGTGCGGTTTACGATATGCTGAAAAACACAAATCCGCAATATGTACGCAAAAATGTACTTGAAGGGGCTAAGGCTGAAAACTTTACCGGTTATTTTGGACCGGAACCGGGGAATGATCTGAAAAAATGAAATTATTTTGCATGCCGTTGGAAAGGGATAACTATGGAACGTATTGAAAAATTTGAACTTGACGGGAAAGTTTTTTTTTATTATGACCTATCCGGCTTTGAGACAAACGATGATTTTATAAAATTTATTGAGGCGGCTCAGGAGCAGATTGTAAAATGTGATTATAATTCTTTACATACTGTAACTAACATTGAGGGTATCAGGTTTGATTCGGAAACAAAAGAAATTGTCGCAGGGTGGATGACGCGCAACGGACCTTACGTGAAATATGGAGCTATTATTGGTATAGACGGAATAAAGAAGATGATGGTTAACATGATACTCACTATAAGCGGACGGAAAAACATAACCTTTGCATCCACAAAAGAACAGGCTATTGAATGGCTGCTTAAGCAAAAATGATGGTGTATATTCAGGCGGCTATAAACATATTAATAGCAACGCTCGCGCCAAGTATCGCAAAAAGCAGGAATGAAACTGACGCCATTTTAAACTGTTTTTTTACCGTAAAAATCAGCCCTGCGCAAAAAGATACAATTATCGGAGTTATAAGAAGTAGTACTGTTGCTGCGTTGAAAAACAGAGCGCTGTCCGGCATAGGCAAACCTATTTTCATCAATTCCCGCTGTATCAGTGTTTCACCGGTCGCCTGATTTGTCTTCAGCGTTGAGGATATGATACCGATAAGCATCAGAAGCAACGAAATACGCAGGATATACTTCATCAAAAAAGCTGTAACCCGTTCGGCAGTAATCATAAATTTTCAATAACATAAAAAAAAATAATAATCCAGAATTGTTATAAAAAAAAATATCCGGACTTGTAATTTTTAAAAAAATATAGTAATAGTGTCATTAAATCTTGGAGGCGTGTTATGAATCTGATTGAAATCCCTGTCAAAATAAAGTTGCCTGAGAAACTTTCACATTTGCTGGATATTGCGTATAATCTGATGTGGTGTTGGAGTACTGACGCTCTTGAATTGTTTGAAAGCATTAACCCTACTGTTTGGACAGAATCCAAACACAACCCGATAGAGGTTCTCTCTTCGCTTAACGATGCAACGTGCAAAAAACTTATGAACGATACCCTTTTTATGTCGTCCCTTGCAAATGTGTACAGAATGCAAAAGGAATATATGGAAAGACCGCGTTGGTTCGGTTCAAAATTCCCAAAAGAAAAAGACTTTCTGGTAGGTTATTTTTCACTGGAATATGGTTTGCATGAGTCTCTGCCTCTGTATGCGGGCGGTTTGGGCATACTGTCAGGCGATCATTGCAAATCCGCCAGCGATGTTGGTCTCCCTTTTGTCGCGGTTGGTCTTTTATACAGATGTGGATATTTTCACCAATATACAAATTCTGATGGCTGGCAACAGGAAAGTTACGGGTATAACCAGTTTTACAGTATGCCCATTAAACCGGTATATAACGATAAAGGGGAAGAGGTAATTGTTGAACTTCCAATGTGTGACAGACTGCTGAAGATTAAGGTATGGAAACTCACTATCGGTTTAATAAACCTTATGCTTTTAGACACCGATTTATCCAACAATCATCCCGAAGACAGGGAGATTACAAGCAAACTTTACTCCGGCGACACAAATATGCGCATACGTCAGGAGATAGTGCTGGGGATCGGCGGAGTTAAAGCTCTGAAAGCCTGTGGGCTGAATCCGACAGTTTTTCACCTTAACGAAGGGCATCCAGCTTTTGTAGGATTTGCCAGAATAGGTCAATTTTTGTCCGAAGGGGTTGAACAGAGAAGAGCCGTAGAGATTGTACGTAAAAGTACGCTTTTTACGACTCATACGCCGGTACCTGCAGGGTTTGATGTGTTTAATGCCGATCAAATGCGTAAATATTTAGAACCTATTTGTAGACCGTATGGACTGAATTTAAACCAGATAATGGCAATCGGTAAAGCTAATCCGTTTGATGAGAAAGAGCCTTTCTCCATGGCGCTTGCCGCTATGCGTATGTCAACGTACCGCAACGGCGTCAGTGACCTTCACGGAGATGTAAGCCGTAAAATGTTTCATTATCTGTGGGTGCAGTCATTGGAGTCACATGTGCCTATAGGTCATGTGACAAACGGAATACATCTGCCTAGCTTTATTAACCCTGAATTTAAGCGTGTGCTGTATCATTATTTGTCGGATAACTGGTACAAAAAACCACAGGATTTGAATCTGTGGGAGAAAGTAAGAGATATTCCCGCGGGTGTACTATTTGATACAAAACGCCGTCTGCGTGAAAAATTGGTCAACTTTGCAAGGAAGCGCCTTAAAGAGCAACTTCTGAGCAAAGGGGGCAGCACAACGGAGCTGCTTGAGGTTGAAGATGTTTTGCGACCGGATGTGCTAACCATAGGGTTTGCCCGAAGGTTCGCCACCTACAAGCGCGCTTTCCTTTTCTTTTCCGACGAAGAGCGTCTGCGTAAAATTCTTTTGAATCCTGAGCGCCCCGTTCAGATAATCATTGCCGGTAAAGCGCATCCCCATGATAACGAGGGGAAAGATTTCATAAGACGTATAATTCAAACCGCGCGCAAACCTGAGTTACGCAAAAATATAGTTTTTATTGAAGATTACGATATAGAGATTGCCCGTTACATAACAAGCGGTTCTGATATTTGGCTCAATACGCCGCGCAGACCGATGGAGGCGAGCGGTACTTCGGGGATGAAAGCCGCATGTAACGCAACTCTTAACTTTTCAGTTCTTGATGGCTGGTGGGTTGAAGGGTTCAACGGTGAAAACGGCTGGAGTGTTGGCGCCGGTGAAGACTATATGGATCATGCCTATCAGGATTATGTTGAAAGCCATGACCTTTACAATAAACTGGAGCAGGAGATTGTGCCGCTCTTCTATACAAAGGCGAGAAGCGGTTTGCCTGAAGGTTGGGTATCAATGATGAAATCTACCCTGACTACCCTGCCTCCGTTTTTCAACTCTACCCGTATGTTGATGGAATATACGGAAAACTACTATATGCCGCTGCACAATCTGAGAAAATCGTTTGAAAAGGATGATAATGCAAACCAATACTTCAAGTGGTACGACAGTATAATTGCCCAGTGGGACAGTGTAACTGTAAGCAATGCTAAGGTGGATGCAAAAACCTCAACAATGGGTGACCAAGTGACAAGCTCTGTTCATGTAAACATAGGCGCCCTCCGTTTTGAAGATGTTGCCGTTTACACCGTGATTGAATATGACGGTGATTCAAATACTCTGAAAGATCCTAACTTTCTGCCTATGAAACACGGGGAAAAAGCTGCTGACGGTTCCGTAACATACCAATGCGATTTTACCCTTTCAAGGGCTGGCAGGTTAAAGGTTACGTTTGCAGTGGTTCCCGCTCATCCGTTTGTTGCGCATATGTTTGAGTTAAATAAAGTTAAATGGGGTTAAACTCTCTAAATGACATAGAGTATTATCTGCCACATTCTACAACCTGTTTTGTATGCGGCGAAGCCAATGAGATCGGTTTGAAATGCAGATTTTTTGCGGATGAGCATGGTCATGTTCATCTGAACCCTGTGGTGGACAGGCGTTATTCGGGATTTATGGATGTTGTTCACGGCGGAATACAATCTGCTATGTTGGACGAAGCGATGGGTTGGTGCGGGGTTATACAGGGTGATTCGGAGGAGTTTTTTTTCACACGGGAGATGACTTTAAAGTTCCGTAAAAGCGTACGCCCTATGACGCCGCTATTTATAGAAACCTCGCTGATTGATTCCAAACGCGGCATAGCCTTCACCGAGGGGGAGATAAGGGACGATTCCGGCGCTGTATTGACGCTTGCAAGCGGTGTTTTTGCGCCAATACCAAAAGAAAAGATGGCGGAAACGCAAAATGCCCTGCTTTTCATAGACGATGGCAGATTATACCATGAAAAAGCCATGCGTATATGCAAACCAAAACCCGGTAAAAAGGGTTGAACAGGAGTATTGTAAGTTAATATGGCGTATAAAAACGACAAAGAGTACATTGAAAACGGATTTTCACTGAAGAAAATGTTAAACCTGACTTTTAATTTTACAGTTAAAAGTGTTTTACTGATCGGTGTTATAATAATAGCGGTAATTATGGGAAAAACCTGTTTTTACATAGTGTCGCCATCAGAAGAGGCTGTAATAAAGCGTTTTGGTAAAGTAATTGATGTAACGGCTCCCGGTCCGCACTTTAAGCTCCCAAACCCCATAGAAACTGTAAACAAAGCAAAAGTAACTGAAATTCACCAAATGGAGATTGGTTACAGGAGCCAGAGCGGTATAGAAAAAGTTGTGGAAAACGAATCGCTGATGCTTACCGGGGATGAAAATATCATTAGTATTGATCTTGTTGTGCAGTATCAGATAAAGGATATAGTGGAATACCTTTTCATACTTCAGGATGTGGAGATGACGATCCAGCTTGCGGCAGAAGCAACTATACGTGAAGTTGCAGGGAAAGCGAATATTGATGACATCTTAACCACAGGGAAAGAGCAGGTACAGGAAGATACAAAGCAGCTTTTGCAAGAAATTCTTGATAACTATAGAGCCGGTGTTCGCATAGTAGCTGTGGAATTACAGGATATAGAACCTCCGGCGCCTGTTATGGGTGCATTTCAGGATGTCGCGTCAGCAAGAGAAGATAAGAACAAGTTTATAAATGAAGCTCAGGCGTATGAGAATCAAAAAATTCCTATGGCGAGGGCGCAAGCCGCCACAGTGCTTCTTGAAGCGGAAAGCTACAAAGCTACTGTATTAGGGCGAGCGGAGGGCGAGGCGGAGCGGTTTATGCAGGTTTATGAAAGCTACCGCAAAGCGCCCGATGTTACCAGAAAGAGGATGTATCTTGAGGCAGTGACCAGTATAATCGCAAATTCAGAGGTGATAGTTGTTGATGATTCCGTGAAAAACCTTAATCTTTTTTCCGGTATGGAGCGGCTTATTCCGGCTGCGGGAGCTGGCAAATGAAAAAAATAACAGTTATACTTCTTTTTTTCGTTGCGGTTATACTTTTTGCCTCCTGCTATGCCGTAGATAACACTGAATCCGTAATAATAATACGTCTGGGCGAACCTGTACGGGTTGTTGATATGCCCGGTCTGCATATTAAAATACCCTTTATTGAATCAGCAGTATCAATTACAAACAGGATATTATATTCCACCTCTCAGCCGTCACAGGTGATTACAAAAGATAAAAAATCAATACTGATTGATTATTATTGCCAATGGAAAGTTTTGGATCCGTTACAGCTTTACAAAAGTGTACGTAACGAGATCGGGGCAATGAAACGCCTTGAAAATATAATATATTCCGGAATGCGTATGGAATTGCCAAAACATGACCTTGTTGAGATCATAAACGCTAACCGCCGCACTATTATGACCAATGTGACTGAGGCTGCCGGAATTAAAGCAAAAACAGAACTGGGAATAGAGATAATAGATATACGCCTGAAACGCGCAGATCTGCCTAAAGAGAATGAAAATAATATCTTTGCGCGTATGATAACTGAAAGGGAACGTATAGCTAAACAGTACCGTTCTGAAGGGCAAGAGGAGGCCCAGAAAATAAGGGCAAAAACTGATACCGAAGTTGCTGTCATGCTTGCGGAAGCGGAGAAAAATGCGCAGATACTTCGGGGTAAGGCGGATGCGGAGGCTATAGCGTTATATGCAAAGGCTTTCAGCTCTGATCCTTCGTTTTATGAGTTTAATAAAATTATCGGTTTTTACAGCGACAGCAAACATCCGATGAAAATTATAATCAGCACGGATTCAAAGATGTTTAAACTTTTAAAAGATAATAAATAGGTTTTTAACCTAATCATAAAATAATATTTTGCGTTTGCATAAATTATGAAATGGGAAATAATATGAGCTTATTTGACGATGCCAAAAAAGTTATACCCGGCGGTGTAAACAGCCCTGTAAGGGCATTTGCTTCTGTAGGCGGCGAGCCTTACTTTGTTGAAAGAGGCTACGGTTCAAAGGTGGTAGACACAAACGGAAAAGAGTATATAGATTACGTTTGTTCATGGGGACCTCTGATACTGGGACACTGCGATCAGGACGTAATCAGGGCGGTTAAGGAGTGTGCCGATAAAGGTACAAGCTACGGCGCGCCCACTGTCAGGGAGACCAAACTTGCGGAACTGATTACAGAGATGATCCCTTCAATAGAGATGGTTAGGATGGTAAACTCCGGCACGGAAGCGGTAATGAGCGCTATCCGTCTGGCACGTGGTTTCACTAACCGTGATATGATAATTAAATTTGAAGGCTGTTATCATGGGCATTCTGACGGTCTGCTTGTAAAAGCGGGAAGCGGGCTTCTTACTTTCGGCGCGCCGTCCAGTCCGGGTGTTCCCGTCAGCATAGCGGGCAATACGCTTATAGCCCAATACAACGATATATCAACTGTTGATAAGTTGTTTCTTGAGTATCCGGGCAAGATTGCCTGTGTGATTGTTGAGCCTGTCGCCGCAAACATG
This sequence comes from Deferribacteraceae bacterium, assembly GCA_031256375.1. Lineage (GTDB taxonomy): Bacteria > Chrysiogenota > Deferribacteres > Deferribacterales > JAISNW01 > JAIRQX01. The sequence continues at coordinate 12,977 of JAIRQX010000089.1, forward strand.
GGGGTTGTGCCGCCGGAAGACAATTTCCTGCAAAAGCTCAAAACAAGCTGCGAAAGGGAAGGGGCGCTTCTGATATTTGACGAAATAATTACCGGTTTTCGCCTTTCTCTTTCAGGCGCACAGGGATACTATGGAGTAACGCCTGATATTACCGCATTGGGAAAGATAATCGGCGGCGGTCTCCCTGTAGCTGCATACGGTGGGCGCAGAGAGATTATGAAACTTGTGTCCCCATCCGGCAGTGTTTATCAGGCGGGAACCCTTTCAGGCAATCCGCTTGCGATGGCTGCGGGAATAGCAACTTTGGAAAAGCTTAAAACACCCGGGTTTTATAAAAAACTTAAGGAAAAATCAGACTATCTCCGGTGCGGCATGGACGAAAATATGTCAAAACTGGGGTTAAAATACACGCTGAACAGCATAGAATCTTTGTCGTGCCTGTTTTTTACGGAACACAAGGTTGACAGCTATCAGACAGCTATATCCGCAGATACAAAAATATATGCAAAATATTTTCACGGGATGCTTGAACGCGGAATAGCTCTTGCGCCGGCGCAGTTTGAAGCAATGTTTGTATCCGCCGCCCACACTGACGCCGATCTGGATACCACCATTAAAGCGCATTATGAAACGCTAAAAAATCTTTAATGTATATTTTATGAGTGATGACAACGATCAAGAAAAAAACCGTTATACCTTACTTTTCAGCAAGGAAATGCGTCCTATGCTTGCCGCTTCAAGTATAGGGATGGTTTTTGTAGTGAGCATAGTCATCGGCGCCTTTATGGGGGTGTGGATTGATGGTAAACTTTCTACAAAGCCTTGGTTCACGCTCTTTTTTCTGGGAATAGGCATAGCCTCTGGGATTAAAAATGCTTACTACTTTATAAAAAAATCGGGGGCTCTGGAAAAGGCTGAAACAGAGAAAGAGTAGTGTGTCAAATCCACATAAACATGGGCATAAATTATTTAAACAGCCTATTGCGGGTTATACGGAGTAAAAATTATGAATAAGGTTAACGTTGGCATTATAGGTTACGGTGTTGTGGGGAAGGGTACAGTTGATACCTTGGTTCAGAATAAAGAAACGATACGTCTTAAAACAGGGATAGAGATCAACCTTATGGGGGTTGCAGATTTAGCCTTTAAAGGGAAATCGCCGCTTCCTTTCACGCAGATTACCGCAACCGACGGTATGGAGCTTATAAATAATCCTGATATTCATATAATTGTAGAGCTTATCGGCGGGTATGATCACTCTAAAAGGTTTATTACCGCGGCAATTAACAATGGCAAACACATTGTTACCGCAAATAAAGCGCTTCTTGCCGTTCACGGCAAAGAGATATTTACCTTGGCAAAAGAAAAAGGGGTGGAAGTTGAATTTGAGGCAAGCGTTGGCGGCGGTATCCCCATAATCAAGGTTATTAAAGAAGACCTTGTAGCGAACAATATCAGTGAGATTAACGCGATTATAAACGGTACGGCAAACTACATACTTAGTTGTATGACAAATGAAGGGCAGGATTATGCTTTGGTTCTAAAAGACGCTCAAAAACTGGGTTACGCGGAAGCCAATCCCAGCTTTGATGTGGATGGGATTGATTCCGCTCATAAGATAACGCTTCTGTCATCTATTGCGTTCGGAACATGGGTGGATTTTAATAAAGTCTATACAGAGGGGATAACACGCATATCAGCTGTGGATATTGATTTTGCCAAAGAGTTGGGGTGTACTATAAAATTGTTGGCAATAGCCAAAAAAAACGGAGATGAAATTGAAGTTCGCGTACACCCCACAATGATTCCGAATCACTATCAGCTCGCTTCGGTTAACGGTGTTTTTAACGCTGTACAGATTCATGGAGATATTGTTGGCAACACACTACATTACGGGCGCGGCGCAGGCGGGATGCCTACAGGCAGCGCAATTACTTCGGATATAGTCAATATTGCGCGAAATATTGTGAATAAAACTATTGACAGAGTTCCGGCGCTGGGGTTTGAACAACCGCTGGAAGAAAGGTACCGGATGAAAAGTATTAAAGATGTTGTATCCTCCTTTTATATGCGTTTTATGGCAGCGGATCTCCCGGGGGTGCTTTCATCTATAGCGGGAATACTAGCCAAAAATAATATAAGTATAAGAAGCGCGCTGCAAAGAGGGTTACAGCCTAAAGACGAAAATGTCCCTCTTGTTTTTCTGACGCATGAAACCACAGCCAGACAGATTGACAGCGCCGTAAAAGAGATAGATAACATGGATTTGGTATCTGACAAAACTGTAATAATTCGTGTTGAAGGCATAGAATAAATTTATGAAATATTTGGTTTTGCTATGCGACGGTATGAGCGATGAGCGTCAGCCTTCTCTGAATAACAAGACTGTTATAGAATATGCAAAAACCCCTAACATGGACAAATTAGCAAAAGAAGGTGTGTGTGGCTTTGTCTGCACTGTTCCGGAAGGGTTTCCGCCCGGCAGCGATATATGCAATCTTTCCGTGTTCGGCTATGATCCGCGTAAATATTATACTGGACGCAGTCCGCTTGAAGCGGTAAGTATGGGGATCAATCTTGGTGCGGACGACATGGCGTTCCGCTGCAATCTGGTGTCGCTTTCGCCGGATGGCGCTGTGATGGAAGATTTCAGCGCTCACCACATAGACAGCAAAAGCGCCGGAATTGTTATAGAACGTCTTAATAAACTGTTTGCGGGAAGCAATATTGAATTTTATCAGGGATTAAGCTACCGGAACCTCGCCGTTGTGCGCAATATGAATATTAACGCGGATACCACGCCTCCGCATGATATATCCGGGAGGGAGATAGCGGAATATATCCCTAAAGGTAAAGATGGCGGTTTTGTTTGTGATATTATGAAAAAAGCCGCTCAAGTATTTGATAATGAAACAGGGAAAGCAAATTCCGTATGGTTTTGGGGGCAGGGGAAACGTCCTTTGATGCCGCTGTACAAAGATTTATACGGTTTAAACGGCGCAGTTATTGCCGCTGTTGATCTCATAAAAGGGATTGGTCTGTGCGCCGGAATGGAACTTATAGAAGTACCCGGCGTAACGGGTTTTATTGATACAAACTTTGAAGGGAAAGCCTCTTATGCTGTTGATGCGCTGAAAAATAAGGACTATGTGTTCATACATGTTGAAGCGCCGGACGAGGCGGGGCATATGGGAAGTCTTGAGCATAAGATTGCCGCGGCGGAAAAGATAGATTCCGTTATGCTTCCGGTAATTACAGAAGGGTTAAGACAGTTTGGCGATCACCGGATTCTGATGATGCCGGATCATCCCACGCCGGTCAGAATTAAAACGCACGCAGCCTCTCCGGTGCCAGCCGTTATTTGCGGAACCGGTATTGAGCCTGACGCAAACACTGCGTACAGCGAGTTTATAACGCCGTCATTTACAATAAAAGATGGTTACAAAATAATGGAAATGTTTTTAAAGAAATAGGTGTTGTATGAGTTTAGTAGTGATGAAGTTTGGCGGTACCAGCGTTGCCGACACAGATAAAATTAAGAATGTCGCCGCAAAAGCGGCTGCAAAAAAACTTCAGGGGCACGATGTTGTTGTGGTGGCGTCTGCTATGGCGGGTGTGACCGACAAACTGATCGGATACCTGAAAGCGATTACACCCAACTATGATTTGCGTGAGTATGATCAGATGGTTTCAACCGGTGAGACGGCGAATGTTCCGCTTGTAGTACAGGCGCTGAAACAAGCGGGATTATCATCGGAATCTTTTACCGGTATGCAGGCGGGAATAGAAACGGACAATAAATATTCCAAAGCCCGTATAACCAAAATAAACGCTGAAAGGATAAAAAAAGCGCTTTCTTCCGGTAAAATTTGTGTAGTGGCAGGTTTTCAGGGATACTGTCCTGAAACGGGCGATATTACTACATTAGGAAGAGGAGGTTCAGATACCACTGCAGTGGCGATAGCTGCGGCGCTTAAAGCTGACGTATGTGAAATTTATACGGATGTGGATGGAGTATATACAGCTGATCCGCGCATTGTAAGAAACGCGAAAAAAATGGATGTAATATCCCATGAAGAGATGCTTGAGCTTTCTTCGCTGGGAGCCAAGGTGCTTGTATCCAGATGTATTGAATTAGGAATGAATTATAATGTGAATATTATGGTACTTTCTTCACTAGAGGATAAACCCGGCACACTTGTGACATCACAAACGGAGGCAATTATGGAAGAGATGGTTGTATCAGGAGTAACAAGCGATAAAAATCAGGCAAAAATAGCATTACGGAATTTGCCGGACAGACCCGGCATTGCTGCGGAGCTTTTCACAAAACTGGCAGAGGCAAACGTTAATGTTGATATGATTATCCAGAATTTTGGTTCAAACGGCAAAGCCGATATAACTTTTACGGTATCCAACACCGAATTTTCCCTTGGTAAAGATGTATGTAAAAAATTGTATGACGGGATTAGCGGAGTTAAAATGGAATTTGACGAAAATATAGCTAAGGTATCCATAGTGGGTGTCGGAATGAAAAGCCACTCAGGCGTTGCGGCAACTATGTTTAAAAACCTTTCTGACAATAACATTAATATTATGATGATCTCAACCAGCGAGATTAAAGTTTCATGTATAATAAACGAAAAGTTTAACGAACTGGCTGTCAGGGTATTGCATGACGCTTTTTTAGGCAATGAGGATGATGTTGGGAAATAAAATTTTTTTATATGATACCACGTTACGTGACGGTACACAGGCAGAGGAAGTTAATTTTACAGTAAATGATAAAATACGTATAGCTAAACGTTTGATAGATTTCGGAATTGATTGCGTAGAAGGGGGATGGCCCGGTTCCAATCCCAGAGATATTGAGTTTTTCAAAACCCTTGCATCTGAAGATGTTCCGAAGGGAAAAATATCTGCATTCGGCAGTACAAGGCGCGCAAAGTTGGCGTGTGATAGTGATGCGATAATCCAGTCGCTTCTTGCGGCAGATGTGCCTAATCTGACAATATTTGGCAAGGCGTGGGATCTTCATGTGCGCGATGCTCTGGGGATCACTCCGGAAGAGAATCTGGAGCTTGTTTACGATACTATCCGTTATCTGAAAAAACGCGCTGATAAAGTATATTTTGATGCCGAGCATTTTTTTGACGGTTATAAAGCTAACCGTGAATATGCGCTGAAGGTGTTACGTACTGCGATTGACGCCGGCGCAGATTGTGTGGCGCTGTGTGAGACCAACGGCGGAAAACTGCCTGATGAAATTTTTGCTGTATCATCTGAAATAAAAAACTTTTTAAACGATGTACCTTTTGGGATACATTGCCATAACGATTGTGAATGTGCGGTTGCAAACACCGTTATGGCTGTTTTAGCGGGAGCGGCGCATATACAAGGTACCGTCAACGGGATTGGGGAAAGGTGCGGGAACGCTAACTTATGTTCCATTATCCCAAATCTGCAACTGAAATACGGATATGACTGCGTTGCTTCTGAGCGGCTTGCGGAACTCCGTGATGTGTCAATCTTTGTAAACGAACTTGGGAACCTCTCACCTAATAATAAACAGCCTTATGTAGGCAGGTCGGCATTTGCACATAAAGGCGGCGTGCATGTATCGGCGATTATGAAAAATTCCGCCACGTATGAGCATATCAAACCTGAGCTTGTAGGAAACTCTCAACGGGTGCTTCTTTCTGATCTGTCAGGTAAAAGCAACCTTTTTTATAAAGCTAAATCTTTTGGGTATAATCTTTCGGATCAAAATGCCGGAGAGATACTTGAAAAACTTAAGTTGATGGAAAACCGCGGTTATGAATATGAAGGCGCGGAAGCCTCCTTTGAACTGATTATCCTTTCCGCTCTGGGGAAATTGCCTGTTTTTTTTAACCTTATAGGCTACAGGGTAATAGATGATAAACGGAGTCTCTATGAATCGCCTTTAGCTGAAGCGACTGTAATATTAAGCGTAGATAGTGATACAGAACATACCGCGGCTCATGGGAACGGTCCGGTGAATGCGCTGGACAATGCGGTACGAAAAGCCCTGCTGAAATTTTATCCGTCTCTTGCGTCAATGACTCTGGTGGATTATAAAGTGCGTATTTTGGACGGAAGTGACGGCACGGGGGCGCTGACCCGGGTTCTGATGGAGTCAAGCGACGAAAGCGCCAGTTGGAGCACTGTGGGGGTGGCAGCCAATATTATTGACGCAAGTTATCAGGCGTTGGTAGATGCTATCCAGTATAAACTCTATAAAGGTAGCAAATGATACGAAATGCCGTTATGGCTGATGCAAACAGCATCCAGCTTTTAGTCAACTCTTTTGCCGGTAGAGGGCAGATGCTGATGCTGAGCAAAAATGAGATATACGAAAAAATATTTGAATTTATGGTTTATGAAAAAGATGGGGAGGTAGCGGGTGTCTGCGCTTTACATCCGATGTGGGAAGACCTTGCTGAGATACGTTCTCTCGCTGTATCTGAAAAAATACATAAATGCGGAATAGGCGGCAGTCTTGTGTCCGCTCAGCTTGAACGGGCAAAAGAGTTTGGGCTTTGTAAAGTTTTTACCCTTACATATATGGAAAATTTTTTTTCAAAACAAGGGTTCAATATCATTTCCAAAGAGGAGCTCCCTAAGAAAATTTGGACAGACTGTCTTAAATGTGTTAAATTTCCCGACTGCGATGAAATTGCAATGATTAAGGAGTTATGACCTAAATTTCTCTTTGAATTTCAATTTTTTTATGGTTCCGGTTTTTCAAGTCAATATCATTTCTCCTTGGAGTTTATCCTTTTACTATGCCGGAATAACTTGACTGTCTTGCGTCTATACCTCTTTTTCATTGTATAAAACTGAAAATTATGTTAATTTGTATATGTAATAAGGGAACAATTTTTATTCAAAAATGAATTAAGGAACTTCGGATGCAGCCTGAAGAGATAATTGCCGAGCTTGACAGCGATAAAAAATTGATAAACAGCTTTGCTTCCGCCGTTAAAGAGGGTGAGGTAAATAAACGGATTGAGGAGATAAACGCCTTATCTGTTTCCGATCCGAACTTTTGGAATAAAAAAGAATCCAGATCACTCTTGAAAGAGCAGTCAAATTATAAAAAGTTTATTGAAGAGTGGGGAAAACTTAAATCCGCGCTGGAAGATTGTTATGTGTTTCTGGAGTTATATAAAGAGGGGGATGAATCGCTTTTGCCTGAACTTGAGCAGAATGTGAAAACCCTTTCAAAAACAGCCGGGGATTTTGAACTTAAATTAATCCTCGGTGGCGATCACGATCTGAACAATGCTATCTTAACGATCCATTCCGGCGCCGGCGGTACGGAATCCAACGACTGGGTAGCAATGATTATGCGTATGTACAGCCGTTATGCGGAGACAGAAGGTTTTAGCCTTGAAATACTTGATCAGCTTGAAGGCGAAGAGGCGGGAATAAAATCAATTACTTTTAATGTTATTGGTCCGTACAGTTACGGTTATTTAAAAGGGGAGACCGGAATACACAGACTTGTGAGAATATCCCCTTTTGACTCGCAAAACCGGAGACACACCTCATTTGCGTCTGTGTTTGTATTGCCTGAGATAGACGATGATCTGGAGATAGAGATAAACGAATCAGAGCTTCGCATTGATACATACCGCGCGGGAGGCGCCGGAGGACAGCATATCAATAGAACCGATTCCGCTGTGCGTCTGACCCATATCCCTACAGGGATAGTTGTAACGTGCCAGAGTGAGCGAAGCCAGCATAAGAATAAAGCGCACGCTATGAAGATACTGCGATCCAAACTGTATGAATATGAGATGAGCAAGCGTAACAGCGAAAAAGAGAAGATAGAAGCTTCTAAGTCTGATATCGGATGGGGAAACCAGATTCGCTCGTATGTTATGCATCCGTATAAAATGGTAAAAGATTTGCGTACACGGCATGAAACAGGAAACGTGGACGCAGTGATGGACGGAGAACTGGAACCGTTTATCAGATCGTATTTACTATATACTGCGGGGATTCTCAAAATTAACGAGGGTTCAGGCGACAATGAATAACCTGGCTGAAGCCGCGGTTAAAAGTTTGAGACCTACTTATGCTCTGATAAATCTGAAAAACTTTGAACATAATATAACTTTAGCAAAAAAACTCTCCGGTTCGGATATAATTGCCATAGTTAAAGCTGACGCTTATGGTCACGGAGTCAAAACAACCGCCGGTCATGCCAGCCGCCACGGGGTGCATGATTTCGGCGTGGCTACCATATCTGAAGGGGTTATCTTGCGGGAATCTCTGGAAGACAACTCAGCGCGTATTATTGTATTGGGATATGTGGATCCGAATTTTTACAGTTACGCTTATGATAACAAACTTCAGCTGACGCTCTTTGACAGCGGGTATGCCGATGCTTTTCACAGTTACCTTAAAAATACAGGTCGTTCCGCCGGCGTTACTGTAAAGATTGATACAGGGATGGGGCGGCTGGGATTTAAACCTTCCCTGAATTTATATGAATTTGCTGAAAGATATCCATGTTTTAAAGTAAATCATGTTATGAGCCATTTAGCCTCAAGCGATGATGATCCTGAATATACATCCCATCAGGAGGGTATTTTCAGGGAGTTTATATCAAAATACGCTTCGCTTAATTTCAATACAAGTCTTTATAACTCTTCCGCTATAGCCAAATATAAAAATTTATATAATTACACCCGCCCGGGGCTTTTTTTGTACGGGTATGTCAACGGCTCCGCAAATGTTCCCCTGAAACCGGTGATGAGTATATTTTCCAAAGTTATTCATGTCCATAAACTGGCGAAGGGGGAGTCGGTCAGCTACGGACGGCGTTTTTTTGCTCCCAATGATTGTGTGATTGGCGTTGTCCCTGTAGGTTATGCGGACGGGTATAACCGTCTGCTCACAAACAAAGGCGCTATGTACGTGGAAAATGTCCGTTGCCCTGTAGTGGGAACTGTTTGTATGGATATGACTATGATTGACATTTCAGCGATTGGGGAGAGCGCTTACGGAAAAGTTGTTGAGGTGCTTGGCAGCCGTATAAACGCGACAGAGATAGCATCATCTGTAAATACGATAGAATACGAAGTTATGTGCGGCATCTCAGACAGAATACCAAGAGTTTATGATTATTCTGACGGAAGCATAAAATGAACCCTTTTGGTTATCTGGGCAGTTTTGTACTTAATCTGCTGAACACTCTCGGCGGACTTTCCACTATGTTGTGGGATGCGCTTCGCTGGACTGTGCGCCCTCCGTTTCGTTTCAAACTTATTTTGGAACAGATGGAATCTATCGGTGTAAAATCGGTGCCGGTAGTAATATTTACGGGTATGTTTACAGGGATGGTTTTTGGTTATCAGTGTTATTTTGGTTTCCATTATTTCGGCGCGGAATATATGACGGGAATGGTTGTCGCTTTGGCTATGGCAAGGGAATTAGGTCCCGTATTGAGCGCTATAATGGTAACCGCGCGATGCGGTTCCGCTATGACAGCGGAACTTGGTACTATGAGGGTAACGGAGCAGATAGACGCTCTCTACTCGCTTGCGGTGGAACCGTTGCAATACCTTATATCGCCAAGAATTATTGCAAGTGTGTTAATTATGCCTGTACTGAACCTTATAACGGTTACTTTTGGTATAGTAGGCGGATATGTAGTTGTGGTAAAATGGCTCGGGGTTAATTCCACGATCTTTTTGGAAAATATATCATATTATGTCGGTTTGGATGATTATCTCAACGGTACTGTAAAGGCTTTAGTTTTTGGTTTGATATTATCAGTTGTGGGATGTTATAAAGGCTATTATGTCTCCGGGGGCGCGCTTGGAGTGGGACAAGCCACAACGCAATCGGTTGTGCTGTCGTGCATATTAATCCTGTTGTTTGATTATATAATAACTGCGTTGTTATTTTAGAGGCAGGTATATGATAGAGTTTGTACACACCAGCAAAAGTTTCGGAAATCATATTGTACACAGGGATATAAACCTAAAAATCCCAAAAGGGAAGATCACGTTTATTATCGGACCTTCCGGCACAGGTAAAAGTGTGTTTATCAAACAGATCATAGGGCTGATGAAACCGGATTCAGGGCGGATAATGATTGACGGTGAAGATATGACCAGAATGGATGAAAAACGTCTTTTATCCATACGAAGCAAGTTAGGGTTGCTTTTTCAAAACGCGGCGCTGTTTGATTCCATGAATGTATTTGAAAATGTGGCTTTCCCCCTCATTGAACATACAAGCAAAACTTCGCGTGAAATCAGAGATATTGTACATAAAAAACTTTTGCAGGTAGGGCTTAAAGATATTGATCAAAAATACCCCTCGGAATTGTCCGGCGGGATGAGAAAACGTGTAGGATTAGCAAGGGCGCTGGCTTTGACCCCCGAATTAATGCTTTACGATGAACCCACTACAGGGCTTGATCCGATAATGACTGACGTTGTAAACAACCTGATAGAATATACCCATAAAAGTACAAATATGACATCAGTTGTTATTTCACATGATATAAAGTGTACATTGAAAACAGCGGACAATATTGCTATGATATACAATGGAGTAGTTGTCGCTCAAGGAACGCCGGAATATTTTCAGTCCACGGATAACCCGATTGTAAAGCAGTTTTTTACAGGTTCGGCGGACGGACCGATAAAAATTTACTAGAGCAATTTACAGATGAGGCGGCGCTTTATACTCAGCGGGCGAAGCCTGCTTCCGTTACGCGCCTCCTAATAGCATTTCGATGACGAAATGCTAAAAAAATGCCAAAGGCAGGCAGTTAATGACACGTGAAATAAAAGTCGGTATTTTTCTTGTCGGCGGTATCGCGCTGGCGCTTGTTTTATCAACAATATTCGGCAATCTGCGGCTTTTCAGTTCCGGCGGGATGAAGGTTACTTTTTTTGTAGATGATTCATCCGGCATAACAATAAATTCCAAAGTTAAATATAGAGGAGTCACTGTAGGTGAAGTAGTTGATGTGGAGTTAGAGAACGGCAAAGTGGCTGTCAGGGTTTATATTAAGGATCAATATAAGATACCGGACAACGTTACGGTTATGATCTCACAGGACGGGCTGATTGGAGAGAAATATATTGATTTAAACACAAAATCACATTCGCCCGCTGCTGGCAATTTAGCTGACGGCGGTGAATACAGTAATTACAAATCCACTGTGACCATAGATGATCTTGCTGAAAAAGTACAGGAAATAGCAAGTCAGGTAAATATTTTAGTTTCAAGTTTAAATAATGTCTTCTCATCTGAACAGGGGAAAGACGATATGTCAACTACACTCCACAATTTAAGGGTCAGCTCAGACAGTATTAGAAATATTTTAACTTCAAATCAGGATGAAATAAAGTCAGCTATAAGTAATCTTAACAAAATGAGCTACTCTATGAATAAATTCAGCAGTGACCTTGAAAGGATTATGTCAGCGGAGAATTCCAATATTCAGGCAAGTATTCAGAATCTTAAAGAGATAACTCAGGAAAGTAAAACCCTCATAGACAACATCAATAAAATTACTCAGGAAGCGTACGACGGGAAAGGCACTATTGGTATGCTGTTGTCCGATAATGAAACCAGAGATCAGATAAAAGACACTGTAAGCAGTCTTAAAAATATGCTGACGCGCGCGGATCAGTTAGTATTAAAATTGGAGGCGGGAATTGAGTATATGCCTTCCAATGATAACTACCATGGCTCGTTTATGGCTAAACTCCAGCCCAGCGATAAACGCTACTATATGTTTGGCGTGAGCAACAGGCTTTACAACACTTCATCTTCATCTACCATATACACTGTTTCTGACTATCTGGATCCGGCGGGTAATAAGTATTATTCGGAAGAAAAAAACAAAACAGAGGAGAATGTTATCGCCTTTTCACTTCAGTACGCGCTGTTGTTCGGTAAGTATCTTGGGGTCAGGGGAGGGTTATTTGAAAACCAAATCGGGTTTGGTATAGACCTCTATCCGTTTGGTGCGGAGAATTTGGCGCTGACGTTTGAAACATCAGATTTTTTCAGGAGAGATGGCGGTATTTATTTAAAAGCAAATGCAAAATATTACTTCCTGAACAACTTCTTTATTCAGGCGGGATTAGATGATTTCGGTTCAGGGCGCAGCAGTTTTTCATTCGGCGGGGGAATACATTTTATAGACGATGATCTGAAATATATTATAGGTTCAATGCCTATTTCATCTGTTGCTAAATAGTTTTGCCGGAGGTTATTAACTATAAAAAATTTTTCATTGGGCATATCAAGCTGCCCTAACGACACTTTCATATTCGCCGCGCTGCTTTCGGGAAAAACAAACGCAGATATTGATTTTGATCTGACAATGGATGATGTGGAGCGGTTGAATGGGCTTGCCATTGGCAAAAAACTTGACATTGTAAAAATATCTTATGGTGTGGTAAATGAGATAATTGATGAATATGCTCTTCTCCCCGCGGGCGGGGCGTTAGGGTTCGGCTGCGGTCCGCTTCTGGTCAAAAAGCCTGATACACCCCTAAAAGGCAAAATTGCTGTTCCCGGGCTGCGTACTACGGCATTTAAACTTTTTTCCATGTTTTATCCTGAACATATACCAGACTGCACGCCGGTGCGTTTTGACAGAATCATGCCGGAGGTGAAGAGCGGAGAATACGCTGCCGGGCTGATTATTCATGAAGGGCGTTTCACATATCAGAACTATGGGCTTGATAAAGTTGCGGATATGGGTGAGTTGTGGCAGGAACGGTTCAAAACCCCTTTACCGCTTGGCGCCATAGCTATGAAACGGTCACTGGCGGCTTATGCACATACAATGAACACGCTCATAACCGCTTCTCTGAATTACGCGTATAAAGATACTCAGGGTATTATGCCGTTTGTGAAAAAATATTCCGATGAGATGGATGAAGATGTTATGAAGTCGCATATAGAGTTATATGTAAACCGTTACTCTATTGACGCGCGCCCCGCGCTGAAAGGGATATCGGAATTTTTAAATTTGCCTGAAGAGAGAATTTTTCATAAGGTTTGAAATGGACAAAGAGAAACAGCTTTTTACCGCTTCCCTTTTTTTGTCGGGAAAACCGCTTGATATTGCTTTTTTAAATAAGCTGTTGGACCCTTTTAACCTTGAAAACCGTTTATTGGAATATTCGGAAGAGTTTAACAAACAGGAAAACGGTTTGAAAATACGCTTTATTTCGGGTGGATTTCAGATGGCGGCAGATCCGACTCTGACACAGACGCTTGAAAAATATTTCGGAGAAAGATCAGAAACGCTTTCACGCGGTTCGCTTGAAACTATATCTATAATAGCGTATAAACAGCCGGTAACAAAAGCGGAAATAGAAAAGCTCAGAGGAGTTGACTGCTCGGGAACTATGCGCACCCTTTTGGACAAAAATCTTATTACTGTGGCAGGGCGTAAAAGTGTGCCCGGACGCCCTTTACTGTACGTTACTACCCGTTATTTTCTGGAATATTTCGGTTTGAATGACCTTTCGGAGTTGCCTACATTTATGGAATGGCAGGCTCTGCGTTCGAGGCAGCAGTGAGTGAGGGGATACGGTTAAGCAAAAGGGTTGCCCAGACCGGCAAATATTCCCGCCATGAGGCTGATAAGCTGATTTCGCAGGGAAGGGTGACTGTAAACGGAAAGATCGCTCTGCCCGGAACAAAAACCAACTCTGAAGGGGAAGTGATCACTGTTGACGGGGTAACGTTGGGTGAGAAAGATTTTAGTATCTATAAATTTCATAAACCAAGAAAAATTCTGTCTTCATATAGCGACCCTAACGGTAAAGCCAATCTTTCCGGTTTTCCTGCGCTTACGGAAAAAAAAATGGGATATTCCGGCAGACTGGATTATGACAGCGAAGGGCTTATGCTTTTTACAAGTGACGGAGAACTTATATACAAGCTGCAACGAAGTGAATTTCACGTTGAGAAAGAGTATCTGGTTTACACCGATAAAGAGATTGATAATAAATATATAGATAGAATATCCGCGGGGATTGAATCGGACGGAGAGCGTTTTCTGCCGTGTAAAGTAAGACGTATCTCTTTTAATCAATATAGTGTTATACTTATTGAGGGAAAAAAGAGGCAGGTGCGCAGAATGTTTAAATATGCGGGAGCGGAGGTAAAACGCCTTATTCGTACCCGTATCGGCTGCGTATATTTGGACGGTCTTCCTGAAGGCGGATTAGAAAAGATAACGGATGAAGAGATAAAGGAGTTGTGGAGATGTACAGAGTCAAAGTAATGAAAGATTTTTCATCGGCGCATAATTTGCGCGAATACGAAGGGGATTGCGAAAACCTGCACGGGCATAACTGGAGGGTGGAGGCGGCGCTGCGCGGAGAGAAACTTGACAAAATAGGTATGCTGGCAGATTTCCGCATAATAAAAAAAGCGCTGAAAGATATAGTAGATGATCTGGATCATAAATATTTAAACGATCATCCTATATTTAAAAGCATAAATCCTACAAGTGAGAATTTAGCTTACCATATTTACAATGAACTGAAGAAAATTTTTCCTTCTATGGTTGATCGGGTAGTAGTTTGGGAGAACGAAGACACGGCGGCGGAGTATTTTGAATGATATAGCGGTTCCACTTGTCAATATAGCAGTTCCACTTTACATTAACCGTCTTTGCAAGCGGAATGTTTTTTATGAAGCGCGGCAATCCATGCAGGTAAAAGCTCTAACTGGATTGCTTCGTCACTGCGTTCCTCGCAATGACGAGTGAACTGCTATAGTGACAATGATTTCCTGAGCGGTATTATGAAGTTGATGAAACATAGGAGTGGAAACTGTTATGAATAAACAGCAATTAGCGTCAAAAATCTGGCAATCTGCCAACAAGATGCGTTCCAAAATTGAGGCTAACGAGTATAAGGACTATATACTTGGTTTCATATTTTATAAATTCCTGTCGGATAAGGAGTTAAAGTTACTCAGAGCCGAGGGTATGACCACCGAAGGGATTAAAAGTTTAACTGAAAGCGACACTGAGTCAGTCAGCTTTATCAAAAACAAGATAGGCTACTTTATGGCATACAATGACCTTTTCTCAACATGGCTTTTAAAAAGTTCGGATTTTAATGTTTCTGATGTCCGTGATGCCCTGTCAGCGTTCAACCGCCACATAAACTCCGCCCATAAGAAAGTATTCACAGGGATTTTTAATACCCTGCAAACAGGGTTATCCAAACTTGGCGACACAGCCGCCTCGCAGACAAAGGCAATTAGCGACCTGTTAGGGCTTATAAAGGATATTCCTATGGACGGCAAACAAGATTATGATGTGTTAGGCTTTGTCTATGAATATCTCATAAGCAACTTTGCAGCCAACGCAGGGAAAAAGGCGGGAGAGTTCTACACCCCGCACGAGGTTTCATTGCTTATGTCAGAAATAGTCGCTGAGCATTTGAAAAACTACAAAAAGATTAAGATATATGACCCAACGAGCGGTTCGGGTTCATTATTAATCAATATCGGACAATCGGCTGCAAAACATATTGACGATGAAAACAACATCAGGTATTACGCCCAAGAGTTAAAAGTTAATACATTTAACCTTACCCGCATGAATCTTATTATGCGCGGTATTCTGCCCGATAACATAGCCATCAGGAACGGCGATACATTAGAGGATGACTGGCCGTATTTTGACGAAGATGACCCGCACGGCGCTTATGAACCGCTATATGTGGACGCTGTGGTATCAAATCCTCCATATTCCCAAGCATGGGAACCGGCATACAAAGATGCTGACCCGCGTTACTCCGGTTTTGGACTTGCCCCAAAAACGAAGGCTGATTTTGCGTTCCTTTTGCACGACCTTTACCACTTAAAGCCGGATGGTATTATGACAATAGTTCTTCCGCACGGCGTCCTTTTCCGCGGCGATGCGGAGGGAGCGGACGGCGAGGGTAAAATCCGTAAGAACCTTTTTGAACAAGGTCATATTGACGCTATTATCGGCTTGCCTCCTAATGTTTTCTTCGGGACAGGCATTGCAACAATTATCATGGTACTGAGGCAAAGACAGAAAAATGATGATGTGCTGTTTATTGACGCCTCGAAAGGGTTTGTTAAAGTCGGTAAAAACAACCAACTCCGCGCTTCTGACATCAAAAAGATAGCGGACACAGTCGCTTCCCGCGCTGATATACACAAGTTTTCCCGAAAAGTTAACCGTGATGAAATCCGTAAAAATGGTTATAACCTGAACATTCCCCGGTATGTTGATTCCTCTGACGCTCCTGTTTCATGGGATTTGTACGCAACAATGTTCGGCGGAATACCAAAACCGGAACTGACAGAACTGGACGCTTATTGGTCAGCTTTCCCAAAGCTCTGGACCAGCCTGTTCAAAGATGAGGGTACGCCGTTTGTATCGCTTGCAACGGATGATGTTAAACAGGCGATATTAAATAACGCAGATATTGAGGCGTACATAAAGCGATACACAAACGTTTTTGACAGCTTTGAGCTTTATCTGAATAACGAACTTATTGGAAAGGCGCTTACGCTTAATATTTCACGTCAAGAAACCATTATCTGCGAAGATATTTTTTCCCGCTTACTTTCCGTGCCGCTGATTGATAGGTATAAGGCATACCAAGCGTTAAATAACGAATGGGTGAAAATCGCCATTGATCTTGAAATTATCCAGACAGAGGGTTTTGAGGCGGTAAAAGTCGTTGACCCAAACATGATTGTTAAGAAAAAGGGCGATACGGAATCCGAAGCGCAAGAGGGCTGGATTGGGAGGGTTATCCCATTTGAACTGGTGCAGGCTACTTTGCTCCGTGATGTAAGCGACGCCTTACGGCAAAAGGAAAACCGTATAACAGAAATAGCCGCCGGTTTAGAGGAAATAATTGAATCATTGTCTGAAGAGGAAAAAGAAGAGTATAAGGATGCGTTTAATGAAAAAGATGGCACGCTATCAAAAAATGGCATTCTTAATTATTTGAAATCGGTACAGGATGGTGTTGAGTTTCCCGATGAATCAGTTGAAAACAAGCTGATTATCGCAAGAGATTTGTTTGCTGAGGAATCAAAGCTGAAAAAAGAGGTCAAAACCGAGGGAGCGCTTCTGAATAAGCTTACAAAAGAAACCATTGAAAATCTTACGGACGAACAAGCCTTGATGTTGCTTGATTTGAAATGGGTTAAGCCTATAGTAGCCGCCATGAACGAATTGCCTCACGATGTAATTCGGGAGTTGGTGACAAAATTGACCGCTTTGGCGGAAAAATACGCCGTTACATACACAGATGTCACGGACAAAATAAACAAGGCGAAAAATGAGGTTGTTACCCTTGTTGACAAGCTGCGGGGCAGTGAGTTTGATATGAAAGGACTTAGCGAATTTCAATCATTATTAAGGGGTGAAAAACTTGTTGAATGAGAGAATGACCCCCGAAATAAGGTTTGATGGGTTTAAAGGGAACTGGAATATAGACACATTGGATATATTAACTGATGTGTATGATGGTACTCACCAAACCCCTCTATATGAAAACTCTGGTATCATGTTTCTGTCCGTTGAAAATATAAAAACTCTGACATCAAAAAAGTATATTTCCGAAAAGGCGTTTTATAGTGATTTCAATGTATTTCCGCAAAAAGGCGATGTTTTGATGACACGCATTGGAGATATAGGTACAGCAAATATAGTGGAATCCGACAAGCCTGTTGCCTTCTATGTTAGCCTTGCTTTGTTGAAAAAAAAATCACTTGACCCATATTTTTTAAAAGCGGTTATTAGCTCGGAGGCTGTTTGGCGTGAACTTTGGCACAGGACATTGCATATTGCCTTTCCAAAAAAGATTAATGTGAATGAAATCAAGAGAGTTCCTGTTAATTATCCAACCGACGAAAACGAGCAAGCCGCCATCGGCAATTTCTTCCGCACAATCGACGATATGATCACTCTAAAAAAACAACAGTATGGGCAGACGAAAAACATCAAAAAAGCTATGCTTGAAAAGATGTTCCCAAAAAAGGGAGCTGATGCGCCTGAAATCCGGTTTGATGGGTTTACAGGAGCGTGGAAAGAACGAATTATAGGAGATGTCGCTGTTTTTTCAAAAGGTAACGGTTATTCAAAAGCTGACTTAACAGACTGCGGTATACCCATTATTTTATACGGCAGATTATATACGAAATATGAAACTGTAATTGATGACGTTGACACCTATACCATTCTGAAGGCTAATTCTGTGATTAGTCTGGGTGGCGAAATTATTGTGCCGTCATCCGGTGAAACAGCCGAAGATATTGCGAGAGCATCAGTAGTTGTTAAATCAGGCGTTGTTCTTGGCGGTGATTTGAATATAGTTAGCGCTGATAAAACAATAGACCCCATTTTTTTGGCTCTAACCATATCAAACGGCGCTCCGCAAAGGGAGTTAAGCAAAAAAGCGCAAGGGAAATCGGTTGTACACATTCGTAATTCAGACTTGAAAGAGATCAGGTTACCTGTGCCCGATGTTAAAGAACAAACCGCCATTGGCAATTTCTTCCGCAGCTTAGACGCCCTTATCGAAGCCCAACTGGAGGAGCTAAAAAAGCTAAAAAACATCAAGAAAGCTTGTCTTTCTAAGATGTTTGTATAGGAGGCAATATCTTGTTTAACCGTGAATCCGATTTTGAAAAAGCCCTTGTTGAGTTGCTGCTTGCTGAAAAAGGCTGGCGAGAAGTTATATACAACCCAACAGAGCAAGACTTAATCAATAATTGGGCGAAAATCCTGTATGAGAACAACAAAGATATAGACAAGCTGAACTGCAAACCCCTCACAGACGGAGAGATGGCTCAGATTTTAGAGCAAATCAACAGCCTAAAAACACCTCTGCGATTAAACGGTTTCATCAACGGCAAATCTGTGTCTATTGTCAGGGACAACCCTGACGATACCCTGCACTTCGGCAAGGAGGTCAGCCTCAAAATATATGACCGTATGGAGATAGCGGCAGGGAAAAGCAGCTATCAAATTGCACGGCAGCCTAGGTTTTTCGCAAGATCAGCTATTATAAGCGATCGCAGGGGGGATATAATGCTGCTCATTAACGGTATGCCGCTTTTTCATATCGAACTGAAAAAAAGCGGCGTACCCATAAGCCAAGCTACCAATCAGATAGAATTTTACGCCAAAAACGGCATTTTCACAGGATTGTTCTCTTTGGTACAAATTTTTGTTGCCATGACCCCCGAAGATACAGTTTACTTCGCAAACCCCGGTCCGGAGAGGAGATTTAACCCCGATTTTTACTTTAACTGGGCAGATTTTAACAACGAACCAATACGGGATTGGAAAAATATCGCGTCACACCTAATCTCTATCCCAATGGCTCATCAGTTAATCGGCTTTTACACTGTCGCAGACACGGCGGACGGCGTTTTAAAAGTCATGCGAAGCTACCAGTTTTACGCCGCTCACGCCATTACTGACAGAGTGGCAAAAATCAAGTGGGGCGGCAACAATTTGTTAGGCGGATATATATGGCATACGACAGGTTCAGGCAAAACCATGACCAGTTTTAAGTCTGCACAGCTTATCGCTAATTCCAAAGATGCCGATAAGGTTGTTTTCCTTATGGACAGAATAGAACTCGGCACACAATCGCTCAAAGAGTACCGCGCCTTTGCCGAAGAAAATGAATCCGTCCAAGGAACAGAGAACTCCGGCGTTTTGTTATCCAAGCTAAAAAGTAACGATCTCGCAGATACACTAATCGTTACCTCTATCCAAAAGATGAGTCAGATAAAAGACGAGAACGGCGGTAAAAACGCAAAGGATATAGAGATCATCAGCAAAAAACGTATTGTCATTATCGTTGACGAGGCTCACCGCTCCACCTTCGGAGGTATGCTGTTGACTATTAAAGACACATTACCTGAAGCTGTCTTTTTTGGCTTTACAGGCACTCCGATACATGACGAAAATCGCAGGAAAGACAATACAACATCGGACATTTTCGGCGACGAACTTCACCGATACAGCATTGCTGACGGGATAAGAGATAAAAACGTACTCGGTTTTGACCCTTATAAAGTTATGACATTCAAAGATAAAGATGTGCGTACCGCTGTGGCGTTGGACAAGGCAAAGGCTGTAGGTAACACAGCGGAGGAACAAATCAAAGATGTGTTTGCCGATCCGAAGAAAAAAAAGATTTATGATAAGTTTATGAACGAATTAGGCATGGCAGGCACTTGGGATGTAAATAACGAGTATATAAAGGGTATCGAGGATTTCATGCCTGATGAGCAGTATAACGAAGTACATTATAAAATGGTGGTTAAAGACATCCTTGAAAACTGGCTGACGCTTAGCCAAAACAACAAATTTCACGCTATTTTCGCCACTCACAGCATACCGCAAGCCATTGACTACTATAGGCTGATAAAATCAAAGAAACCGGACTTGAAAATAACGGCGCTTTTTGACCCAAACGTGGATTTTGACGACAGCCCCGATAGTTCAAAAATTAAAGAAGACGGGCTTATAGAGATAATAACAGACTACAATCAAAGGTTTAATCAGACATTTGATATAGCCTGTCATGCCAGATTCAAGAAAGATATCGCGGCGCGACTGGCGCACAAAGACGCTTACAAAATGATTGACCGCACACCCGGCAAGCAGCTTGACCTACTGATTGTGGTTGACCAAATGCTCACCGGCTTTGATTCAAAGTGGATAAATACGCTCTACATGGATAAGGTTAGGCGTTACGCTGATATTATTCAGGCATTTTCAAGAACAAACAGGCTAAACGGTTCTGACAAACCTTTCGGCACAATTCGTTACTACCGCAAACCCCATACAATGGAGCGGAATATTGCCGAAGCTGTAAAACTGTATTCCGGCGACAAACCGTTTGACCTTTTTGTGAGCAAACTTGAAGGCAATATCAAGATGATGAATCTTAAATTTGAGGAAATAAGCATGGTTTTTTCCGGCGCAGGCGTTCCCGATTTTAGCAAACTGCCGTATGATAAAGAATCAAGGGGTAAATTTGCTAAACTGTTTAAGGAGTTGACCGCTCACTTGGAAGCCGCGACAATACAGGGATTCAAATGGGAGCAAACAGACTTTGAAATGGCTTTTGACGAGCGGACATATTTGATTTTGGCGTTAAGATATAAAGAGCTGTTCGGCGAGAGCGGTGGCGGTAATGGTGATTATGACGCCCCTTACGATTTGGACGGATACCTTACCGAAATAGACACAGGCAAGATTGATAATGATTATATGAACTCCCGCTTTGAAAAATATTTAAAAACGCTTGGCTCATCTGATGAAAAAGTAAAAGTTGATGCTCTGAACGATTTGCATAATACGTTTTCTATGTTGACACAAGAGGAGCAGCGTTATGCCGCTATCTTCCTCCATGATATCCAGCGCGGCGAAGCTGCTATTGAGGATGGTAAAACTCTAAGAGATTATATCACCGAGTATCTTATGGACGAAAAGAACGCGCAAATTGAGAAGGTGTCAACGATATTCGGATTGGACAAAAATCTGTTGGTTGAACTGACAAAGCAACGACTGATAGAAGTTAATATCAATGAATTTGGGCGTTTCGATAAACTGATTTCCTCTGTTGACAGGGCAAAAGCAAAAGCCTACTTTGAAAAGATTGAAGGGCAGACGGTTTCCATTTTTGCAACGAGCAGTAAAACCTCGAGATTGCTGAGAGAATTTCTGTTAAAGGGCGGGTTTGACATAGAAGGTTGAGGCGAGTTTGCTATAAACTCAGAATTATGATAGATTGTTTTGTATGAGAGACAGAATACAGGAGCTTTACGCACTTGAACAGTTGTCAGGCGGCAATAGTTGTGTTCACAGATTGCACCCGACTGTAAAGCTGTTGACGACAGTATTCTTTATCATAACCGTCGTTTCTTTTGACAGATATGCTTTCGGGCGGCTGATTCCGTATATTTTTTATCCTACTCTTATGATGGCGCTTTCCGAAATCCCTTATATTATGTTACTGAAAAGGTTTTTAGTAACACTTCCGTTTTGCCTGTTTGCAGGGGTAACAAACGTAATATTTGACAATGAGCCTGCTTTTTTGATAGGCGGGGTAGCGGTCAGTTATGGTCTTGTTTCCCTTTTTACAATCCTGTTCAGAACATATTTGTGTGTTATGGCTCTTTTGGTTCTTATATCCGTAACGCCGTTTTCGGAGATTACAAAATCAATGCGCAGATTAAAAGCGCCCCACATATTTATTGTTATTTTTGAAATGACATACCGTTATATCGCCGTATTGTTTGAAGAAGCATACTCCATGTATATTGCCTACACATTAAGAAGCGCAGGTGCGAAAGGGATCAGAATTAAAGATATGGGCAGTTTTGTGGGACAATTGGTGCTTCGCAGCCTTGACCGCGCCGAGCGTGTCTATAACGCAATGAAATGCAGAGGATATGCTCTGCACAATTTGCCGCAGAGTACAAGGAAGCTAACACATAAAGACTTAATCTTTTTAGCTGTTACCTGCTTTTTATGCGCAGCATTTCGTTGTATTGTTTTTTAATGCCGACCTGCAATTGAAAAAACAATTATGGCAGTTCCACATTACATTGACCGTCTTTGTGAGCAACGTTGTGACGAAGCAATTCAGAATAAATAATCTGGATTGCCGCGCCCTCGGCTCGCAAAGACGAACAATGGCAGGATGCACAGCGCAGCGACTCATGAGCATAGTGCGTCTTTGCGAGGAGCAACGCGACGAAGCAATCCAGAATAAAACAATCTGGATTGCCGCGATGTAGGTGCGGTAATAACGATCAATGTAAAGTGGAACAGCTATAATAAACGAAGAGCGGATGAGTATGAGCAAATAATCAAGCCAGTGTCAGAATAGCGCCTTTATATATAAAATAAATCCCCGACAAAAAGATTACCGCTATAAAAATTTTTCTTGCTAATGATATGTATTTAAGCGCCGTTCCTCCAAAAAGTGATAACAGTAGGAGCGCCGCTGATGTGCCTACTCCGAAAGCCGCCATAGATAAAGCTCCTAGAAGAATATTAGCGCTTGCCGCCGAAGTTGCCAGCGCGCTGAAAATAAATCCGCAGGGCAAAAAACCAAGCGTTACGCCGGTGAGATATGGGGAAGAGAAAAAGGGGAGACGTTCAATAATAAAACCAACTTTTTTAGGTAACGGAAAACGCTTGCCGGAGGCTGTGAGTAAAGCATAAATTACCAGCAGAAATCCTGCTGCAATAAGTATGATTTTCTGTGCCGGCATAACCGACTTTGTGACAACGGCAAGGGTTCCAAGCCCGCCGGCAAAGCCTCCCATAAATGCGTAAGTGGTTGTACGCCCCAGATTATATTTGACCTGCGGCAGCAGAAAGTTAAACAAGGACGGCGGCGCTACGTTCCTTGTTGATATGTACAGAACAAAAGGGTGGCACATTGCCACACAATGGGCAAATCCACCGGAGATTCCAATTATGAACGCGGAAAAAATAATTACACAGTTGTTCATAATATCTGCACAAACGCATCTTTATAAGGGCTTTCAGCGCTTACTCCATTTATTGTAACCTTGTAACAGTGCAACATTATACGCTGCGGCAATAATTCATCTTCGGTCTCTTTGCCGTTACTGCCGTAAAGATGGTCGCCGACAATAGGATACCCTATATAAGCACATACTGCCCGTATCTGGTGTCTGCCCGCGCTTTCAAGCGTGACATCAACAAGGCTTTTTCCGTTTGACCTCTTCAGGCAGCGAAAATATATCTTTTTCCCTTTTTCAGTTTCTTTTACCGCAACTTTGCGTCTTTTACAGGCGTCTATAGACCACATGCCCGTACACTCATCAGGAAAATCGCCATAAACCCAAGCATAATAGTTTTTTTGTCCGTATTCAGCATTAACGGTTTCATTTAGGGCGGATACAATGCCATCCACGCCATAGTCCAGACGTGAAATCAGCCTGTATCCCTGAAAGCTGCCTTTAATCACATCATCAAGGCATAATGTATCAAGCGGCGTTTGCCGCTCAGTATGGATAAAAGGGGGTTTGTACAGAAAAAGTATTCCATTTCCGTTTTGTATCAAAAATTCAGAAAGATCATACGTTATGTCGGGAAAGTTAATATCGATCTTATAATTTTTATCGCCGGCGGCTTCTATGTCTTTAATAATTTTTGTACCCTCCAGTGTGATTTTCCCTGTATGTATCAGCTCCTTTGTAAACCGGCGTGAAAAATTATACTGCCGCGCCAAATATGAGGACAGCCTCACTTTTATCCTCCACCCAATTTATTGTTGATATATAACAACTATTGTGATACGCACTCATATGCTTGAATACCGTTTGTCATCTATGCCAGCGTCGCTGAAAAAGAAATTAACCGGACAAGGCATTAATATCATAGAAGAGAAATTCAATCAACGTAAAAGCTGGCTTTTATATGTAACTTCCAATATTGATAGGTTACTTAACCGATATGAAATTGACTACATACATCAGGATATTAAAGATACAGGATGGGATACGCTTTGGCGAGATTACATTAAAGACGGATGGTTAACCGATAATGTTTATTTTTGTTTTGAAAATAAAGATTTCAGAGATAAACGTTTGTCAATTCAAATAAATCCTGCATTAGCCTTCGGCACCGGAGGGCATTCAACCACACAGATAGCTGCGCGGCTTTTGGAAAGGGTGGCAAACAGGCGCACTGTACTTGATATAGGTACAGGGAGCGGCATTTTGGCTATCCTTGCCTCTTTAACCGGCGCCAAAAAAGTGTTTGCGTGTGACACAGACTCAGTTGCGATAATGAATGCAAAAGAAAATACCGGACTAAACAGCCGTGATAATATTTACTTATGGACCGGAGGGATAGAAAGTTTTGCTGTGAAGTCAAAACCATCGGTAGTTGTAGCAAATATAATAAGCTCTGTGCTGAAATGCCTACATCCATATGTACTTGCGCTGAATCCGGAGTACATAATCTATTCAGGCTTAACGCTAAAAGAAAAGGATAAATTTTTTTCATCAATTCCCACAAAAGGATATAAGCCGGATGAAATTCTTGTTATAAATGAGTGGTGCGGCATACGGTTTAAAATGATATGAAACGCATATATATTCCTGTTTGTAATGCCGGTACATTTCAAATCAAAGATGAATCGCATCATTACCTTAAAAATGTCCTGCGCGCTCAAATAGGACAGCATATAGAAATTCTCACAGACAATGAGCTTCTTTCAGCGGAAATAAATGATATTCAAAGACACAGCGCTTTTGTTCACATAATATCCCGGCATAAATTAACTCCGCCCGGATATGAACTGACCGTTTTTCAGGCGCTGTTAAAACGCGGATATATGGATGGCGTTGTAGAAAAATATGCTGAACTTGGCGTAACAAATATTGTTCCGCTTTTGACTGAACATAGTCTGCATAACGTAAAAGATAATTCTTTGCGCAGATACAAGGAGATAGCAAAAACAGCAGCCTTGCAAAGCGAGCAGAATTTTATTACCGAAATATGTACCCCTGTAGCTGTAAAAGATTTGACCGCTTCGCATGACGCGGATAACATATTGTTTTATGAGCGTGCGTTGCATAAAACTCAACCGGAGATTATACATAAAAAAGTCAGGCTTATTATAGGTCCTGAGGGGGGGTTTAGTAAAAATGAGGTTGATTTTCTGACTGAATCAGGGTTTACCGCGATATCTCCCGTTTCATCAATTCTTAAAGCCGAAACTGCTGCGGTGGTATTTGCGGGATGGGTGCGGATAGCTTTGGAATCTTTATGATACACAAAGGGAAAATGCAGATTGCCATTAATGAAGCGTTAAAAGCGTATGCAGAGGGAGAGGTTCCCGTCGGGGCGGCAATTTTTCAGGGTGAAACGCTTATATCCACCGCCCACAACTGCAAAGAATCACTTAAACAAGCTACCGCTCATGCGGAGATAACGGCTATCAACCTTGCTTGTAAAATGGCTGGGGATTGGCGACTAAACGGTATGACTATGTATGTGACAGCCGAACCGTGTTTTATGTGCGCAGGGGCAATATTACAGGCGCGTATTGAAAAAGTTGTATTTGGCGTGTGTGAGCCGAAATTCGGCGGGGTGGTTACTCACGCGTCTCTGTTTGATATCCCGGGTTTAAACAGCAGAGTTGAATATATGGGAGGAGTTGAGGAAGAAACTATAGGTAATATCATGCGGCGTTTTTTTTCTGAATTAAGAAAAAATAAAACAGACTGAAAAATTATATAGCAGTTCCACTTTACATTAACCATTATTACCGCGACTTCGGCGCGGCAATCCAGATTGTTTATTCTCCTGGATTGCTTCGTCACTACATTCCTCGCAAAGACGGGGTTTGTTCACGGGCTGTTGCGCTGCACATACTGCCGCTGCTAGTCATTGGATGTTGAAACCACCGGCGGAGCCGGTGAGAATATAAGAAGCGGTAGCGTAAAAGATGATATAAAAGCCTCCCGTGATGTTGTAAATAATATTTGGGGTTGCAAACCAAAT
>JAIRQX010000124.1 GCA_031256375.1 Deferribacteraceae bacterium
CGCGCCGTTGTCCTTTTCCGCAATATCTTTTATATATCTTTTGCTCCGCGCTATAACCGCCGGATGCACTATTGATTCCAAAATTACGCGGCTCTCCGCAGATTCCGTTATTATCCCGCGTAAAATCCCGCGGTTTATTAAGCCGTCTTCAGTTAATACCTCTTTGCCAAACGCATCCACTACGGGAAGGTAGGCATCCCCCCCGGGCATCATTACTTCACGACTGATAATGTCTGCATCCAGAATATAACACCCTTTCTTTTCAAAAAGATCCGCGATATAATTTTTTCCGCTTGCCATTCCGCCTGTCAAACCGACATTTATCATAATTTAAGCGTCTCCATAAACTTTGCTTATTACTTCAACTTTTTCAGCCAAAGAAATTGTAGAGATCAGTACGCACAGTTCGTCCGGCTTAAACGCGCGGCATACATCAGGACGCTCGGCATAATCGCCGCATAAACCGTCATCGCGCAAATGAATACATTTTACCCCCGCGGGTTTGTTAAATGCGCTTATGCTGTACGCGATACAACACGCGCCGCAGACAAAACATTTTATGCCGTTCATATAATATAAGCCTCAAGCAAATCTTCTCCATACGCAAGGGAGAGCATGTCCCCACGCGTACATTTATAAACATCTTCCGTAAGCGTCAGAGCCAAAATATCGCCCGCGCGGAATGTCATCACAGAAAAAAACTCCCCCAAAAATTTTACATATTTATCTTCTGGCACGGCAGAGTTGAATAACTTTTTATCATTTATCTGAAAACCTATCCATCCGTTGACTTCTGTACAGATTGAAGGTCCCAATACAGTATATCCGTCATAAGAAGCGGTTGCGGCAGGGTTTCCCGCTTCTGTAAAAAAATCCAGCATCAGCGTTACCCCGAATAGCGCGGCTGACCCGTTTGAGTTATTTGGCAAATTTTTAATAACAAAAGCAGTTCTCGGTAAACAATAAATATAGCTGAGACCGGCGGGAATTTTCACTCGCGACCTGTTTCCCGCCAGTGACGCGGTAGATTTTGCATAAGATGGGTTAACGCACATAATCGCCGCAGGGAGAACCGGTGGAAGAAATACAATCTCATCAGTAGAGAACGCTCTGTTTTCAACAGTATAATTATTTAAAAAAGAACCGTGCAGGCGGTACACCGCCGCGTTATCCAAAACACCTTTCATTTCAACCGGATTACCGCTTTTTTTATCAGTATAGCGCACAAAACGCATATATTATTTACCTTTTGACATTTTTATTTTTAGTGACATATATTCTTCCGCCTCTTCTCTGCCGTTCAGTTCACCAAACGCCAGTTTTATCTTCGTCTCCTCCAGAATGTCCGCTATCCATCGTCCGTGCGGCATATCAGGCGCGCATTCCCCGATCAGCCGCAGTAAAATATTGCCGTCAGCGGTTTCGGCATATTTTCTGTTAAGTATGGCGGCAACAGAATTATAAACCGATATCCGCTCTTCAGGCAAGCTGTAACGGATAGCGGTATAATAAAGTAGTATCCCGAAATTATCCCCTGCCCGCCAGATAATTTTTTTTATCTCTTCTGAAGTGGCAGAGTATATTGCAGCAGACTGCTTCAAAAGCATTTTTACGAAATCCGCCGTGTTATTGCTGACACAAAGCCGTTTTAAAAGCGGAGCTGTCCTGCCTTCATTTTCTGTCAGCAAAGCGGCTAAAAATAGAGCGAACTTTTCATCTTTTCCATAAGGGGCAGAACCTTCCATAACTTTATATAACAAAAAATCATTGGGGTTAAATCCGAACAGATTGATCCATATTTCTGATTCACATAAAGCTGTGTATATCTGTATATTCGCTTTAACGGCGCTGAGTTTCTTTAGTTCGTCAAGCAGACGTTCCCCCGCGGTATTACTCAATCCGGAAACCGCAGACACAGCAAGGGCAAAAAACTCGTCGGACAAAGTATAGTTAAACGATGCCGCATGACGGAATCCGCGCAGTATTCGCAGTGGATCGTCATAAAAAGCGTTACCGTACGCCGGTCGTATCACTTTGTTATTTATATCCGCCGGATCGCCTGTAATATTTCCGTTTAAATCCATCGCTAGATTGTTGACAGTGAAATCCCTTCTGCTTAAATCTTCTTCCAAACTTACGCCGCGGGGCGCGGATATATCTATATATCCATTTTTACAAGGAATTCTGACATTGTCTTTAAAAGGAACAAACGGTCTTTTGAGTTTTTTGGCTATCTGTTTTGCGAACAAAATATAGTCCGTTTTAAATACCACAAAATCAAGATCGTTGAACGGGACACATCTTATAAGATCGCGCACCGCGCCGCCAACAAGGAACACTTCCGCGCCTGAAACAGCGGCTATCTCCTTTATAATCAAAAATATTCCGCTGTGCAAAAAGTTGCTTATTATGGATTGCTTCGTCACTTCCTCTCATACAAATTCTAACAGATACTGTTTAATTTTGGAATTACTTTTTCACGGCAAAAGTAACCTGGAATTGCTATAATTGTCTATCCGAACCTCACACGTTTGCTATAAAAAGTTTGGAAAGCACATGCTCAACAGCGGCGGGGTCAACTGTGGTATTATAACAAGGTCCGTTCGGACGCTCATTTAATATCCCTATTACAGGCATATCAATGGCGTCCTTAATGCCGCTGAGTAAATCCCTCTCACATGCTACAGCGAGTATAAGATCAGGCGTTCTTTCTTTTACTATCTTTCTTGCTATGGTGCCGCCGGTAGAAACAAAAATGTCAAACCCATATTTTTCCGCAAGTTCTATAAAATTTTTAATCACGCATTTGCCGCATTTACGGCAGTTGCGTATATCGGAAGTAATTTTAAACGCGCACGAATGAAGCTGGATACAGTGCGGTAAAAGGATTAGAACTTTATTAATTTTCTTATTTGTCCTTTTCTGTTTCATCTCTTTAATTACAAATTCGTTGCTAAGTTTTATAACGGACCGAACCGCCTTATCCGGTTCCCAAAATATACGTTTTGCTACTGACTGCGCAACTTTAGCTAGGTATCTGAGGCAAATTTTCCGTGTGGGAATAAATGGTATAAGCTCTCTGCGCGTGAGGGCAGAGCAACTCATTAATGCCGAAAACAGCGTCCCTGCTGCAAGAAGAATTATAAAAGTCAACCCTGCGTAGTCCCGCATAGGCGGGACCAACCGTGAAAGCGCCACCATAACCGTAAAAACGGCGGCGCATAAAAGACCATATAATATTCCTCCCGACAGATTCAGTAGGAACAGTATTTTATACAAAGGATAATAGTTATATGTATTATCCGACATAAGACCCTATGTTCAATTTATATCCCGCGATGAATTCAGCGGCGGTCATGCTGCGTTTCCCTTCAAGCTGAAGTTCTTTCAGGATAAGCCCGCCTTGACCTGTCCCCACTCTAAAACTTCTTTTCCCTGTGCAGTAAATCAAGCCGGGATCATTTCCGCTATATTCCGTATCCACATCGGCGGCGGAAATTTTCAGCGCTTTTCCGTCAAGATATGTGTACGCTGATGGCCAAGGGGTGAAAGCGCGTATCATACGTTCAATTTCACCGGCGGATTTGTTCCAGTTGATAAGACCGTCCTCTTTCCTCATCATAGGCGCATTTGTTGCATAAAGATGGTTTTGTTTGCGCGGGGCGATGGATTCATATTCACGTAGCGTTTTAACAAGCAGTTCCGCTCCGCTCCGCGAAAGCTCGTCTGCGAGTTCCGCCGCATTTTTTCCGGTAACGGAGGTTTCATTCATCAGAAGGATATCACCCGTATCCATTCCGGCGTCCATCTTCATAGTAGTTACCCCTGTCTTCTCATTACCGTTTAAGATTGCCCAGTTGACCGGAGCCGCCCCTCTGTACAGCGGCAGAAGGGAAAAATGAAGATTTACCGGCGCATAAGCCGGAATATCAAGTATCTCTGCGGGAAGAATCTTCCCGTAAGCTACCACTGCAAAGAACGCCGGATTAAAAGAAGACAGCATTTCCGCCGCTTCAGGGTTATCGCGTAGTTTTTCAGGCTGATATACAGAAATTCCGTGCGCTATAGAGGTTTCTTTAACAGGAGTGGGCGTAAGTCTGTTTCCTCTCCCTTTGGGTTTATCAGGCTGGGATACTGCCAGAGGGATTTCAAATCCGGCATCTAAAAGCGCCAGTAATGACGGAACGGCAATCTGCGGCGTCCCCATGAAGATAACAGTCCTGTTCATAGTTCTTTTAAAGGATAGTCACCAGAAAAACAGGCATAACAGTAATTTGAACCTCCCACCGCATTTATCAGATCTTCAAGGGAGATAAAACCTAGCGAATCTGCGTCAATATAATTCTGGATCCCGTCAGGCGGGAATCTGTTTGCAATCAAATCATCTTTTGACGGAACATCTATACCGTATCTGCATGGGAAAAAAATCGGAGGCGAAGCTATCCGCATATGCACCTCTTTTGCCCCGATCTCTTTAAGCATATGCACGATCTGCCTACAGGTTGTTCCCCGCACGATTGAGTCGTCCACTACCACCAACCTTTTCCCTTTGATAACACTTTTAACAGGATTAAGTTTGACTTTTACGCCGAAGTCACGAATATCCTGCGCAGGTCTTATAAACGTTCTGCCGACATAATGGTTGCGGACAATACCGAGTTCAAACGGTAAACCGGAAGCATGCGCGTATCCTAAGGCTGCCGCTATGCCGGAATCCGGTACCGGCACTACAAGATCAGCTTCCGCCGGGATTTGTTCCGCCAGTAAACGCCCGCATCGCTTGCGGATTTCGTATGCCG
Source organism: Deferribacteraceae bacterium (assembly GCA_031256375.1). Classification (GTDB taxonomy): domain Bacteria; phylum Chrysiogenota; class Deferribacteres; order Deferribacterales; family JAISNW01; genus JAIRQX01. Next base: position 4,800 of record JAIRQX010000124.1, read on the forward strand.
AATGCCCAAACATAACAGA
>JAIRQX010000010.1 GCA_031256375.1 Deferribacteraceae bacterium
CTATAATAAACTGGTAAAGGGGATGAAAATAGCTTTAAACAGTTTTACAATTTCAGATATTTCAAATTGGTTTAAATGTTATGGATATATCACTAATATATAGTGGAAATGCTATAATAAGGGGGATGAACTAATCAGCATCCTCCAGTGCAACTTAAAAGGGTATTGCAGGTGGCTTTCTCCTATGTTCACCACGATATTTCGGTAAAACCTGCATACCCCTTAATTTTGCTGGATCGGTTATTTATAAATGTAAAATGTAGGTGAAAATATGAAAACGAAAAGTTTATTTGAGCGGTTTATGGAATCAAGAGGTTCAGATAAACCTGATGTAGTAAGGTATTATGGAAAATATGAGACATTTAACCATGATGATTTCTTAGATAACATTAGGGAATTTTACCCATATGCTGATATTGAAAGAAATGAAGAGTTAATTGATGAGGTATTTGCAAACGGCGAACATATTGGCAGTTATAATTCTGATGAACTATTTGGCGGTTGGTTATTTCTGCCAAATGGTCTAACAAGATACTGGTATTTAAGTTATTACGGCAAGGGAGCTTATAGAGGTAAGTATATACAAGCTGATACTCCAGAAGAAGCAATAAAAAAAGGCAGAGTAGGTGTTGATGATTTAAAAGAAATAAAAGCAGAAGAATATTATCAAAATGCTTAATATTGTCCTGATTAATAAGAAAAAATATGGCTAATGCTACCCTTTTAACCATTTCTCAACCCATCCAGATAATCAGCCACTCAGCATTATCCCTATCAGTTGAAATAACCCATAGAATTATATATTTCCTGATAGATATAAAAAATAATTCTTGACAATCTGATTAAAAATAGTAAATGCTAATATTTATTATATGAGGGATTGAGGTAAATATGGGACTTTTGAGCGACACTCTAATGAATGTTTTAGCAACATCTCTGCTTGAACAATACAAAAAAGAGAAAATCACTATTCTTGGCGAAAAGGTATTCTACCTTCTTATGAAAAATGGAAAAGTGGAATATAGTGAAGTTCAAAATGAATTTAATGCAATAGCTCAATCGTCTGTCTTTTTTAGCAACAGTACCGTACCTGATGACGCCCCCGTTAAAGAGAGGAAAACTAGAACCACTAAAAATACACAACCACAACAGGTAGCCGAGAAACCCAGAAGAGGAAGAAAGCCAAAAGCTGTAAATACCCCAGAGGTACGCACTAAAAGGAAATATGTCAGAAGGGTTCCGCTGACAAAATAGAACCTTTAAAACTCGTTTGCAAAAAGGGAGATTACCCTTTTGTTAGATGAAAACCCTTTTGATATGGGCATTTATATATTTTTAGCATTGTTCCTTTTTCCTTTTCTAAAATTTCAGATCTTGTTTTTGCTGATGATTCTGTAAGATATAACTGTTTTGGTTGTTTATGTGAATCAACGCAGTATTTACATACTTTACTTGGAGTTTGGCGATCCTTTCGGGATAAATGCCAATAATTACATACCGAACATTGGTAAGGTGTTAATTCTGTGCCATGTTCAATTTTTACATGGCGTGCTCCGTCAACTGCCTCATATTCTGAATAAAAAGATGTAAGAGGTTCACCATTTCTTTTAAAACAGCAACCACTCTTAAAGGAATACATATTTTTAACTATCGCCTTGATAGATAGTTGTCAACAACCACACGATTAACCATTTTTCAACCCATCCAGATAGTCAGCCCACCATTGCATCATCTCTGTACGCTGAGGTAGGTATTCAGCGTGATTATATGCCGCTTTGACTGTATTTCTTTCCGCATGAGCAAGCTGAACTTCAATATGAGCAGTATCAAAACCTTTCTCATGTAAGAGCGTTGAAGCCATGGCCCTGAATCCGTGTCCTGTCATTTCATCTTTAGTATAACCTAAACGCCTTAATACTCCGTTGATAGTATTATTGCTTATAGGTCTGTCTTTTGTGCGTATAGATGTAAAAACATATTTCCATTTGCCTGTAATTGGCTTAATGTCTTAAAGTATTGCTATAGCCTGATTTGAAAGCGGTACTATATGAGGTCTGCGTATCTTCATTTTCCTGCTGGTATCTTCCACACCTTTTTTTCGAAGTCTATCTCTACCCACTCTGCTTTCTGGAGCTCGCCTGGTCGGACAAAAACATAGGGAGTTAATTGTAAAGCGCATTTAGTCACTATTTCACCTTTATAACTATCTATTGCTCTTAATAAACCGCCTATCTCATTTGTGTCAGTTATGGTTGCCCTGTGCTTTTTAGCTGGCATAGGCTTTAATGCGTTTCTTAAATCAAGAGTTATATTTCTATCCGCTCTGACTGTGGAAACAGCAAAATCAAATATTTCACTGACAATATTTTTAGCTCTGTGAGCCATTTCTATTGTACCTCTGCCCTCTATCAACCTGAGAACGGATAAAAGTTCTTGTGTTGTAATATTTTTTATTGGACGGCTTCCTAAATATGGAAATATATGTTTCTCTAATCTGCTTAACTTAGCTTTGGCATGATCTTCTACCCACCTAGATTTGTTGGTATCATGCCATTCCCTTGCTATGGCTTCAAAATTGTTAATAGCATCATTATATATATTGTATTTTTTGGCTTTCCTGACTTCGCTTGGATCGATGCCTTCACTTAGCAACTTTCTTGCCTCATCACGTTTTTCTCTGGCTGTTTTTAATGTAGTTTCAGGATATACGCCTAAAGCTAGGGTTTTTTGTTTACCTGCAAAACGGTAACTCAATCTGAAATACTTGTAGCCTGATTTAGTGACAAGAATGTGCATTCCTTTTTCATCAGTCAGCTTATAGTCTCTATCTTTGGACTTAGCTTGCTTTAGTGTAGTATCAGCTATGCTCATGTTGGTATCTCCTAAATCACTTATACCACATACCAACGCAGATGCCAACAAAAAATACTGGATTCCATAAAACTCTCTGGAACATATTGAACTGCAAAAGCCTGATAATTTACCAAAATAAAAGGCTTCCTAGAACTACTGGGAAGCCCTTGAATTACTAATTTATAGGGGCGGGAGGATTCGAACCCCCGAATGCCGAGACCAAAACCCGGTGCCTTGCCTGCTTGGCGACGCCCCTGTCAACATAATGATTCCGCCACCACTGCAACGCGAATTTATAGCGTAATATGACAATGATGTCAACTTGTTTTTATAAAAAAAATGTATGAAAATGAATACTGACGACATCATACAAAGGGATTAAAAGCAGCGAGGGCAACATATTCCCAGTACGCAGACGGGTTATCTGCGCCAGATTAAGCCCTATGCCCAGCACCAAAATGCCTCCGGCGGCTGAAATTCCGTTGACATATACAGGGTTGCTCAAAAGGAATGACAGTTGGGATGCGCTTAAAGAAAGCGCACCCTGATATATTATTATCGGTATAGCGGCAAAAAGCACGCCTATTCCCATTGTCATGGCAAATATTACAGAAGTTACACCGTCTAAAATACTTTTTACCAAAAGAAGCTCCGGGTCGTTCATCAATCCGTCCTGAATACTGCCCAAAATAGCTGTGGCGCCCACACAAAACAGGATAGAGGCAGACAGAAAACCGGAAACAAACGTATCTGATTCACTTTTTACTGTTTTTTTTAAATATACGCCGAACCGTTCAATATGTTTCTCAATTTTGCAAACCTCCCCGATAAATGTACCCAGCGCAAGGCACACCACCACAGGCAAAAAATCATGCTCAGCCAAAGCCATCTTTATGCCAAGCACAATTACCGCAATCCCCAACACTTTCATTACACTGTCGGCTACAACTGAAGCTCCGCCCGCTTTATACGCAGTTTTTGCAAAAACAAGCCCTACAGCCCCACCCGCAACTATAGCGCAGGCATTCACAACCGTACCTATAATCATAATTAATTTTCCTTATTTTAATCCCAGATCATTTAAATATTTCAGCGATTCCGAAGCAATTTCAGGTGACCTTACACGGACAGTTACCTCTGAATTTTTCAGCATAGCGCTTGAAGTATAGTTATGACTGCCGATAAATACAGTTTTACCGTCCACAACACACATTTTAGTATGCATACGCCGCTCCGGTTTGCTGAAAACCACGGTTGCTCCCGCATTTTTCAGCGCTTTGCCGGTGTATGTATTATAATGGGTTGTTATATCCGACTTTTCTCCCAATTCCAAAACAACCCCCACCTTTACACCCCGTTCCAGCGCTTTAAGCATAGCGTTACGCAACTGAACCGGAGGCGCTGATGAATTACTGTCAGTTCTGAACATATACAGAGCGCACTTTATCTCTGCCGACGATTCGTCAAAATCTTTCAGCAGTACCGGCATTAGCTTATTGTCCGGCAAAAATAAAACTTCGGCAGTATATTCTTTTGGGGTAGCCAAAATATCTGTAACGGCAATAAAAACTGCCGCAATTATTATAATGCCCAAAACCGTAAAACGTTTATACCAATTCAACGCCGGTACTTTCCGATATTTTTTTGATAATTTCTTTTTTACCTTCCCCGGTAATAACCGAGAAATGAATGAGTTTTTCAACTTCGGCATCTATATCCTTCGCAATCTTTGTTTTTCTGTTTAACAACTGGTTTTGTGACACTTTATCCGCTTTGGTCAGCACAATACAGCTTGAAATATTATATTCCGCAAGCAGTTCCAAAAGTTCCATCTCTTCTGATTCAATTGTTCTGCGAATATCTACCAGTATAAAGCAGAGCGTAAGAGTTTGCCGTTTACGGAAGTATGAATCCAAAAGTCTTGCCCAGCCAGCTCGTTCAGTCTTGGACACGGCCGCATAGCCGTAACCCGGTAGGTCAACAAAAACCAGCCGGTCATTTACGTTAAAAAAATTCAAAAGTCTTGTTTTTCCTGGTATCTTCCCTGTTTTAACAAGTTTTTTTCTGCCCAATACGGCATTCATCATTGAGGATTTGCCCACATTGCTGCGACCGGCAAACGCTATCTCAGGAAACATCTGAGGAGGAAGCTGCTTAACATTTGCTACTGACATGATAAAATTAGATTTCATTACATTAATTCCAACTGTATTAAAAACTCCATTACATTAAAGCCTGATATGAAAGGGAACCCTGCTGCGTTTTTATGCCCTCCGCCACCGTGTCTCGCGGCTATTTCGCTGATATCAGTATCCTTGGCGGATCTCAGTGAAACAGATTTTCTCTGGACATTTATAAGTATAACGTAATCTGCAAGTCCGCGGGAAATAATGCTGTTTCCAAGCTCACTTGTGTACATTTCGGAAAAAAGCACGGCAAGTTTACGCTGATCTTTGTCGGTAAAATATTCCGCATACTTTAAGGCGCGTTCTATATAATTATTTCGCCGTTCTTCTTCCAGCGCAATAAGCATTTCCTCTTCCGCTTTAAATCCGCAGTACGGTTCTGTAAGAAAACGTTTTTCAAATCTGCTTATCCCTGTAAGAATAAATAGCAGATTCATGCGGAGGCTGTCATCCCTTTTAAGTTTCCATAGATCAAAATCGTTAACGCAGCAGACAAAATCTTCGTACGCGGAAAGATCAAACCCAATAGACGTCAGTTTTTCGTAAGTCAGAAGAGTCGCGCTCTTTCCGTTCTCATGTATTACGAAAGGATATTTATTTAAAGTCTCACTTGATATATGGTGATCAATCAAAAGCAGTTCGCATTCCCCTGCGATACTCTCTAAAATAGCTTCTGACGGCGACAAGTCTGTGACTATAACCATATCATAGCCGGAATGAATACTATCCAGCATATTCCCAAGCTCATCGTATCCCCTGTATATGGTTTTAACGGACGGATAGGCAGCTTTAACAAGAATCCCGCATCCAACTCCATCCAGATCATTATGTGAAATGTGTAGTATCATAATTTAACCACACGCTATCGGAAATATTCGCAATAGTCAAGCGGACCGTGAATAAAAAACTTGCAAAAGATTACTTTGAACGGTAATAATAGTATTAATATTATATTAATTACCGGCGGATTCCGCCGGTTTTAGGAGAATTGTAATGAAACGTGCGTTAGTATCAGTGGTAATTGTAATGTCCTTATTTATTCTGGGTTGTCAGAAAGAAACCAACGACAGCAAGTCTTTGACGGAGAAATCAACGCTTAATAGTGTGATAAAATCCAAAAAGTTGCGCGTATGCACCGATCCGGGTTATGAACCTTTTGAAATGCGAAACAAGAACAACGATATTATAGGTTTTGACATTGATCTGGCAAGAGAGATGGCTAAAGCTATGAACAGCAATGTAGAGCTGGAAATCGTCCCCGCCGCGTTTGACGGCATTATCCCCGCCCTTCTTACTGAAAAATGCGATATGATTTTGGCAGGGATGACCATAAGCCCCGAAAGGAACATTCAGGTTAACTTTCCTCAATCGTACCTGCTCATAGGTCAGACTATACTCCTGAGTAAAAATCTTGAAGGGGTTGTTAATTCTTACAAAGATTTGGATGATCCCAAATATGTAATATCCGGACGTCTTGGCGTTACAGGCACCGCAGTGGCGGAGGAGATGATGCCGAAAGCCCAGAAAAGGGTATTTGAAGCTGAAAACGAAGCTATACTGGAAGTGGTAAACGGTCAGGCAGACGCTTTTGTTTACGATTTCCCGCTTTGTGCGTCTTATGCGGCTGATTATCCCGACAAACTTGTTTTCTTATCAGAACCTTTTACATACGAACCGCTGGGAATAGCCATACGCAAAGGCGACCCTGACTTTATCAACTGGATTGACAATTTTCTGAACCAGATCAAAGGTGACGGTCGTTATGATGAACTTTATAACTACTGGTTCAACTCCAACGAGTGGAAACAGGCGGTAAGATAAGAACAGCAATGCAGGGTTCGCTTTCTTCCCGCCTACTTGGGAATATCCTTTTCGCTCTGGTTATTATTGGTGTCGGAACGCTTATTTTCGCGTCGTCCCGGCGTATAGAGTATGTCTGGCGCTGGGAGCGCGTTCCTGATTACATAATTTCCTCAGTCAGAGAGAATTTTAACGCGCGCGCCAATGGTATCCTTATATCGGACGGCGATGCCGTTTATATTATTAAAAGTGACGGCAAAAAAGAACTTGTCTCAGAAAAGGCAAAACTTCTAATGTCTGAAGGTTCGCAAGTTCTTGTAGGCGATCTTGTGGCGGTTAATAAAAGTCTGCGGCTGGGTCCGCTGACAAAAGGGCTTTTAATAACACTTGAAATATCGTTCTTTTCTATTATTATAGCCGTTTTCATAGGGATTATAACAGGGCTTATGCGTATCTCACCTGTATATGTTTTCCGTAAGCTGGCTCTGACTTATGTTGAGATAGTTCGCGGCACGCCGCTGCTTGTGCAGATATTCATCCTCTACTTTTTCTTTGGTAAAATCTTTAATATGGGGCAGTTTGCATCCGGAGTCGCCGCGCTTGCCATATTCACCGGCGCATATATCGCAGAAATTGTCCGCGCGGGCATTCAGTCGGTTCATAAAGGGCAGACGGAAGCAGCCCGCAGCCTCGGACTGAACTATATCCAGACCATGCAACATATAATCCTTCCGCAGGCGCTGAGGCGCACACTTCCCCCTATGGCAGGGCAATTCATCTCGCTTATTAAAGATTCTTCACTTGTATCCGTTATTGCTATAACTGATCTTACGAAAGCCGGCAGAGAGGTGATATCCGCTACATTCAGCACTTTTGAGGTCTGGTTTACCGTTGCTGCCATGTATCTTATATTGACTTCATCTATGTCATATCTGATATCAAGATTTGAACTGCATATGGCAAAGGCTGATTGATGGAAACGCCTATAATATTTGCTGATAATATTCATAAACGATTCATCAGCGGTGTTCACGCGCTGCGCGGCGCGTCACTCAGCGTATCACAGGGAGAGGTTGTTGTAATTATAGGTCCGAGCGGTTCCGGTAAATCAACATTACTGCGGATGTTTAATATGCTTGAAACGCCTGACAGCGGAACGCTTATCATCGATGAGATGAACCTGACGACGCCTCATTTCAACCCAAACAAACTACGCTCCGAAGTGGGGATGGTATTTCAGCAGTTTAACCTCTTTCCTCATAAGAACACCATGGATAATGTAACGCTTGCCATTCGGCTTGTGCGCAAAATGAGTAAAGGACAGGCGGAAGACACCGCTAAAATTCTCCTTGAGAAAGTTGGTTTGGGTGACAAACTGGCGGCATACCCGTCGCATCTGTCCGGCGGACAGCAGCAGAGAGTGGCAATAGCCAGAGCGCTTGCCATGAAACCTAAGATAATGCTTTTTGATGAACCCACAAGCGCGCTTGACCCTGAAATGATCGGCGAAGTGCTTGATGTTATGCGTAACCTTGCGGCGGATGGTATGACTATGGTAGTAGTGACCCATGAGATGGGTTTTGCAAGAGAGGCTGCAGACAGGATTGTATTTATGGACGAGGGGATTATTATTGAAGAAAACGCGCCGCGCGAGTTTTTTAACAACCCCGCTCATGAGCGCCTGAAGCAGTTCCTGAATCAACTGCTATAGATACAGTAAATTGAGAAAACTATGATAACAGTTATTACCAGAAACAATGCAAAAATCATTACTAATGAGGGTTTGCGCAAAGACGTTGAATATTATCTGAATATGTATGACAGATTTATTGATGAAATTGCCGTCTCAGGAATGCGGATAGATGACCGTGACGACAGCGCCGCAAGAGCGGATCTTATAGAAGAACTTAAAAGGTTGGGTGTTACTGTCCGCAACTCGGCAAAAAGCCTTGTTTGGGGTAATATTTCTCCGTCATGCCTTGAATGCCGTACCGGAGAAGGTTCAGTCACATATATACTGTCTCTGAAGTGCAACAGGTAGTTTTTTTTTTGCAATAATAAAAAACAGTTTAATTATGAAGAGATGCGGACAAAAAAGAATGACATTATTGAACAGTTCAAAAAAAGCAACTCACATTATAAAATAATGAAATCGGCGGCAATAACCGGAGGAGAACCTCTTCTATACCCGAATGAATGCGAGGGGTTTATTAAATATGTCAAAAATATAAACAAAAAAACCAAGACCAGAATATACACCAATGGCGATCTTGCCGATGAAACGCTGATGGAGCGTTTGGGCAAAGCGGGGCTGGATGAGGTCAGGTTTGGTCTAAAACCTGAAGATGATGGCGCCGTAGAGCTATCAGTCCTGAAAAACCTTGAAAACGCAAAAAAATACGTCCCCCGCGTTATGGTTGAAATGCCGTGCAAGACAGGTCAGCTTGAAAATATGAAAAAATTGCTGGATAAATTGGAAGAGATAGGCATTTTCGGTATCAACATACTTGAATACCTATTTCCGTGGGGATATGCAAAAGAGTATGCCAAGGAGGGATATAAGATACGCTGCCGCCCTTATAACATTTTGTTTGATTATTCTTATGCCGGCGGGATACCAATCGCAGGCAGCGAAACAGAGTGCATGAAACTTATGAAATACGCCGCCGAAAAAAAGTATAAAACGGGTGTACATTACTGCTCCCTTGAAAACAAACTTACCGCTCAGATATGGCATCATAACCACAAATTTAAGAAAACCCCGCTCGAATACTTTTCGGAAAAAGATTTCTTTGTCAGGACGGCAAAAGGTTATGGCGAAGATGCTTATAAAATCAAAGAAATTTTAGATAAGGGGAAATGCGGCGATTACATATACAATAAAGGCGAAGCGCGCATAGAGTTCCCGATGGAAAAAATTCCTCTTCTGGCAGGGAATAAGATGCAGATAGGAGTGGGCGTCATGGCATTGGACAGACAGGACGATAAAAACTGTGTTCGTGAAATCGCAGTGCATATGACAGATACGGAAAGTTTTTCTATGGACGATATATGAGTTTCCGGACAGATGAAAATAAAAATTTAACAGTTCCCAGTATTCTTTTGCTGTTCCAAATTTAAGAGCGCTGCCATATCGCCGGTATCAACTACGTTAGAGACTATTAAATTACATAAACTGAGGGTCTTCCAAAATGGTTAAAAGAAACAGAAACATTTTTTCAATACCGGTTTCTCAAAAATATCAAATTTCAATGCTGCGCAGATTTATTCTTTTTTCAGCAATTATATTTTTATTTATATTTATTCTTGGAAGCGCTGTATTTGTCATTCTAATGGAACAAATGTCGCATAAAAACACTGAATATGGGTTATCGAAGACTATTGAATTAGAACGGTTTAAACTTGAAGCGTATGTGAATAGTGAAATAGCCATCGTGCTTAAAATGGCAAGCTCGCCGATAATATTACAGTACTTTTCTGACTCAAATAATGACGAGGTAAAGAGAATAGCTTTTGAAGACATTGAAGGATACCGTAATATTCTTTTATCACATTCGCTTTTCTGGGTGAAGGACACAGATAAGGAATTCTGGCTTGACAGTGAATTTTCCTATATTTTTGATCCGGAAGATCCTGAGAATTACTGGTATAATATGACCATGTATGATACTGAAAAATATAACTTTAATATTAACTATAATTCGATTCTTAACATAACAAACCTTTGGATAAACGCTCCGGTTTTTGACAATAATCACAAACCTGTCGGTATTTTGGGAACCGGTTTAAATCTGTCTGATTTTATTAATAATATATATCAGAGTTATACCGGATCAGCGGAACTTTTTCTATTTAACGCGGCTGGTGAAATAACCGGAGGAAAGAACATTGATCTTGTCAAAAATAAAGTAAATATAACTGAAGAACTCGGTCAAACCGGCGATAAAATGTTTATTGAATCAAAGAATCTGAAATCGGGTGAAATCAAATACTTTAAAACAGAAGATGGAAAAGGGATAGCCGCAATTGGCGCTATACCGGCTTTGAATTGGAATATAGCTGTTATTCAACGATTCGCCTTTACTGAATTCCTGAAAACCGGTATGTTTGCTCTTTTTGTAGCAATGAGCGCGGTTATATTATTTGTTATTGTACTTTTTAATATATTCATTTTCAGAATGTTAAAACCGCTTATCCGCATAATAAAACTCATAACTCACAATTTATCCGGTTTGGAATTGAATCCGCAGACAAAGAATGAAATAGAAACTTTAGGTGAATTATTGAATCTGACAATAATTGATCCGCTTACCGGCGTTTACAACAGGCGTTACTTTGAAGGAAACTTTAAAAGAATAATTAAATTATTTTCCCGCTCGGGCGGAGCTCTCAGTTTATTGGTGATAGATATAGATTTTTTTAAAAATTACAACGATACTTATGGTCATGACGCGGGCGATGGATGTATAAGGTCTGTAGCGACCATTTTGGACAATTGTGTAGTTCGCGAAGAAGATTTTGTTGCAAGATATGGCGGAGAAGAATTCGTTGTTGTTTTGCCAAATACGGATATTGCCGGATTAAATTCTGTTGCGGAAAAATTATTGAAAAAAGTGCGTGAAAGCAAAATACCAAATGAAGCAAGTGAAATATCGGATTATATTACAATCTCCATAGGAGGTACAAGCGGCGTTTGTAATCATATGCACGTCCCAAGCGATTATATAAAGTGTGCGGATAAAGCGCTATACGAATCTAAAAAAAATGGTCGCAACAAATACACTTTTGTAGGATTATCCTGATTATGGATTGCTTCGTCACAACGTTCCCCGCAAGTGGAACTGCTAAAATATAAAATAATCATGTTTCATATACACATAACTGAAAATGAGATTAAAGTAGAAAAACGGAAAGCCAGAGAGCTGCGCCGTACACGCTGGTGGAAAGAAAAGCTGTATAGCGGGCTCTGCGAATATTGCGGTAAAAAGATTCCGCCTGAAGAGCTGACAATGGATCATATTGTACCGTTAATACGCGGAGGCAAATCTGTTAAAAACAATATTGCCGTCTGCTGCAAAGCGTGTAACAACAGCAAAAAATACCTGCTCCCATCTGAATGGGAAAGATAAGAAGCAAAAAAAAAATCATATTGTAGCAGTTCCACTTTACATTAACCGTCTTTGCGAGCGGAATGTTTTTTATGGATCGCTGCAATCGATGCAGGTAAAAGCTCCAACTGGATTGCTTCGTCACTGCGTTCCTCGCAATAACGAGTGTAACAGCTATAAATTTAAAATATTTTTTTATGAAAAAAAATTAAAAAAAGTCCTAAAGTTTTTTTGTATCCTGCCGATATATGTATTGAATAAATACGCTATCCAACAAGGAGGCAAACTTTATGGGCGTAATAAGAGCAGGTGGTCTGGCATCCGGACTGGACACAAACGCAATAATTGAGAAACTGGTTGAGGTGGCGAAAGAACCGATAGTCCGTCTTGACAATAAATATCACCTTCTGACCCTTGAAAAATCCCTTTATAAAGATATAAACAACGATCTTACCGCTATGAAAAACAATATCTTTAATCTTAAACTGGAAAGCACGTTTAAATCCAAAACGGTACTATCGTCAAATTTATCAGTGGCAAACGCAAAAGTAACCTCTGAAGCCCAGAAAGGTATTCACACAGTAGAAGTGCTTCAAACCGCGCGTAACGCGTCCATGACAAGTATGTTCGCATCCATCGCTTTAACTGAAAAAGGCGCGGGGGTTAAGGGGCTGGTTACCAGCAGACCGGAAGCGTATCAGCAGATGGAAGGGACTTATACAACCAAAATAAACTCTTCTTACACAACAACTTACAGCGCCAGTAAAGCTATTGCCGTATCAACATTTAAGGCAAGCAATAACCAGACCTTTTATCAGTACAGCGCTAATATAGCTATGGATAACACTTTTGTAGATTCCAACGGCAATATTAACTCCGCTATGACAACGCTGGAGTCTGCGGAATTTGCTATAAACACTGGCAGCGGTTATGTCAGCCTGAATAAAATTAATCTGATCCCTTCAAATTTTGAAGATATACAGTCTATTCTGGGACAAATGGAAGCGGCGTTAAACAATCAGATAAACCAGTTTATGGGCACCGCAGGGCAGCAGTATGTGGCTCTCCGCGCTGATTATGTAGATGCCGGCGGAACTGACAACTGGGTAATGTCTATATATAATGTGTCAAATGAATCTTTTGCGATTAGCGGCGTTGATGGCAACGGATTAAACGACCTGCTGGGTTTAAGTACGGCGGGAGTAAGCAATCAGGTATTTTTCAGAGAAACCGATGAGATCGTAAAATACTATGTAGCCGATAATCCCAGCGATCTTCAGGCGAAACTGTCCGACAGCGCTACGCGCCCGTTTGGTGGACTGATTTCCGGCGTTGTTCTGGATTTTGAATCTACAGGGCTTGTTGACGGAACGTTTGAGATAATTCAGAGCGCATCCATGAATATAAGAAAAGCTACTAAAACCAACGTGCTTGGCGCGTCAATTTCAGCAGGTACAGTTGATCTGAAAGCGATGCTGCCATCTACCGGTCTGGACTCAACCCGTCTGAACGGTAAATTTACTATCAACGGCGTTACAATACAGATAACAGGCAACCACGCAGATTATACCTTAAACGATCTTATAGGGATTGTGAACGGATCCGGCGCCGGTGTAACGATGACCTTTGACAGCGCAACAAATCAGTTCAAAATATCTTCAAACCAAACCGGCGCGACCAATATTACCTTAGGAGCGCAGGGCGATACCAGCTCTTTCTTGGATATGCTGAAACTCACCCCCGCTGCGGGCGCGGTAAAAACTACCGGCGTCAATGCCGGCAGCATAAACACAACCGTTCCGATAAGGGATGCGGGATTTAATTCTTGGGTAGGATCAGGGGTTTTTACGATTAACGACATCCCTATATACATAAACTCGGATGAGAGCGTTCAGGATCTGATCAACAAAGTAAACCGCTCCGCCGCCGGCGTGACCCTCTCTTACGACAGCGCCAGAGATAAATTTGTAATCACTTCAAACTCAACGGAAAGGATCAAATTCGGAGGCAAAAACGACACAACATCAGCGCTTGAGGTCATGGGGTTTATACCAAATTACGATGATTACGACAAACTGCCTATGTCTATGGGAACTGCCGGACAAAACGCAATCGTTCGTGTGGACGGTCAAACATATACCCGCGGTTCAAACATCATCGATGATATACTGACTGGGGTTACAATCACCGCCGCAAGCAAAGGTACAACCACAATAGAGATAGATGTGGACGCAGACAAAGCGGTAACGGCTATGGCAAATTTCATCAAGAGCTACAACAGCCTTATGTTTAAATTACGCCCCGAGCCAATATCCAAAGACGATAGAAAAAACAAGATGGATCCTCTTACAGCGGAGAAAAAAAGCCAAATGTCGGAAAACGATATAAAAGCTTACGAAGAGGAGTATGACAGGCTACATACCATAGATATTATGCAGAAAAGCAAAGAGTTTAAAAATCTACTAAGAGAGATGCGCGCTAATATAATGTCGCCGATTTACGATAATATTAGTATATTTAGCGCACTTAGCGATATAGGGTTTGAAATAGCGGGGCAGGGCGATATATCAATTTCTCAGAAAGGTTATCTGATGGATGTTTCTACAGATATAGAAACACTGAAACAGTGCATATTTGAAAACTATGCCCTTATGGATAATATCCGTAACAATTCGGAAGAGGTATATAAATTTTTTGCGTCATATAAAGAAGATACGGTTTATATTGACAAAACCACCGGGAAACCGGCGACATCGTCATCTTATGAAAAAAATGTCGTTCCCAGTTATGTAACTGTCTCTGACAGTTGGAGCAGACGGTTTGAAAAATTGCTCACCGCATATCAAGATATAGAGGGACAGATAGGGATTAAAACAAGAGTTGACAGCGCTTTAGAGAAACAGATGACACGCCTGACGGTGGAGATTGACCGTAAACAGCGGTCTGCCGAAAGCTATCTGGAACTTCTGTGGAGCCAGTTTACAAATATGGAGATGCGTATAGCGGCTATGCAGAGTCAGACGCAGTATATAACTCAACTTGCGGAAAGCGCTAATAAGAAATAACAAAACAAGAGGTATTACATGAGCGTTGAAAAAGTATATGGTAATTATTTAAAACAAGAGGTGGAGGGCGCATCGCAGGGGAAGCTCATTGTAATGATGTACGACGCCGCCATAAGGTTTATGCGTTCTGCGGTAAAAGCCATTGAAGAGAAAAAAGTTGAGGATGCGCACAATAATATCATACGAGCGGAAAATATAATATACGAGCTTATGTCCACGCTGAATACAGATGAAGGCGGTGAGTTGGCGCAGAATTTACTGAATCTTTACGATTTTATGATATGGGAGCTGGTGGATGCCAATACAAACAAAAACGCCGCAAAGATAGAAAATGTCATTAAGGTAATAATGCCTATCAGGTCAGCATGGAAAGAGATAGCGGCGCGGGGGGAAACGCCGCAAGCACAGGATACAAAAAAAACAGACGAATTAAAACCGCTTAATGTAGCCGGATAAAAGAATTATTTTAAATAAAAAATACTTGTCAGGTTCCCTGCTTTGTGTTATTGTTCGTTTCCCCTGAATGGGAGGAGTATTTTTTATGTCAAGACGTTGCGAAATATGCGGTAAAAGCCCTGTATCAGGCAATAAGATAAGTCATGCGCACAATGTGACAAAACGGGTGTTTCTGCCCAACATTCATACTCTTCGTGTGCTGAGCGACGACGGTTCCGTTTCCCGCAGAAAAATATGCGCCAAGTGTTTGAAAACAGGCAAAATTAAACGGGCTTAATAATAAAACTAACATACAAATTTTTTCAAATTTGTACACTGCATACACTGCTTTATAATCTATAATATGCGCCCGTAGCTCAACTGGACAGAGCGTCTGACTACGGATCAGAAGGTTGCGGGTTCAAATCCTACCGGGCGCGTACCACATAGCTGCTGAATAAGCAGCTTTTTTCTTTTCTATTAAGCATTTTCGGCTTTTAAAATTGGCATTATTTCAATCCTGATTGTGTGTATAAAATTATACAACTTGACGAAAAATTATTAAATGTTATACAAAGGTGTTATACAAAATGTTATACAAAACGAGGCGTTATGTCTATTTTCACAAGATGCTCAAAATGCCATATATTCAATGCCTTGAAGCATAATACTTGCCCGAAATGTGCAACAACAGATAAAGTAAAGGCTTACTATGTTAGCCACTCTGTTGCAGGCAAGCGTACATTTGAGTATGCAGGGAATAAGTTGTCTATAGCAAAAAGTGTTGACGCGGACCGAAAACTTGAAAAACGTACAGGTAAACTTCCGCAATACGCAAAACTCAAGATAATGAATTTTGCTGAGTTTATTAATACACTTTTTATCCCGCACTTTGAAGCTAAAAATAAAAGCATACAAAAACCACAGTATATCATCAAATTTTTTAAAGATTTTTTTGCTGATATTGATATTTGTGCGATAAAACCGATTGACATTGAACGGGCAGTATTAGCAGGCACGGGGGGGAAATCGTCTGCCAGTTATAACTATTTTATCGCAATAATTAAACGCATGTTTAATTATGCTATTGAGATAGACAAAGATAACAGACCCCGAAAAGCTATCGCAACATTATAAAAATATGCAGGAGCGACTTTCAAAAGTAAAAACAAAAGAGGAACTAGACCAGTTTAAAAGCGACCATTCCCAAACATTTAAGGATAGGGCAAAAACAAGCAGTGATACAGACCCGAATACTTGTTTTATACCAAAAGGTGAAAGTTTAGAGGCACAAAAGGTTATTATGCGTGATTATTTAGGTACGGTTGGAGTGCTGGCGAGTGAAAATCTAACAATTCCAAGTATGCAGATCGCGACAATGAATAATACAAATAGAGATGGGCTACAGTTTGAGGCAAAAAAACAGATATTTGAGTTAATGAAGGATAATAAGACAGGTGGATTATATAATAATATAATACAATCTATTATGTTACGGAAAGAGGAGCAAGGAGGTGAAACGGCATCTTATAAAAGCGGGTATTTTTCTTCTAAACATAATAACCGTACACTTTTACATGAAATGGGGCATAGTTTTAATACTGATTTTACGGTAACGTACAAAGGCAATAAAATGGATTTAGATTCTGTATTAATTAAATATAAAAACGATGTTGAAAAAGGGATCAGCAAGTATGCGTTAGTTGATAAAGGAGAGTTAATAGCGGAAAGTTTTGCCCGATATATCGGCTGGAAATATGGCAAAGGTAAACTTAAAGATAATGAACCAAGCGAATTAAATAAAGCTATAATACAAGGAATATATGACGCAAGGAAAGTTAGTAAGACTTAATATTCGTAAGTATCAAGATCCCCATATTTATCAATGTGAGCCAGAGCCCTATCAATTTCATATTCTGGAATTTCAGTAGATTCATCCGTGAAACCGTTATAAGCGCTTACACGCAGTTTTAATGATATACATTCATTTTTATCAATAGGACATTTTATGATTTTAACCATTGGGTCTTTACCATAACCGTTCGGGTTTTTAATGTATTTACAGTATTTTTCAAACATTTCCTTCATTTCTTTGTAACCTTCTTCCGATATTGTCATAATTTTTGAAATTGCCAATGTTTTCTTTCTTTTTCGCATCAATAGAAAGTACAGGATTTCCTTCTGAAACTGCTTTATTAGCTTCATTGTTTATGTGTTCAAACTGCAAATCTCGCTCAG
>JAIRQX010000020.1 GCA_031256375.1 Deferribacteraceae bacterium
GGTAGATAAGCGGTTTGAAACTTTTGAAAAGATGAAAGAGCGCATTGCCTCCGATCTTCAGAATGAGGCTAACCATTATGTGAAGTTTGAAACGCTTACCAATATGTTAAATAAACTCATGGATGAGAATATGTTTGAAGTGCCGCGCTCAGTTGTGAACGAACAGGCGGAACGTATGGCGCAGCAAAGTATAAGGCAATACTATCAGATGGGTATAAACCCTGAAATGTTTGGCGTTACGGCAAAAAGTATGGTGAGCAGATATTATGGCGAAGCTGAAAGGCAGGTCAAACACGCCCTCATCATAAACCGTTTGGCGGAGAAACAAGGGATTACTATTTCAAATGAAGATATAAACAAAGAGGTTGAACGTATAGCCGAAGTGAACGAACGCAATGCGGACGATGTCCGCAAAGAGATGCTGGAAAACGAACATAATCTTCCGGCGATGCAGAACGATTTACTGGCGGATAAAGTTTACGCATTTCTCTGCAATGAAAACAGTATAGATGAAAAAGAGATAACCCGCGGCGAATTTGAGAAAAAACGAATGGAAGAGGCTGAAAAAGCGCGCGCCGCAGGGAACACAAAAGAAGATGCGACAGATGAGATTAATGATAATGAGGCTAATGAACAATGAGTTATTATGTTCCGTATGTTATTGAACAAACAGGCAGGGGGGAACGCTCTTACGACATTTATTCCCGTCTGCTGAAAGACAGGATTATCTTTCTGGGCACAGAAATAGATGATGCTGTGGCAAACTCCGTAATTGCGCAGCTTCTTTTTTTGGAAGCGGACGATCAGGAGAAAGATATACATATGTATATTAATAGCCCGGGCGGAGTTATCACAAGCGGGTTCGCCATATTTGACACTATGAACTATATAAAATCGCAGATTTCAACAATCTGTCTCGGACAGGCGGCGAGTATGGGGGCGTTTCTTTTGGCGGCGGGAGAAAAGGGCAAACGTCTTGCGGTGCCAAACGCAAGGATAATGATTCATCAACCTTCAGGCGGAGCTAGAGGTCAGGCTACGGATATTGAAATACAGGCGCAGGAGATATTACGTCTGAAAAAACGTATAACCGAAATATTGGCGGAAAGGACAGGGAAAGAAGAGGAGCAAATCCGGCGTGATTCTGAAAGGGATTTTTATATGAGCGCGGAAGAGGCGAAGGGGTACGGTATAGTTGATTCTGTGATTTTACACAGATAGCATTGATACATACCTCTAATATTCTTTATATTTCTCACCTTTCACTTGTGGTTTAAAAATATAGCGTTTATTATATACATGGTTTAATAATATAACAAAAGGAGGCATTTTGATGTCCAAACCCAGCGATTCAGGACAATGCTCATTTTGCGGCAGGCGTAAAGATGAAGTAAACAAACTTTTCGCAGGCAGAGATGTTTATATTTGCGATAATTGCATAGATTTATGCAATGATATTATGAGAAATGAGGAAAGCACAGGCTTTGACGCAGGACTGAAACTGCTGACCCCTGTGGAAATACATAAAAAACTTGATGAATTTGTCGTAGGTCAGTTTTATGCTAAAAAGGTATTGAGCGTAGCGGTGCATAATCATTACAAACGAATACTGTATGGCGGTAAAAGTGAAGTTGAGCTTGAAAAAAGCAATATACTGCTCTTTGGACCCACAGGAACCGGTAAAACCCTTCTTGCGCGCACTTTAGCGCGGATACTGAATGTGCCGTTCGCTATCGCGGATGCCACCACACTGACTGAAGCCGGATATGTCGGGGAAGATGTTGAAAATGTAGTGCTGAAACTATTGCAAAATGCGGGAAATGATGTTAAACGCACCCAGATGGGGATTATATTCATTGACGAGATTGACAAAATTGCCCGTAAAACAGACAGTCCGTCAATCACCAGAGATGTTAGCGGTGAAGGGGTGCAGCAGGCGCTTCTGAAAATAATAGAGGGTACAGTGGCGAACATTCCGCCTCAGGGGGGCAGGAAACATCCGCATCAGGAGTATATCCCCGTAAATACTACCAATATACTGTTTATATGCGGAGGGGCATTTGACGGGCTTGAGGAGATAATCCGGCGCAGACTTGGCAAAAAACAGCTCGGTTTTGCCACAAAATTTGATGAAGATAAGAAACATACCCGTTATGAAATTCTTAAGCAGCTTCAGCCGGAAGATCTGATTAAATACGGTCTTATCCCTGAATTTGTGGGCAGGCTTCCTGTCAACGCTCCCCTTGAAGAGTTGGATGAACAGGCGCTGATCCGCATACTTGTTGAGCCTAAAAATGCGTTGATTAAGCAGTATGAAGAGATGTTCCGTTTTGATAATGTCAAGCTGACATTTACAACCGCCGCGATGAACGCTATAGCTAAACTGGCGATAAAGCGCAAGACCGGCGCGCGCGGACTTCGGTCAATCCTTGAAGAATCAATGAATGATCTTATGTACCAAATACCTTCCCGCAGAGATGTGAGCGAATGTGTGGTAAACGATGAGGTGGTTAATCAGGGGGCGGAACCGCTGCTTATCTTAAATAAGAAAAAAGAGCCCGCTTAAACTTGTCAACTTTACGAGAGAAAAATAAATAATGACAAACTGTGAACAGTACCCTCTGATTCCGCAAAAAGATACAATAGTATATCCCGGCATTACAAAATATATCATTATAGAAAAGCGGTCATATCAAGCGTTAGAAATAGCAAACTCCACAGATAAACTGCTGTTTATCACACTTCAGAAAAATCCTCTGGCAGACGGGCAGGATAATAATCTCTGTCATACAGGCGTGGTGGCGCAGATACGTCAGTACAGCAAACTGCCGGACAACACTGTAAAAACAATGGTGGCGGGACTGTATATTGCGGATGTCGCAAGTTTTGAAGAGCGGAACGGTTGTATTTACGCCAATGTGGTAAAACGTACAAATGAAAACCTTAATATTGCTGAAGATCGTGTTTACCGTCAGATCCTTGAAAAAACCTTGAACGAATATGCCAATACTTCCGGCAAAATCATGCCCGATTTACTGACGACCATTCTTCAGGCGGAG
This sequence comes from Deferribacteraceae bacterium, assembly GCA_031256375.1. Lineage (GTDB taxonomy): Bacteria > Chrysiogenota > Deferribacteres > Deferribacterales > JAISNW01 > JAIRQX01. The sequence continues at coordinate 3,060 of JAIRQX010000020.1, forward strand.
GACATCAATCTGCTGCTTTATACAATAGCGGACAATCTCTCGGCGAGTCCTCTTTCGGTAAGCGTCAAAGATTTTCAAAGCGTACTGGACGCGCAGACCCTTATGGAACGCCTTGAGCTTGTGGTAGAACTTATGCGCACAGAGCTTGAAATAATCCGCCTTGATGAAAAGATTGCACAACGCGTTAAATATCAGATGCAAAAAAACAATAAGGAATACCATCTTAATGAAAAACTTAAAGCTATCCATAAAGAGATGGGAAAAGACGATGACTTTAAGGCTGATCTTGACGAAATTGAGCAGAAGTTAAAAGAACAGAAACTTCCCGACGCCGTGCGTGAAAAAGCTGAGCGGGAGATGCGCAAAATGAAGATTATGCCGCCGATGAGCGCTGAATCTACAGTTGTGCGCAATTACCTTGACTGGCTTGTCAGTCTGCCGTGGGGCACACTCACAGAAGACAATCTTGATATGACAAATGCGGAAACTATACTGGAACGTGATCATTACGGACTTGAAAAGCCTAAAGAGCGTATTCTTGAATATCTTGCCGTGCGCAAACTGTCAAAAGATCTTAAAGGACCTATTATCTGTTTTGTGGGACCTCCGGGGGTGGGAAAAACTTCTTTGGCAAGATCAATATCGGAGTCAATGGGGCGCAAATTTATACGGGTAAGTATGGGGGGCGTCCGTGATGAGGCTGAGATACGCGGTCACAGAAAAACTTATATCGGTTCCATGCCCGGAAAAATAATACAGTCTATACGCAAAGCGGGGAGTGAAAATCCTTTATTTCTGCTTGATGAGATAGACAAACTGGGTTCCGATTACCGGGGCGATCCTGCGGCGGCGCTTCTTGAGGCGCTGGATCCCGAGCAGAATAAGTATTTTGTTGATCACTATATGGAGGTAGAGTTTGATCTGTCTAAAATCTTTTTCATAACTACGGCAAATACTGTGGAATCAATACCCTCCGCTCTGCTTGACCGTATGGAGGTTATTAAGATTTCAGGCTATACCGAGCAGGAAAAATTTCATATTGCCCGCAAATATCTTATTCCTAAACAGCTTAAAGAACACAGCCTTGACGAAGAGCGGGTAACGATAGATGACAGTACAGTATATGAGCTTGTGCGTTATTATACAAAAGAAGCGGGTGTCCGCAATCTTGAGCGTGAGATTGCATCGCTCATACGCAAAGCTGCGCGTAAACTGACTAAAGATGAAACTTTGCAAAATGTTGTAATAAAAGGTCAGGATGTGGAAGAGTATCTTGGCAACCGTGTTTTCAGGGTACGGGCGGTATATGATGATAGTGAAGTAGGCGTGGCTACCGGTTTAGCGTGGACGCCGTATGGCGGAGATCTTTTACAGATAGAGGTTGCTTTATCAGAAGGCAGCGGAAAGCTGATGGTGACAGGGCAGTTAGGCGATGTAATGCAGGAGTCCGCCAAAACAGCGTTTTCTGTGGTAAAAAGCAGAGCAAAACGCTTCAGTGTACCGGCGTACAGATTTAAAGATTACGATTTGCACCTTCATGTGCCGGAGGGCGCTGTACCGAAAGACGGACCGTCTGCTGGAGTTACGATGACCAGCGCGATAATGTCCGCTATGGCTGATGCGACCTGTAACTGCCGTATAGCGATGACAGGTGAGATTACACTGCGAGGGAAAGTGCTTCCGGTAGGCGGAGTAAAGGAAAAAGTGCTTGCGGCTCATAGAGCGGGTTTAAAAGAGGTTATTTTGCCGAAAGAAAATGAAAAAGACTTGACTGATGTACCGGAAGATGTTAAAAATGATATTAGGTTTCATTTCGTCACAAATATTGACGAACTGTTTGATCTTAATATTCTTAAATAGAAGTGGGGTGATGTTACTTGGCAGTTAATGCAATAGTCAGCGTAGTCGGCGATAATGTTGATCACGCTCTGAAACTTCTGAAAAAGAAGGTTGAGCGTGAAGGACTTATAAGAGAGATCAAGCGCCACGCGTACTACGAGAAACCAACGGAAGTCCGCCGCAAGAAGCTGTTGAAAGCCCGGCGCAAACAACAGAAGTTGCAGCGGAGAATTCAGGAAAAGAATAAGTATAATTAGTTGTATTTGTTTTTACCGGATTAGCTAAAATGAGCCTATTGTTTCCGCAATAGGCTTTTTTGCATATCACTCAAGAATGCGGAAGCTGTTATGGCATATTGGGGGCTATTTGGCAATTTTAAGAAACGGGCGTGTACGCGAGTCAACTTCCCATTGCATTTCCTGTTTTTTTTTGATATGATTCCGTGAATTTGGCTAATTGCACAGAGTCAGCATTTATAGCATTTCAACTGTAAATTGCTCTAGGAGGTCTTGATGGATACTCAGATGATCCGAAACGTTGCTTTTATTTCTCATGGAGGCGCCGGCAAAACAAGTCTTGTTGAAGCCATACTATTTAACGCGGGGATTACCAAACGGATTGGGGATATTGAAAACGGCACAAGCGTTATGGACTATGATCCGGTGGAGATTTCACGCAAATTGTCAATAAATTTGAAAAGCGCCACTGTGGAATGGAATAAGTATCTCCTTAATATAATAGATACCCCGGGGTATGCAAACTTTCTGCATGAAACCAAAGTGGCGCTTTCCGCGGCGGGAAGCGCGGTTGTAATCGCATCCGCTATAACAGGGATAAAAGCTGAAACAGAGCGTGTTTGGGAGTATGCTGACGAATTTTCCCTTGCAAGGCTTATATTTGTTAACAAGATGGACAAAGAACGCGCAGATTTTTTACACGCGCTCGCCGACATTGAAAAAGCGTTCAAAACAACGCCTATTCCCTTATATCTCCCGATAGGGGCGGAAGATTCTTTTAAAGGGGTAGTAGATCTTATTCAGATGAAAGCGCTTATTTATCCTGATGATGCGTCCGCCAACTATAAAGTTCAGGATATTCCCTCAGATATGAAGGCGGAAGCGGAGCGTTACCGTAACAAGCTAGTTGAAGCCGCAAGCGAAACGGACGATGCTCTTATTGAAAAATATCTGGACTCCGGCGAATTGACCGATGACGAGATAAAAAAAGGGGTGCGGGAAGGCACGATTACAAAGAAATTTATCCCTGTGCTGTGCGGTTCGGCAACTAAAAATATTGGCGCGAAATTACTGCTTGAATCAATAATAAAATATCTGCCGTCTCCTGCGGATGAATCGCCGCGTCCGGCTACAGATATGAAATCAAAAAATCAGATATTCGTAAAACCAACTGATAACTTTGTTTCAGCGTATGTTTTTAAAACGTTTACAGACCCGTTTGCCGGAAAACTAACCCTTTTCCGTGTACTGTCAGGTTCAATAAAAAACGAAACGGAACTTCTGAACAGTATGAAAGGGGAGAAAGAGCGTATTACCCAGCTAAACCTTATGCAGGGCAAAAACAGCATAAAGGTTGACGAAGTTACCGCGGGGCAGATAGCAATGGTTAGTAAGCTGCGCTACACTGAAACTTTTGACACGCTTTGTTCAGTCAACAACCCGGTATCTTTTGAAAAGATAATACTTAATGATCCGGTTATCGCATTCAGCATTGTGCCAAAATCTAAGGAAGATGAAGATAAAGTCAGTACAGCGCTTCATAAACTTCTGGAAGAGGACCCGGGGCTGCATATCCGCAGAGATCCGGAAACTTCTGAGCTACTTCTTTCAGGGATGGGGCAAATGCATATAGAAACAGTAGTTGAAAAACTTCATAAAAAATTCAACGTACAGGTAGATATGAAAGCGCCTAAGGTCCCATACCGGGAAACTATTAAAGGGAAAGCTTCCGGTCAGGGGAAATACAAAAAACAGAGCGGCGGCAGGGGACAGTACGGCGATGTATGGCTTGAGATAACCCCCCTTGACCGCGGCGCCGGTTTTGAATTTGAAGACCGCATAGTTGGCGGGGTGGTTCCGCGCAACTATATTCCCGCGGTGGAAAAAGGCGTTCGTGAAACTATGTTGGAAGGCGTTTTTTCCGGTTATCCGATGGTAGATTTTAAAATAGCGTTATATGACGGTTCCTATCATTCAGTGGATTCATCTGAGATGGCTTTTAAAGTTGCAGCGTCTATGGCATACAAAAAAATAGCCATGGACGCAAAACCTATCCTTTTAGAACCTATTATGAATCTGGATGTTTTTATTCCTGAGGAATATGTCGGTAACGTTATAGGTGATTTAAACTCACGCAGGGGGCGGATATTAAATGTTGAGCCGCAAACCTCGGGGCAGCATATCCGCGCTCAGGCGCCTATGTCTGAAATATTGACTTATGCTCCTGATTTACGTAGTATGACGGGCGGTCATGGTATGTTTACAATGGAATTTGCCTATTATGAAGAACTGCCGTCGCATTTAACCGAGAAAGTAGTCAGCGCAAGGAATGAAGAAAAAAATACCGGCTAAAATGTTCATGGCGCTGCAAGTAACTGATTGCTATGTTAGAAATTAACCTGTATAAAAATTACAAGCTGACGTTAGCAGATGCCCATAAAGAGTATTTTGTCGGCAGCGAAGTAGTTGTAGCTGAAAAGGTTTCTACGGTAAAAATCAAAAGCGGCAGCAGCGGATTAAAAAAAGTTTTTATGACATTTTTTACCGCAACTTTTGGGTTTGCCATTATTGCAGTTTTAGTATTGTTTGTTATTAATCTTTTTAAAAAACCGGTCGCTACTGTTGACTGGATTCCGGAAGAGATACCGGTTCCGGTTGAAATTGAATATGATCCTGATGCAAAATATATCAGAATACAGGTTATTGAATTTGCCGATACTGCCCCTACTTCAGCTTCCCCCGCGGCTGCGCGCAATACAACGCCGGATATTGAGGTATTGCCGCCGCTTACAGAGAAAAAAAATTCTGAAACAGATGTTGTCGCTCCTCCGGTTCAACAGGTAAAAACAGAAACTGTCCGCCCTCCGCCCCCCCAAAAAAACAGGGAAAATACTGCCGCTATACATACGGAACCGTCAGCGCCCTCATTGACCTCTTTATACTCTTTGTTGCTTGACAACGCTACTCTTTCAGAATATGAACTGTTAAGAAATTTAGCTGTCACGGACGGCGCCGTAAAGGTGTCGGCAGACAACAGATATACTGAAATCCCTGTATGGACAGTATATCTGCCAAAAAACGGAAGCGGGGTTTTTATTGAAGGCGTTGAAGTAGCTCCTGATTCGTCCTTTGCTGACCGGGCGGAAGCAGTCAGTTTCGCTCAAAAATTTGAAAGCGATACGGTTATAATAAAGATGGATAATAAAAACTATTTAAGCTATAATGTGAAAGTATGCTGTGTCTCTTTGGATGACGCGAAAGTATTTGCGCAAAAAAGCGGTATAACAGATAAAATATTTAAACTAAAAAAAGAACGGTAACTATAAAGCATTTCAGTTATTTTTAAGAAATGATTTCACAGTTAAAATGTTATAGGGGGAAAACAGATGACGAAGGCGGATATTGTAGATATTATCCATCAAAAATATGGACTGACAAAAAAAGATATCATAGGTATAGTTGATGAGATGTTTATACAATTAAAAACAACTTTATTGGAAGGGGAGTCGGTAAAACTGTCCGGGTTTGGCAATTTTGATGTAAAAATACGTGGGCGCAGGATAGGACGTAACCCAAAAACAGGCGTTGAAAAAATAATCCCCCCGCGCGCAGTGGTTTCATTTAAACCCAGCCAACTTTTTAAAGATGAGGTAAATGGTAAATAAGCTGTATCAATCAATAGGTCAAGTCTGCGAAATTACAGGACTGGACCGTTCAAAGATTTACTTTTGGGAAAAAGAGATTAAATTTCTCAAACCTTCGAGATCATCCGGAGGGCATCGTTATTACAGTAATGAACAGATAGAACTTTTACTATATATAAAGCGGCTTCGTTATGAAGAGGGTTACAATATTGAAGGGGTAAAAAAACGTTTATCCACCGAGAAGCAGCTGCTGCAACCGGGGAAAAAATACAATGCCCTGTCTGCTGATGTGGCTGGACAGATTTCTGAAGACCACTCTGCTGAACAACCTATTGCTTCAGAACTTACTCTTGAAAACAGCGAACTCTCTCACGATTCGGAAAAATTTAAACGGCACTTGAAAAATGAGTTTAAAGATATGCTTTCAATTCTGCAAAATCTTAAAAATGAACTGAAAAATATGCGTTATAGCAGTTCCACTTTACATTGACCGTCTTTGCGAGCGGAATTTTTTTAATGAAGCGCGGCAATCCATGCAGGTAAAAGCCCAAACTGGATTGCTTCGTCACTGCGTTCCTCGCAATGACGAGTGGAACTGCGTTAAAGATGGTCTATTTAATCAAATACTTACGAAGTTTTGCAAACATCACGTCAACATCTATCGGTTTTCCGAGATGATCGTCCATACCTGCCGCGAGGCAGTTTTCAATGTCATCTTTAAATACGTTTGCGGTCATAGCTATGATCGGCAGGGCGACGCCTTGTAATGCCGGCAGCGCCCGTATTAACCGCGTCGCTTCAAGCCCGTCAATCTGCGGCATCTGCAAATCCATAAAAACAATATCATATTTGTCGGGAGCCGCTTCTATCATATCAAGCGCCTCTTTGCCGTTTTCCGCGCAATCAATTATCAGCCCCGTGTACTCTAACAACAATATGATTATATTGCGGTTGATTTCAATATCCTCAACCAGCAACAGTTTTTTCCCCTCAAACATACCGCTGCTTTTTATATCGGACATATCATCGTACTCATAAGTCAGGCATTCGTTTACACAATCAGTTATCATTGAAGATGATAACGGCTTTATCAAATGCTTATTGACTCCCGCGTTAAGCGCATCGTTCTTAATGAAATCCCAATCCGTAGATGTAATCATTATAACTACGGATACTCCGTCACCCTTGTGCGTTTTGATACGTCTCGTCAATTCAATGCCGTCCATACCGGGCATACGCCAGTCAATAAAATATATATCGTATTGACCTTGTTCTTCCAACATTTTGTAAGCTTCAAAGCCATCCGCCGCTGTATCGCATTTTATATTCAGGCTTACGAATAAATCTCTAAATTGTTCACGTGTTTCAGCCATATCATCAACAACAAGTATCCTCACATTTTCCCAGCTGACGCCTGTTGCAAGCAATGACAGCGGACCTTTTGTCCCGCGCTGTACTTTAACTGTAAAAGTAAAGCGCGTACCTCGGTCAGGTTCCGATTCAACCCAAATCTCGCCATTCATACGTTCAATGATCTGTTTTGATATAACAAGACCAAGCCCCGTACCGCCGAACTTGCGGTTGATACCGCTGTCCGCCTGCACAAATGCGTGAAACAGCTTTTCCTTCTCTCCGGCGGTCATACCGATGCCGTTGTCTGTCACCTCAATACGCAGTTCTATTATTCCGCCGCTTTCTGACGCAAAATATACGTTAAGACTGATCTCCCCCTTTTCAGGCGTAAATTTGACCGCGTTGGACAGCAGATTCATTATAACCTGTGTAAGCCGCTGGTCGTCACCGATAATGAAGTGCGGCAATTTCTTGTCAACATTTACGGTAAAGAGCTGATTTTTTTCTTCCACGCGAAAATTTATGACGGTGACTAATTTCTGAATCATACGGTCAAGATGAAACTCAACAGGCGACAATTCCAGTTTGTTCGCCTCTATTTTTGACATATCAAGTATATCGTTAATTACACCGAGCAGATGTGATGAAGCGTCCTCAATCTTGCTTAACGCGTAGTTTTTACGGTCTATATCCTCCGTATTCTTGCCAATCACAGTCATACCGATGATTGTGTTAATCGGCGTTCTTATCTCATGGCTCATAGAGGCGAGAAAATCCGACTTTGCCCTGCTTGCGGCAGTTGCATGCTCAAGCGCAGTTTCTAGTTTAACAGATGTGTCGCGTATGTTCAGATACATTTCATGTTTAAGTAAAGCATTGGCGATCAGCAGACTGCCGGAACGAAGGATCGATTCTTCCTCTTTAGTAAATATCCGTTCAGAGCGGCAATCATCGAAACCAATGAAACCCCAGAACAGATCTTTTATAAATACCGGTATCGCCAGAATGGATAAAACACCCTGCGGGTTTAACATAGCCTGTGTTTCCGGAGCCATATCGCGTACCAAACCATTTATGCAGTCGCCTGTTGACAGCTTTTTTTCCCATTCTGACGCGCTTTTATCGTAAAATATATCGGCTGTAAATTCATTATTCTGTATTAATGGCGCGCCGGTAATCCATTTATACAGTTGTTTGCAGCAAAGACTTCCTTCAGCGGAGTAGTTCTTCCAGATATGCATACTGTCAACCTGTAAAGTTTCAGTCAATATCCTCATGCTTTGTTGTAAAATAGCTTCAAAAGAATCTATATCCGAATTCAGAAGGAGAGCTGTCGCATGATTTACTGCGTCCAGCATGATATCGCGGCGTTTAAGCATTTCAAAGGCTTTTTCCGCGCTTTTGGTCTTGTCGTTGCGTATGATAGCGTGTGCGCATAAACGCGCGGCGGAACTTAAAAAACGGATGCCGTCATAATCAAAGGTACGGTCGGATGTGTGGTCTTGAAAAGAGACGCCGCCCCATAACTCTTCGTTTATAAAAACAGGCGCCAGCAACATTGATTTTACTCCGAATACGCTTAAAAAAGCCTTTTCCTCGTCGGTCATATTATCGGCGTATATGTTTAGAACACTGCCCTGCAATAAAAGCGCAGTCCATTTCTCAATTACAGGAATGTTTGGCAAGGTTTTTAACTCATTGTCAAGGGGAACAAAGCCTTTTTTCTTTTTACTCCAACGGTATGTCTGCCCGAAATACCTTGTGTTTTCCAAATTTAGCATTTGATAAACAACAATATAGTCCAGATGCATAGCATCGGCGACCGGACCTAAACTTTCGCCCATGGTCTCGTCAAGCGTTTTATCTTTATGCGACAGCAGCATGACGTCCATGGCGTTTAAAGTATTCAATAATGATTCGCGGTGAGTGAGCGTTTCATGAATCTTTATTCTGTCGGTGATATCCTGTATTGCGCCGGCTACCCTCAGCGGCGCGCCCTCATCGTTTCTTTTGGTAGAACCGAACGCGTGAAAATTACGGTAATCCCCGTTTTTCAGCATCATGCGGTACTCAAGATCGTAAGGCGTTTTCCCTGTGCGGTCGCTTATATGCGCCGCAAAAGCGTTCATAGTCCTTTCATAATCATCGGGATGTAAACGACTGCTCCAGCTTTTAAGCAGGTTAGGGAAATCGTTTTCATCGGAAAAACCAAGCATATGCCGGAATTCCTTTGACCATATAAAGATATTTTGCGGGTTAACAGGGTCTTTTTCTATAACATCCATATCCCAGTGCGCGATGCCAAGCGATTTACTGGTAAGCCTGTATTTCATCAGATCATACTCTGTAGTTCGGTAAGAAATCTCCATACCAAGCATGGCTTTTCGCAGCGGTCTCAGAAGTCTGGCAATAACCGCGTTGCATACAATAAAAACCATCGCTATTACTATAAGCATTACAATAAACAGCATGGTCATAGCATTATAATAATCGTCTATACTGTTGGGCAGTACAGCCGCAGAATACCATTTCAGCAGCGGAACCGTACCTATCGCAATTTTACCCCAAGAGAAATTTAATGTCTGTATCTGTTCCGCTTTAAGATTTTTAGCGGAGGCGATTATATTTCCGTTAGTATTGCTGAATTTCTCTCCAATCGTCTTTTTTTTAGCCACCAACTCGGCGTCTTTCGCTCCGGTAATCTCACCCGCTGCGTTAAAAAAAAAGATGTCCGTTTTCCCCGCGTTGTTTTTATAGAGCATTTCAAGAAAAGTTGACAGAGCAATGCCTGTACCCATCATTCCAATCGGTTTGCCGTTGTCATCGCGGATCGGTACATTTACCCATAGATTGGTTATTTTCAGGTCAGGATTATAATTGATGTTAAAATTATACAGCTCTGTTTCATAAAGGGTCATCGGATACCAATAATTATCAGGATTCTCCGTTTCAAGCAAATACGGCTCGATATCGTCAAAGTAAAACATTTTGTCTGTATCATTCACCCAGAAAACCGATTGCGCCGAAAAAGCGCGGCGGTATGCCGCTATTTCTTCAAATGCTATTTTTTTCAGTTCAGAATTGCCGGGGTCAGAAAAATATCGTCTGATTAACGGCGAATCCGCCATTTTCAACACAATGGCAATTTCGCTGTTAACCGAGTTTTCCAGTTTGATTCGCTCAATTTCCAATGCCCTGCGTAATTCATTATCCTTATTATCATTTATTGTCTGCCGCATTGAAAATACAAAGGCGGCGCTGCCCGCCGTAAAAATTGACAAAAACAATATGACAGAAAAAACAACGAATCTTCTCATTAAAGTGATCTGTTTTTTTTCAGAATCCCAGTCTGATATTTTTTCTTTAATCATGTATAGGCACATTCTTTAAATAAAATATAGACTATTGTACCAGAAAAAATGCCCCTCTTCAATCAAAATTCCGCAAAAGATAAACGAATAAAATATAAAAAAAATGATGATTTTCAAAGAGATTGAAACTATACTTCTGTAAATTGCCCCAGAGGGGAAGATGGTTAAAGTTAATTTGCCTGAGACAGATTCGTCGTCCAAAAAAAATAAAAAGAGAGCGCATATCATAAGCGGCTGCGTTGCCTGCGGCGCCTGCGCGCCGAAATGTCCGTCAGGGTCAATATCTATATATAAGGGCTTGTACGCGGTTATAAATCCTGAGATGTGCAAAGGGTGCGGCATATGTGCAAAATCATGCGCTGCAAACGTGATCCGCGTTGATACAGCAACCGGGGGTTAAAGATGCGAAAAAAACACTGGTATGATTATTTGTGGATATCAGCCGTATCGTATCTTTTTTTGGGTTTGTTTAATATCATTTTTGCATGGCTCGGAATGATTTTTTTTATTACCCCCCTGCTGATTGCTATTTTAAAAGGCAATAAGGCGTATTGCAATAAATATTGCGACCGGAGCAAACTTCTGGAGTTACTCGGAGGTAAATTTTCACTGTCGTTAGATATTGTTCCGCCTGTGTTTTTACGCTCAGCATGGTTCCGGTATGGGTTTCTGACATTCTTTATGACTATGTTCTCACTGATGGTTTACAATACCTATAAGGTTTTTACCGGCGTATCTCTCAGTAAAAACGTAATACTTTTGTGGGTATTCAGGCTGCCATGGACAGAAACCGGAGCAGATGCCGTCACTCCGTGGGTAGCGCAGTACGCATACGGATTTTACGGAGTAATGCTCACATCCACAATCTTAGGTCTTATCACTATGGTAATTTTCAGGCCCCGCACATGGTGCGTTTATTGTCCTATGGGAACAATGACCCAGACAATCTGTAAAATCAAACATAGAAAGGAAACTCAGGAGAAATTTAAAATGCTCTGACAGTGTCGATCGGCGCACATTTCCGCGCTGATACGATAAATGCGCTGTGATTATATATCCACATTTCGGGGCGCACGGAGAGACCGTCTACCTTCCAAGGGCGCAGTATAAGCTCAAACGTTTCTATTTCATCAAAATACCGGCGCTCTTTAAGGCTTTCAACCATAGTTTTTACCTGAATTACGGTAGGAATATAGCTTACTACAATACCTCCTTCTTTAAGCGCATCTTTCAGATGCGGGGTAACCTGCCACGGTTCCGGCAGATCTAAAAGTACGCGGTCATAAATTCCATCTATCCCTTTGTAAATATCACGTATCTCTATTGTGTGGTTCTCCGGCTCATATCCCAAAAAAGTCGATATAAATTTCCCTGACATATCAGCAAAATCTTTGCGGAGTTCGTAAGATGTAAGTTTCCCTGTCCCGCCCAGAGCGCGTAAAATGGCAATGGATAAAGCTCCCTGCCCGATCCCCGATTCAAGAATAAGCTGATGCGGCGCTATATCGCCCCACATAAGTATTGCCGCGGTATCTTTTGGGTATATTATTTGCGCCTGCCGTTTAATATGCATGACATAGTCGCGGTAAGTCACCGCAAAAACCCTGTAACAATGCCCTCCGCTTGTTTTACCGCCGCCGGTGGTCTTTGCGGTTCCGCCGGACGGCAGACAGGCGAGAAGATCGTGTTCTATATATCCGTACTGCGATGAAAAACGTCCGCCGGGTTTAAGTGTTATCATGTGTTTACGGCGTTTTCTGTCTGTAAGGATAACTATTGTATAGCCCAAAACCGTATTAGTTTCCATCAGTGCGGGATTGTAAGGGGTAACCGGCAAAAGATCAAGATATTTGTTCTTTTATTTCAGTTCCACTTTACATTAACCGTCTTTGCGAGCGGAATGTTTTTTATGAAGCGCGGCAATCCATGCAGGTAAAAGCTCTAACTGGATTGCTTCGTCACTGCGTTCCTCGCAATGACGAG
>JAIRQX010000033.1 GCA_031256375.1 Deferribacteraceae bacterium
TAGATTCTGTTTACACTAATTGACAATCACTCTCACTCATGCTATGAATTATCTATTATGAAGCTAACACAAGAACAATTTGATAAGATTGCACGTTATCTTCCCCTGCAACGTGGCAATGTTCGCATAAGCAACATTGAATTGATAAATGCCATTATTTATGTAACAGAAAATGGCTGCAAATGGAGAGCCTTACCAAAAGAATATGGGAATTGGCATACGATTTATGTGCGTATGAATCGTTGGAGCAAAAACGGAACATTGCGCCGTCTTTTTGAAGCATTGCAACTTGAAAATATAATCCGTATTAAAATGGAATCAATTTGTCTTGATAGTACAACATCCAAAGTTCACCCGGATGGAACGGGTTCGTTAAAAAAAACGGCAAACAAAGTATTGGGAGAAGCAGAGGAGGTCTCACGACAAAAATTCATATGGTTACCGCATCTGACCGTTCGGTTGTAGACTTTCGTTTATCACCTGGCAATTACCATGATGCACCACAAGGCAGGCAGTTGCTGTCAACAATTCGGCGTGATGACAATCATCGTTTTTTGATTATGGATAAGGCGTATGAGGGGGACAATACTCGTAATCTGGCAATATGTCTTGGTTACATTCCTATTGTGCCGCCTAAAAGCGATAGAAAAGACCCATGGGAATATGATAAGCAGTTGTACAAAAAGAGGAACGAAATTGAAAGATATTTTCTACGAATAAAACGATTTCGCAGGATATTCACTCGTTACGACAAACTCGATATAATGTTTACAGGATTTATTCTATTTGCTATGGTTATTGATACTATTATTAGTGTGAACAGACTCTAATTCCGGCGCTACAATTAACGGATCGCCTGTGTCCGGATCATAAACTGTTTCACCTTTCCGTACACCGTCAGGCAACGCATAAAGTGAATTCACCAACGCGCCAAGCAGTTTACTGCTGCATTTGCCCCCACCGGAACTATCTTTCACAGCATTTATTAACTTATCTTCAAAATCGTTATAAATTTCCTTTTGCTCCTCTTCCATCGGCACGATTTCTATAAATTCATCATAAGTGGGCATTGCATCCGCAGCGACATCCTCAATCCACAAAAACGCCGATTCTTCCAATAAGAAGTGCGGCAATAAAAGTGGCGATACGCCGGGTTTTTCCTGCGTCCGCTTTACAGTGTTATCTTTGCCTAAAGAAGCGGTACGTCCCGATCTTTCCTTTGTTTCAATAACTGTTTCCACAACGCCGTAGTCACCGGAAAATTCCAATGATGAGTTGTGTTTATACCCATGCGCTTTCATTTTTCGTGTAAACAGCCTAAACAGCAGATGATAAAGGTTTGACGCGTAACCGCCCATCAGCGTACCTGTCATTGCCAATGTTTTATCAGCAGCCACAACAAGCGCGTGTAAAGCCTGCCCCTGCGCGGTATCGCCACCCTTAAGCTCATGCACTTCATCCGCTATCAACAGATCAATATGACAACGGTTTTTATGCCGTTTGACATATTCCGCTATCGCGTATCTGCGCATACCAAGCCTGTTCGCGCCGTTAAGCGGCTGTTCACAATGTTTACACTTTTTAAGGTCATCTTCCTCAAAGTCTATTGCTTTGCCGCAAAGAGGACATGATAACAATCCTTTTCGTGTCCAGTAACCGGTTTTCTCAGAATAATGCAGTTTCGCTTTTTCCTTTGATACTATCCAGTACTCACGACCAACTGGTTTCGTCAGCTCTACATCGGATATACTTTCAAGGATTTTTACATCAGCTACATTTGGATCGGTTACTTTTATCTCCCGCGCCCATTTTCGTACAAGGTGCGGAGGACAGATTATTAACGTTCTGTTGCTTTTTTTGGGGTTAAGCGTTGATATGCCAATACCCATCAGCGTCTTGCCGGTACCCATTTCGCCAACCAAAATCAGCGACTTGCGATCAGCTTTATAAAATCCTTTCGCTATTGAGAGTATCGTGTCAGCCTGAGCTACAAACGGTCTGCGCATAAGCGCAGTCAGTTTATCCAACGCTGCTGTATCCCAACTGTCCAAATATTTCGGTTGATACAAAGGCGCTAATTTTTCAATAGCTTTCCTCTTTAATGTATTTCCATATTTTTCCAAAAATTCTTTAATATTCATTGTTTCATCTCCGCTAATTCTATTATGTTTTCCATTACAAACTCGTCTAACGCCTCCGTTTCCGGAAAATTCACCATCGCAGCGTAAGGAATCCCAAAACTTTCCATTTCATTTATCCATATCTGGTTGTTGGTGATAAAGTCCCGCCACTCCTCTATAAGCGGAGTCGGGCGGCACGACACTAAAATGTCATACGCTTTTTTAGATATATCTGCATAACTGTTACCTGTCAGTATGAATGTTCCCTGTCCGCTTATTACAAACAGTTCAGGTACATACACGACAATATGAGTAACAGCGTTTGACAGACGCGTACTTTCATAATTCATTGATAGCCTGTTGCGTACAACTTTTCTTTCATCCAATCGCACTTCATTTCCTTCAAGCATTCCGGCAACAACCGCTTTGACCGCTTCCGCGCCACCATAAAATGAGGCGTAGCAAAGCTCATCATCTGCGCTCACTATATAGCGATCACTGAACGCACGTATCCCCATCATGCTTACGTTGATATAATTCTTCATATTTTGCTCCGTTAAATTTTTTTGATTTTTTCAGACAGTGATTGTCATCATCTCACGGGATGTGAGGTTGACCGCTTTGACAGTTATTTCATAAGTTTTTCTTATGACCGTTTTATCATCAATTTTGCTTTCTTTGTTATAAGCATTGATAAACCCTTTTACTACAAGCCTTTCGCCTTCAGGCGTCTCAACATACCCGTCCATCATCCCCGCAGCTATAAGCATCGCAAGGTGACCCTCCGTAAGAGGTGAGAGCGGTCGTATATTTTTCAACTCTTTCGGCATAGTCGTGCGGTAAAAACGG